>NZ_MUND01000676.1 GCF_002154375.1 Streptomyces glaucescens | reverse complement strand
GGTGTCACCGGGCCCGAGGGGTGCCGTCGGAGACGCTGATCAGAGGTCCGACCACCGCCCGGCCGGGCGCAATGCCCGGCCGTTCGCGGGCGGCAGGTCTGCATAACGTGGATGCGCGCGAACGGACCCCACCACCGGGGCCGGCACGCATCGACGCATGTGGGGGCACGATGGTCGGCATCGACGGGGTGGGCGTCTTCCTGGGCCTGGACGTCGGCAAAAGCACGCACCACGGCCACGGGCTGACCCCGGCCGGGAAGAAGGTCTTCGACAAGGCCCTGCCGAACGGCGAACCCCAGCTGCGGGCCGTCTTCGACAAGCTGAAGGCCAAGTTCGGCACCGTCCTGGTGGTCGTGGACCAGCCCGCCTCCATCGGCGCCCTGCCACTGACCGTCGCCCGCGACGCCGGCTGCAACGTCGCCTACCTGCCCGGACTGGCAATGCGCAGGATCGCCGACCTCTACCCCGGCGAGGCCAAGACCGACGCCCGCGACGCGGCCGTCATCGCGGACGCCGCCCGCACCATGCCCCACACCCTG
>NZ_MUND01000675.1 GCF_002154375.1 Streptomyces glaucescens | reverse complement strand
CGCACCATGCCCCACACCCTGCGCAACCTCGAACTCACCGACGAGATCACCGCCGAGCTGACCATGCTGGTCGGCTTCGACCAGGACCTGGCAGGCGAGGCCAACCGCACTTCCAACCGCATCCGCGGCCTGCTCACCCAGTTCCACCCCAGCCTCGAACGCGTCCTCGGTCCACGGCTGGACCACCCGGCAGTGACCTGGCTCCTGGAGCGCTACGGATCTCCGGACGCTCTGCGCAAGGCAGGCCACCGCAAGCTCGTCGAGGTGATCCGGCCCAGGGCCCCGCGCATGGCCCAGCGGCTGGCCGACGACATCCTCACCGCCCTGGACGAGCAGACCGTCGTGGTCCCCGGCACCGGCACCCTGGATGTGATCGTGCCCTCGTTGGCGAAGTCCCTGGCCGCCGTCCACGAACAACGCCGGACTCTGGAGGTCCGCATCGAGGCTCTGCTGGAGGCCCACCCTCTTTCCCAGGTTCTGACGTCGATGCCCGGCATCGGCGTCAGGACCGCCGCAGTCCTCCTGGTCACCGTCGGCGACGGCAGCACCTTCCCCACCGCCGCCCACCTGGCCTCCTATGCCGGTCTTGCGCCGGCCACCAGGTCGTCCGGGACCTCGATCCACGGCGATCACGCTCCGCGAAGCGGAAACCGGCAGCTCAAACGCGCGATGTTCCTGTCCGCGTTCGCAGCCCTGCACGATCCCGCCTCCCGCGGTTACTACGACCGCTGCCGAGCCCGCGGCAAAACCCACACCCAGGCCCTCCTCCGCCTCGCCCGCCACCGCATCAGCGTCCTGTTCGCCATGCTCCGCGACGGAACCTTCTACCAACCCCGCACCCCACACCTCGCTTGACGAAAGACATAGAGGCACCCCCCGGGTTACCTGCCCGCCTCGCGCCTTTGTCGATCGAAAGCTGGAAACGTGAGGCGGGGGCCGGTGCCAGGCATCGGCTGGTGTTCGTCGACCGGCTGGTCGTCACGCTGATCCACCTGCGGCACGATCTCCCGCACTCCGTCCTCGCCCTGTTGTCCGGTGTCGACCGCCTCCGCCTGGAGTGGGCCGCCCGTTTGCCCGACCACGACGTCACCGGCCTGCTGCTGTCCAAGTCGACGTACGTGGACCACGGCTTCCGAACGGGCACGGTGATGTCGCGGGCAGCAGGCCCGCCAGAGCGTTGCGGGCCCGGACGCGGGCGTGGCCGCGGATCAGCACCTGCGCGACCAGGTGCTCGCCGCTCACCATGGTCTCCTCCTCGTCGGAATCGACGCCCCGTCCGGATGGCGCCAGGATTGGCTGCACTACATCGGAACGGGATCTTCGTAGCGGGTGGCGGTGCGAGGACACGGTGTCGTGCAGGCGGGGTTTACCCGCAGGAGCGGGAAGTCAGACGCACGCCCCGGCGAGGCGCCGGGGACGGGAGCAGTGGCGGGCGCGTCGGCCCGTGAGTCCCTGGGCCGGGGCCGATGCCTGCTGCCGGTTGCGGCCGACACGGATGGTGCGGGGGGTCAGCCGCAGTCGTTGCGGTTGATTTTCAGGGAGCGTGTCTGGTCGTTGAGGTTGTAGCTGCGCAGGTCGTGGATGGAGCCGCCGCTGCGGGTGACGCAGACCCAGCGGCCGGAGTGGTTGCGCTTTTCGTAGACGCGGGCAGTGCGGTCGGAGTTGTTGCGGATCGAGCTGCCGCGGTCCCGGATCGCGGTCGGGAGGTCCTTCACGCTGCCGTCGGAGGCGCGGCGGACCCAGGGCTGTCCGCCGAAGTTGATCTCGGGGTAGATGCAGACGTAGCCGGACGGGCAGTCGATCCCAGCCGCGGCGCGGGGCTCGCTGGAAGCGGAGGCCGGAACAGCCAGCAGGGTGAAGGCGAGCGCGGCGACGGCCGCGGCACGCATCAGGTTCTTCATCATGTCCCACAGATACGGTCCACCGGCGCTTGGCGAGGTGACTCATCCGTGGGTTCACCCGCGCGGGCGGGCGCGCG
>NZ_MUND01000674.1 GCF_002154375.1 Streptomyces glaucescens | reverse complement strand
GCGGACGCCGGGCGGGCGGCGGTCGCAGTGCCAGGCGCGAGTGCCGTGGACGCAACGGCGGCAGCGAGCAGAGCGGTGGTGGCAAGGCGTGCCCGCGAGGTCTTCACTGTTGCCTTCATGCCCTCACACCCTGCCGGAGCGGGTGGGCTGCGCCCATGGCGGCAGCCTCCGGAACGGGGGTGGGGATACCTCCAGGGCCGAGGTCGGGCCAGCTGGCAAGGGACCTCAGGGACGGGCCGGGGCGATGCGAACGGACTGACTCTCCTCGTCGGCGTCTCGGTCGGCAACACGTACGACTGGGAAGGCCTGAAGCCCATGGGCGAGGGCCACCGAACGAGACACGACCCTCACCGTGACCGCTGCTTCAAGCCCCAGCGCCTGCATGCGGACAGCAGGCGCCCGCCCGCGCCGGGCGCTCGAACGTGACGAGCACGCGGCCCACGCGGCCACCGGCAGCGGGAGTGCGACTGGACGGTCTGGTGTGGCCGCGGCCGCAAGCGCGGCAAGGCCGTGCACATCAGCCTCCCCTCCCGGCGCGATCGTGCGCGAAGTTCCGCGGGGGCAGGCCGACTTGCGCCCCCGGTGTCCTGGCCGTCCGTTCCCGGCCGGCCAGGACGGGAGTCCCGCTACAGAGTGATCATCAACGTGCCGCCGTCGAAGTAGGTGCCCATGTTCTTGCGGACGGCGATGTTGCCGTCGTTGGTGTGGACGATCAGGTCGTCGCTCGCGTTGTCCGCGGTTCCCGCGGCCGCCATCACCGGGGGAACCCCGGCCACCGATGTGGACACCACCTTCGCCTACACCCCCCAGGTCATCGTCGGCGAGCACGACCGAGGCTGTTCCGCGGTCCTCGTGGACGTCGAATGGCTGCTCACGGCGGCCAGTTGCTTCGCGGCCGACCCGGCCGTCTCGCTCGCGGTCGCTGCCGGCGCACCGGCGAAGACGACCACCGCTGTCATCGGACGCACTGACCTCTCCGGTGCCCAGGGCGCCGAGCGCCGTATCGTCGAGCTCGTGCCGCGCACGGACCGCGATGTGGTCCTGGCCCGGCTGAACCGGCCGGTCACCAATGTGGCGTCGATCGCCCTCGCGACCACCGCGCCCGCGGCCCGCCAGGAGCTGCAGTTCGCCGGGTACGGCCGTACGAAGACCGAGTGGGCGCCGCTGCAGCTGCACACCGGCAGCTACACCCTCGACGCCATCGGCGCCACCTCGGCGCAGGTGACCGGCAAGGACGGCGTCGCCGCGTGCATGGGCGACTCGGGCGGCCCGGTGATCGGCGCCGGCAAGCTCGTGGGCCTCAGCTCCCAGTCCTCCCAGGGCGGTTACTACGACACCGACGCCACGCAGACCGGTGCCGCGGGCGTCATCGCACGCGTCGACGACCTCGCGTCCTGGGTGAACTCCAAGGTCGGCGCCACCCGCATCACCGACTTCAACGGCGACGGCGTCGAGGACATCGCGATAGCCGACCCCGCGGGCACCGTCGGCGGCAAGACCAACGCCGGTCTGATACGCATCTCCTACGGCGGCGGCAAGGGCACCGCGGAGATCAACCAGGACCTCGCCTGGGTCGTCGGCGACGCCGAGCAGGGCGACTCGTTCGGCAACGCGATGGCCACCGTCGACTACAACGAGGACGGCTACACCGACCTCGTCGTCGGCACCACCCTGGAAGACGTCGGCACCGTCGCCGACGCGGGCTTCGTCGATGTGCTGTACGGCGCGGCCGGCG
>NZ_MUND01000673.1 GCF_002154375.1 Streptomyces glaucescens | reverse complement strand
TCCCTGCCCCTGCCCCTGCCCCCGCCATCAGCGCGGATCTCGCCGCACGACTGCTCACCGAGCAATTCCCGCAGTGGGCGCACCTGCCCCTCACCCTGCTCGATCCTGTCGGTTCAGATCACGTGATCTTCCGGCTCGGCGATGACAAGGCGGTGCGGCTGCCCAGGGGCGACTGGGCTGCCGGGCAGGCTGTGAAGGAGCACCGTTGGCTGCCCCTGCTGGCACCGGGACTGCCGCTGGCCGTTCCCGTACCGCTGGGGCTGGGGAAGCCGTCGCCGGAGCTGGGGTATCCGTGGCACTGGTCGGTGGCCCGGTGGCTGGAAGGCGAAGTCCCCAGGACCGACGCCACGGACTCCATCCACGCCACCGACGCGGCCGCGCCCTCCGTGGCCCCTGCGTCCTCTGCTCTCGCGCACCGGTTGGCGGACTTCCTGACCGCCCTCCACCGCCTCCCGCCCGCGGACACCCTCCTCCCGGGCCCGCACCCCGACCTCGTGGGCGAAGCCCTGCACGCGCGTGACGCCGACACCCGCGCCGCGATCGCCACCACCGCGGACGTCTTCGACGCCGCGACGCTGACGGCCGCATGGGACGCGGCCCTCGACGCTCCGCCCTGGTCCGGTCAACCTCGTTGGTTCCACGGCGACTTCCACACGGGCAACCTCCTCGCCGGCCCGGACGGCCGCCTCAGCGCCGTCATCGACTTCGGCGGTCTCGGCATGGGCGACCCCGCCCGCGACCTCACGATCGCGTACACCCTGCTGGGCCCGGCCGGCCGGGCGGCCTTCGGTACGGCACTCGCCACGGACGAAGCGACCTGGGCACGCGGCCTCGGATGGGCGCTCTCCACCGGCCTCAACGCGTATACGACGTACGCGGCGACCCATCCTCGTGTGGCCGCACAGACCACCCGCCAGATCACCCAGGCCCTGGCCGAGTACCGCCGTCCGGCCGGATAGACGACCGCCAGGGCCCCGGAGAAGGACGGCCGGTACGGGCACGGGGCAGGCGTGGCGGCACAGCAGGCCCGGTGGGGGCCGGCCCTGAAGTCGTTACGGAAGCCCTCGCCGTACTCGGGGTGTCTACAGGCGATGGAGCTCCGGACCTTCTCTGATAGGCCCAGGGGTTCTTTGGCGGTGCTCGTCCTGTCGGCGAGCTTGAGCCAGACGACGCCGATGACGAGGCCGAGCCACAGGGACTGGACGAGGGTGAGGCTCTCGTCGAAGAAGGCGGAGTCCAGGGCGACGCTCAGCACCCGCAACCGTCAGCAGGAAGAACACGACGGCGACCAGCGACCAGGTCAGGCGGGTGAAGCCGTGACTCCCGCCGACCGAGAGCGCGCAGGTGCCGGCGGCCGGCAGTCCGGCCGCCGGCACCTTTTCGTACGCGTGCCGCGGCCGGGCCGGAACGACCTCCGGTCGACGTCCGGCCGTGCGACGATCATGGCAGGAACCGAGATAGCCGGTGGGGGAACATGGGCAGGATGCACGCGGACGAAGCCGAGACCGACGCCGGCCTGGTCCGGCGCCTGCTGCGCGCCCAGTTTCCCCGGTGGGCGGACCTGCCGATCACTCGGCTCACCTCCGGAGGCACGGTCAACGCCATCTACCGGCTCGGCGACGATCTGACCGTCCGGCTGCCGCTGCGTCCCGGCGGCGCCGAGGCCGTAGCGACGGAGGCACGGCTGCTCCCGCGGCTGGCACCGCTGCTGCCGCTGCCGATCCCGGAGGTGGTGGCGACGGGCCTCCCGGGCGAGGGCTACCCCATGGCCTGGGCGGTGCACCGGTGGCTCGAGGGACACAACCCGGTGGAGGGTGAACTGGCCGAGCCCGAGCTCGTGGCCCGTGACCTCGCCGAGTTCGCGATCGCCATCCGCAGGATCGATCTCCCCGGCGGTCCGCCCGCGCACCGGAGCAAGCCCCTGGTCACCGAGGACGAGGAGATGCGGGCGGCGATCGAGGCACTGCGCCACACCGACGAACCCTTCGACGCCGACGAGATCACCGCGGCCTGGGAGGAGGCGCTCGCGGCACCACGGTGGACGGGCCCGGCCTGCTGGTCGCACTCCGATCTCATGCCGAGCAATCTGCTGCTCGCCGGCGACCGCGTCTCGGCGGTCATCGATTTCGGCACCGTGGGCATGGGGGAACCGGCGGCCGACCTCATCCCGGCGTGGAACGTGCTGCCGGCCTCGGCGCGGCGGGTGTACCGCGAGGCGGTGGACGTGGACGACGCGACCTGGGCCCGCAGCCGGGGCTGGGCGCTGTCCATGGCGGTGATCCAGCTGCCGTACTACCGGAAGACCAACCCGATCATTTCGGCCAACGCCCGATATGTCATCCGGGAGATTCTCGGGACCTCCGCACCGGGCGTGGAAGAGGCCAGCAGCCGCGCACCGGGAACACCGGGCCCGTGACAGGCCGACGGAGCCGGCTGCATCAGCAGCCGGCTCCGTCGGTGAGTGGCGGCCCGGTTAGGGCCCGGTGACCGGCAAGGCCCGCAAGCAGCCCTGCTTCATCCACCCCGAGGACAATCAGGTGATGGCGCTCGCCGGCCTGTACGAGTACTGGAGCGACCCAGCCGTCGCTCGGGACGACATGGCCGTTGAGTGCCGGAGTCGTACGACGAGACGGTGGGGAGCCGGCTGCCGCGCGATGGGTGTGTTCACACCAGGAGGGCAGAGGAGCACCGTCGGGGCAGGGTGCCGAATCGGTCCCCTGCCCCGACGGAGCTCGGTCGGCCGGGCGACGGGTTACCGGCGCCCGGCAGAGGCCGGTGCTGTGTGCGGCGCTCTCCGACTCAGCCGAAGTTCACGTCGCTGCACCACATGTAGGCCTGGTCGAGGTGCGAGGCCTGCCAGATCACGAACAGGATGTGGTGTCCGGTGTAGCCGGAGGTGTTGACGTTGAACCTGATGTCCTGCGCCGGGGCGAAGCGGCCAGTCTGCGTGATGAAGTCCAGGTTGCCCCAGCCCAGGGTCTGGGTCTTGGGGTTGAAGCCCTGCTTGCTCACGTAGACCTTGAAGTAGTCGGCGCCGTGGGACGCCTGGTCGTGCAGCTGGACCGTGAAGTTGTTGCTGACGTTGGTCGTCTTCCACGGCCCGGGCTTGTTCAAGCTGTCGTTCCTCGAGAGGTTGTTGCTGCAGAGCGTCCCGTCGGGGGTCCGCGCCTGGAACTGGCCACCGAGACCGTCGCGGAGGGCGCTCATCCAGTTCCACATGGTGTCGGGGTTGGCCTGGAACGCCTGATAGCACATGGGGTCTTCGGTCTGCATGGCCGGGCTTGTGTGGTTGCTGCCCCACGTCTTCCAGCACTGGTACGCGCGGGAGGCGGGGTTGACGATGGTGCCGTGAGCCTGGGCGGGGGTCGACCAGGCCAGTGCGCCGACGACCACGGCGAACACCATGACGAGCGCCTGGAGGGGCCGACGGAGCGACGACCGCGAACGCCCGGTTAACGAACTCTGCTTGCGCATGTGGGGGGACTCCTTCCAGTTTCCAGACTGTTATGGGAGCGCTCCCAACGGTACGTCTGCTGAGTGAAATGTCAATGAAACGAGCGGAGTTGATTACCGGGGGTGGGCGGCGAGCAGGGCATCTGCCGCGTTTGCTCACACGGCTGTTCCGGGTGGGGCTGCCCCGCGGTAAGCGGTCGGCATCGGCTGCGGCTCGGCCGTCGCCGGTTCCTCACTGATGACGGTTCCTGGCTTTCGCGGTCTTGCAGATCCGGACCAGCAGGGGAGACTGCCTTCACGACCGGGTCCGCCCGGTCCCCGGCAGCACCACGCCAAGCAGGCCGGTCCACCGTCACTCCACCGAGATGAGGTCTCATGAACCGAAACCGAGCCGCCGTCAGCGCGGTCGCCATGACTCTGTTAACCGCCGGTCTCGCCGTCGGCCCGGCAGCCGCCGCCACCGCCGCCGAGGCGAAGGCCCGCGTCGGAGCCGACTGGGCAACTCAGTCGATCGTCTTCACCGCCGCTGCCGGGCAGACCAACGACCTCAACATATTCTCCATGTACACCAGCGACGGGATCCGGCGGATCGGCTTGAGCGACGTGGTCCCGCTCGAACCGGGCAACCACTGTGCGTACTCCAGAGCCGAGGACACCACCTCCGTCGTCTGCGAACTGCCCGCCGACAGCCCCCGGCCCGACAGGATCGACGTCTTCCTCGGCGACGGCAACGACACCATCGCCGCCTTCACCCCCGGGATCGGCACCGTCAGCGGCGGTCCCGGCGACGACGAACTGCACGCCCACACCGCACGCACGGTGCGGGGCGACGCGGGGAACGACATGGTCATGGGACCCGCCGCCCTGCACGGCGGCGATGGCATGGACCACCTGATGGGTGACAGCGGCAACCAGCAGATGTGGGGCGGCCGGGGCGACGACATGATCGAGGGCTATGGCGGGGACGACACCGTGCACGCCGGCCCCGGCGACGACCACGCCATGGGCGGGGACGGCCGCGACATCGTCCTCGGTGGCCCCGGCAACGACACACTGGACGGCGAAGGCGGCGACGATCTCGTCTGCGGTGGCACCGGAAAGGACGCCCTCGAAGGCGGACCCGGCCGCAACATCGTCCTCCCGTAGGTACGCCTCCATGCCCCAAGGCCCTGGCCCGCGGCGCAAACAGTGTCGTGGGCGCCGAGCCCGCGGGCCGGCCTTGCGG
>NZ_MUND01000672.1:3885-4137 GCF_002154375.1 Streptomyces glaucescens | reverse complement strand
CCTGGCCGAGCTGTTCGACCTCGGGCACGTCATGAGCCGGGTCGCCCGGGACCGCTTCGTCGCCCGCTACGGGGAGGGCGGCACCTGCCGCGTCCCATGGGACTTCGGCGCCGACAACGCCGCCGCCTGGGAGGAGGCAGGGCGGCACCTCGACCGGCCGTCCGGCGACCCCGGACTGCCGACCGGGCTGACGGAACTCGCCGCTCTGCGCGAGGAGTTCACCACACTGGCCCGGCAGGCGGCAGAGCCGTG
>NZ_MUND01000672.1:0-3863 GCF_002154375.1 Streptomyces glaucescens | reverse complement strand
TCGCCGACCGGCTGCCCGACTGGACGGCCGCCCGGCCGCTCGCCTACTCCCACTTCGTCCAGCGTTCCCCCGCGGCCCCGCCCGCCGACGACGGCACCGGCCTGCTGTGCGTCAACCACGTCTACGGCGGATGGGGCCGCTTCACCAGCCGCTTCCTCGACGCGCTGCCGACGGGTGCCGCGGCCGAGGTCGGCGAGTACGTCAGGCGCGGCCTCGGGGACGCGCGGGCCGCCCAGATCCGGCCGGTGGGCGGGTTCAACGCCAACCTCCACCCGCTGCTGCTCGCCGAGGACATCGGTCCCGACCGCGGCCGGACGGCTCTCGCCGAGGCCGACCTCGACCTCGTGCACGACCGGGCCGAGGACCGGCTGCGCTTCCGGGTACGGGCGAGCGGCGACCTGCTGGACGTGCTCTACCTGGGTTTCCTCGCCCCGGTCATGCTGCCGCGGCGGCTCGGCCCGTTGCTGTCGGACCACCCCGAGGGAATGGTGAACCTCCGCCCGCTGCTGCCCCGGCACGTGCTGACGGCACCCGGTGGCCGGGTGGTGCGCACGCCACGGCTGCGCCACCGCCACCTCGTGCTGGCCCGGCGCCGCTGGCAGCTCGGCCGGGGCGCGCTTGACGCGCTGCGCGCCGACCTCGCCTCGGGGGAGGGGGAGGTGCCGGTCGCCGCGGTGGCCCGCTGGCGGGCCCTGCTCGGCCTGCCGGAGCAGCTCTTCCTGCACCCGGTCGCGCACCCCCCGTCCGGGCGCGCGACCGACGACTTCGTCGCACGGCTGAGCGCTCCCAAGCCACAGGCGCTCGACTTGGGCAACGCCCTGCACCTGCGCTGCCTGGGCACCTGGCTGGCACGCCACCCCGAGGGCGTCGTCCTCGAGGAGGCCCTGCCCGCCTTCGGCGGCCGAGACCGGCCCACCCACGTCGTGGAGTCCGTCGTCGAGACGTACCGCCCGGCCCGCCGCCGGACCGTTCCGGCTCGCACGACCACCACCACGCAGCCGCCCGCGCCCCGCCGAGGAGGCATCCGGTGAACACTCCGGCAGTCCTCCGGGCCGCGGCCCGTCCCGTCGCGGCCCTCGACGTCGTCCTCTACGACTACCGCGAGGACAAGGCACCGCTCCTGCGCGACCCGGTGCTGCCGCTGGCCCGCCAGGCCACGGCGGACGGCCTGACCGCACACGTCGAGCGGCACTGGCTGCACGGCCCCCACGTGCGGATACGGCTGAGCGGTGCCCGTGGCCGGGTCGACGCGGCGGCCGGGCGTGCCGCGGCCGCCCTGCGGACCTGGGCCGCGGGCCACCCCTCGGGCGCCCGCGTCACCGGTGCTGAACTCCTCGCCCGGGCCGAGGCGGCGGGCCGCGCCGAGCTGATCGCCCCGCCGTACGAACCGCTCGTGCCGGACGGCACGGTCCGCGTCGAGCCGGTCGACCAGACCTCCCTCCACGCCCTCATCGGGCCCGACGCGACCCGGCTCCGCGACGACCTGCTCGCCGTCGGCCTGCCGGCGCTCGACAGCGGCACCGCGTTCCTGGGCGCGCACGGCGACGCGTCGCCCGCCCGCGTGCGACTCGCCCTCACCGCGCTGGCCGCGCACACCGCCGCGCACCCGCAAGGACTGATCGGCGGTCACTACTCCTTCGTGTCCCACCTGGAGGACTTCCTGGAGTACGAGGACCGAGGCGGGCGGCTGCGGGCGGCCTTCGAACGCCGGTGGTGGACCACGGGGCCGGCCGTCACCGCCCTCGTCGGCCGGATCACCGGCGGCGGGGCTGCCGGGTGGGAACGCGCCTGGGCCGGCTGGTCCGCCGACGCGTGGCGCATCGCGCAGGAGCGGTTCGACGCGGGCGCGGACCTCACCGGCGTCCCCGCCGAGTACCGGGACCGCGCGGCGGCCCTCGGCGACCCTGCGGTGGCCGACCGCTGGAACCCGGACGCCCGCACCCGCTACAGCGAGTTCCACCGGCGGCTGCACCGCTCGGACCCACGCGGAACGATGTGGACCCGCCACGACTACGTGATCTACCGGGCGGCCACGAACGCGCTCTACCGCCTGTTCACCATCTGCGATGTACGGCCGGTGGAGCGGTACCTCGCCGCGTACCTCCTGGTGCGGTCGGTACCGGACCTCACCGGACACTCCTGGCAGGCCCGCCTCGACGAGGCGATCGCGGCGACGGAGGGACGATCATGACCGCCGACGGCGGGGAGCCGGGGGCGGACAGGGCCTCGAAGTCCCCGGGACGCCTCCCGCACCCGGCTCCTGAGGCGGGCGGGGAACCCGCCCTGCCGGTGCCGGTGCCGGTGCCGGTGCCCGAGGCTCCCACCGCGTCCATGGCCGGGCCCCTGCCGCGGCCGCGGCTGCGGCCCGGCGTGGCCGTCACCCCGCTGGTGGCCGGTCTGCACCTGCGCGGCCGCGGCGCGGGCGTCACGCTGGAGGGCAGTCGCGCGCTGCCGCTCCTCTGGAAGCTGCTGTCGGCCCGGCTGGCCGCGGACCGCGTGGCGGGGACGGCCGAGTCGGCCGATCCCCGGGTGGAGGCCGCCCTCACCACCCTCACGGCCCGGCTCCGCGAACACGACCTGCTGGTCGAGCACCCCGACGGCGCGGAACTCCCGCCCTGGCCCGGCTCGTCGGCGGCGGACCCGGCGCGGGCGGCCGAAGCGATCCGGGCCGCGAGGCCGGTCATCGCCACCCTCCACCCGCACAGCCCCCTCGCCACAGGCCTGGCGCAGGCCCTGAACGATGCGGGAGCGAGCCCGCGGCTCACCGTCGACGGCCGACTGGCCGTGGGCCAGGCCGTGGTCACGGCGGACACGCCGTCCGGAGCCGTGGCGCTGGCCGTCTCCTGCGACGCCGACGGCGGCTTCGTCACCGAGCCCGGGCCGCCCGGACACGCCCGCTCCGAGGCGGACGCCGTCGCCGCCAGGCTCCGGCCCGGCACGCAGCCGTGGACGCCTCCGGGCAGCCCCCTCTCCGCGCCGCACCAGGCGTCGACGCCGTCCGGTACACACGTGGCCCTGCTCGCCGGAGCCGCGGCCGGCCGGCTGCTCGCGGCCGTCGCCGGCCTTCCCGACCCCGCCGCGCACGAGGACGCGTCCGCCACGGCGGCGACCGGACATCCGGCGGTCCTGGTCGCCCGGGCCGAGCCGCCCGAGGCGACCTACCACCCCTGGGCCGGAGCTCCGCGCACCGCACGCCAAAGCCCCCGGGCCCCACGGGACCTCGCCGAAGCCCTGCACCGGATCACCGCCCTGACCGATCCCCGTCTCGGCGTACTCGACGCACCGCTGCCCGGGAACCTGCCGCAGCTCCCGGCGTCGCTCGTGTCCTGCCGGACCGGGGAGGGCCCGCTCGTCGCGGGAGCGGGACGGGCGGACCAGGCCCGGCTGGAAGCGGCCTGTCACGCCGCCGAACTCGCTCTCGCCGACGCCTCCGGGATCCCGGTCGTCGGTGCGACCCCGGGCCATGCCCACGGCCGGGCCCTGCGCCGCGCCCTCCTCCACGGCGCCGCACCGACGGCATCCGGCGGCATCGCGGACGACGTCTGGAACAGCCACCCCCAAGCCCGCCACTGGTGGACCGTCCTGACCGTACGCATGGGCCGGCAAGCGGAGTTGTCGGTCCGGCGACTGGGCTCCGAACAGGCCCACACGGCCGTCGTCCGCATCCGGCCGACCCCGGCCGCCGCCGCAGCCGACGGCCGGACCGCCACCGTCCCCGGCATGGTCAGCCGGGCCGTCGAGGCCACCGCCGCCGACGCCGTGGCCCTCGCCGCCCTCGGCGCCGTCACGCGCGTGATGGCGGCCGCACACGTCCCCGAAGGGTCACGGCACGCCGTCCTCACCGGCGCCGCGGCCCCGCTCGC
>NZ_MUND01000671.1 GCF_002154375.1 Streptomyces glaucescens | reverse complement strand
CTTTGTCAGACAGGACCTAGGCCGCTTCGTACGCTGCTTTGCGCTGCGCCGTGGACGGCTTGCACATCCGGTACCTCAAAGGGGGATCACGTCGGCCCCTCACCCGTCGACCGGGCCCGTCCCGGCTCCAAGCACCGCCTGCTCGTCGACCGTCACGGAACCCCGCTCGCCGTCGCGCTCACCGGGAGGCCCGGCAAGCGGCATGACGTCACCCAGCTCCTGCCGCTGCTGGACGCCGTCCCATCGATCCGGCCCTCTTGAGGCCACCGGCTCTGGAATCCGTCGCACGGAACCGTGAGCGCATGGCCCAGTCAGGCCGGGACGGATGCAAGGAAGTGGGTGGTTGTGACATTTGAGGCCGAGCGTACGTCGTGTGGGTGCAAACGACGGGCGGGGTACGGTTCGAGTCGGACAGCGCTCCGGCGGGTAAGCGAGTGGGAGGGAAGCCAGGTGGCAGAGCGGTACCGCGTGGAGTGGACCTACGAGGGCAGCTCGATGGCGTCATACGACACCTATGACCTTGTCGGCGCCGAACGCTACATGTCCAGGGTCATGGAGGACCCGATCGCCGAGGACGTCAGGATCGTCGAGGCCGAGCCCGAATAGCGGGCCTCGACGCGCGGCGTCGGCCAGCGCCTGACAGGTGTCATGGCAGGTCGGACTTCATGCGATTCAGGATCCGGTGATTGCGACGAACACGGACTCTGCGGTAAAGCGGCCATCACCGCCGACACGAGGGGACGTCTTTCGCCCGCTCGTAGCGGTCGCCCACGCCCCGCTACTCAACGGGCTTCTGTGCAGTCGCCTTGTCAGGCTCGCCCCGGAAGCGTTCGGCGGGAGTGCGCCTGCCCTGGCGGAAAGCGGCGAGACCGGCGTCGAAACCTATCGCGGATCCCACGAACAGAACCGACTCGTCGCACCCCACGAAGATGCTTCCTCCACCCCGGGTGCCGGCTGGCCACACACAGATTCCGAGTCCGTCGGGCAACTCCCGTACCGTGAGCGCTCCAGCAGTGCCGAGCTCCCCAAAGAGCGTCGCTGCTATGCGTGCCAGGCGATGGATATCCATGTCACACTCCCCTTCGTTCCACCCGGAACGTACCTTCTCACGGGCAAGGCAGAGTGCCTGGTCGCGTCACCTGCTTGGCGCTTGCCCTTAAACCTTCCGCATTCTGAACAAGGAGCTAGTTGTGGATGCCGCCACGGCTCGATTCATAGCAACGGTCGCGGCTCTGCCGCCCCAGACTCTCGCCGCCGCGTTCGACCACGCCGTCAGCCGGCGTCGGCAGGGCGGCCGTGAGGCAAGCCGTGCCCTCCGGCTCTCCGCATCAGAAAACTCCGAGCTCGACCACGCCGTCCGGTCGGCGCTGCTTCCGCGCAGTGAGGAACTCAATGCATACCGCGCGGGACTCCACTCGGACGCCAAGTCCGTCTGCGTGATCGCAGCCAAGGCCGTACGGAAACCCGCCACGCTCCCAGCCGAGCAGTACGCCCTGCTCACCGCCCCGTTCACAGCCGTCGGCGTCGCAGTCCCCCGCCACCATGCCACCTACTGAGGTTCCCAGGGTGGGGTCGGTGGTGCGAGGGTCAGGCCGGTGGCGGTGAGGCAGCCGTCGATCAGGTGTGGCCGGAGCTGGATCCTGCGTAACTCCCGGCGGAGTGTGCGGTCGAGGGCGTCGGGTGTATCGAAGGCGGTGTTGGCCATGGCCCTGCGTACCAGTGACCAGAGGGCCTCAACGGGATTCAGGTCGGGTGCATACGGCGGGAGGCGAACGGTGGTGAGCAAGTCGTGCTCGGCCTCGTACCGTTTCAGCCCGGCCGCCAGGTGGGTGTTGAGTTTGTGAAGCTGCAAACTCGGCGCTCCTACGCCCACTCCATGCCCAGCTCCCGGAGGGCGTCGAGCTGTTCGGCGCTGAGTCTGCCTCGCCTCGACTTGGTGTTCGATACCAACACGCCGAGTTTCACGGTCACCGGGGCCGCCTCGCCGTCGACCGTGATCTCTTCGCTGTGGCCGCGCGGTACAGGCCGGTGGGGAGGCAACCCGTACGAGGGACTCGAGCCGCCGACTCGCCCTGGGCCGGTCGCGCGGACCGTGGCCGGGCCGTAAACAGGAGGGGGCAGCCGCGCTCCGCTGACAGGACCGGGCGGGCTGCACCCCCCCTTTGTCGGGGAGCCGTGTCACCCCCCGAGCGGCACGGCTCCCTGCCGAGGCCACATCTACACCGGCGGTCGCGCCCGGTCGCGGGGACATCGGTCAGCCCGTAGGCCGGATGTATGGTCCTTCGGTCGCCGGTGGAACCGCTGCTGGCGCAGGCCCGCGACATGGTGCCTGCGCCGGGCGCGCTGCCCGGTGAGCTGCGGTTCCAGCCGAAGTTCGACGGCTACCGGGCGCTCGTCTTCACCCTGTGGTCGGCGCCCGGCCCGCTGCTGGTGCAGTCCCGCCGCGGCAGCCTCATGCAGAGCCGCTTCCCCGAGCTCGTGGACGCGGCCGCCGACACACTGCGGGACGGCAAGCCCGCACGGTTCCTCGAGCTGCAGCTGGACGTCATCCTCAAGCGCGCGCACGGGCCTGTGACGCGATCTGGTGCGCGAGCTGCTTGAACGTCAGAGGGCCGTCGCCACCGTACGCCGCCGTCATGACGGAGGACGGGGAGATGTTCGAACTGGGGGACGGGCACGGTAAGGGGGACGAACACACCGGTCACGCACCGTAGTGCACGTACGCCGACCACACGTCGGGACGTTCGGGAACACGGGTGCGCGCCCGGTGCAGGGCCTCCTGGAGAGCGCGGGCGGGTGGGGCCGTGGGCTGCAGGGAGTCGTAGAAGTCCGCCGCGGTGTGCGGGGCTTCGGTGTCGTGGACTGACCACAGGGTGCCGACGACGTTGCGGTAGCCGGCTAGCAGGAAGGCGGAGGCGACGGTGATGGCCTCGTCGGGGACGTCGTAGCCACCCTGGGCGGTGCTGCAGGCCGACAGGAAAGCGAGCTCGGCGTTCAGGTCGAGCCGACTGACGTCCGTCACGGGCAGTGCGGTGCCGCCGTGCAGGACCAGACAGCTCGACGATGGGCTGTAGGGCGAGTTGACGCCGTGACAGGCGAAGTGCGCCCGGTCCGCTTCGGCCAGTCGGGCGAGGACGCGGTCCGCTGTCGCGTCCGGGCCGGTGAGGAAGACGCCGTCCGGGAACCGCTCGCGCAGCGACGCGATCGCCGAGGCCACGCCGTGCAGTGGCGGAAGTCCGGGGGCGTTCGGTACGCCCACGCCCAGGAATGAGCCGCTGGCGTCGCGAGGTTCGGGGCGGCGTGCATGGGTGAGGGCCCGGATCGTCGGGGTGAACGACGAGACCACGCGGTCCAGGACCGTGTCGCCGCAGCCGTGGTGACCGGCTGCGGCGAGCGGGAGGAAGGTGAACAGACCGGTCGGGCACCACCACAAGCGCGGCGCCTCCTGAGGTGGACGCGCGGTGTCCAGCCCCAGGGCACTCAGTACGGGATGGGCGACCTCGTCCCACAGCCATTCGAGCGTCTCGGACACGCGCCGAGCGGCGTCCGGCTGGGTCGCGGCCTCAGGCTGGTCCCGCAGCAGATCCCCGACCGCTCGTCCGACATCCTCCTCGGTCAGCGCCAGCCGTACCGCATCGACGTCACCGTCCTGGACCAGGAGCGCGTCGGTCCGGCCGCCGTGCGCCGTGACGATCACCACCGGGCCCTCGGCGGTGGCGTCAGACAGCACCGTACGGGAGATGGGGGCCAGTAGGTCCGGCATATGGAGGGGACGTAGGTGAGGGCGGCGGCGGATGCCCGTAGGCGGCCATCTCTGCCTTCGCCCGGGTAGGCAGCGTGCTCATCGGTGGCGGGTCCTTCCGTGCGGTGGCTGAGGGTCCGCTGGTCGTGCTGGACGCGGCACCGCGCGGGGGCAGTGCGGCGTCCGGCGTGGCCAGTGGGCGGAACATGCGGTGGGGCCGCACCCGGCGGTCGGGTGCGGCCCCATGAGGTGGTGCGCCGGGCAGGAGTGGACCTGTCCGGCGGCGCATGACGTCTGTGGGAAACGGCGCCCGTCCAGCGCAGCGACGCGTGTCAGCCGTGCAATGCCTCGGGACGGTTCTTGAGTCGCAGCAGGGCCCGCGCCCCGAATCTGACGGCTTCACGCTGTCCGGATCTGTTGGGGTGCAGACGTCCGACCAGCCAGGACAGCGCGAATCTGTCCGGGACACCGCTAGACCGTCGACGCGGTCTTATCCGGATGTCACCGTCGCTTCCGGTAGGAGCTCATCACCAGCAGGAGGAACGATGGGGAAACGAGTCCGAGGCCTGACCTGGACGACGACGTGTGCAGCTGCGCTCCTAGGGATCGGTGCGCCGAGCGCCGTCGCGGATCCGGGGCCGACACCACCGGCGCGCGACAACAGCACCACCGAGACGGTCTACCTGGTCAAGGGCTACGACCCGGACGGCAAGCCGGGCGTTAACTGCGCCAGCCGTTGGGACGGTGCGATCACTGCGATGAAGCGCTGGGGGTGGAAGGGCGATTTCGTCCGTGTGGGCTTCTACACGGGCGACAAGAAGAAGAACGGCTGTGACATCAACCTGGCGAAGAAGGACGGCACTCGAGAGCTCGGCATCAAGGAGCTCGGACGGCGGCTGGCCTGGAACGTCCACCTCAACCATTCACGGTGGGGGCGAAGCGTTGACCTGGTCGGCCACTCCATGGGCAGCCTGATCATCAGGGCGGCTGTGGCGGGCACCGAACGGCATGAGGAGGGCTGGCCGCCGTACATCTACGTCGAGGACGCCGTCACCCTCGGGGGCCCGCACTACGGCTCCCGGTGGGCCACGATCTGCAAGGAGTTTCAGGCGTACCAGCAGTGCGCCGACATCTCGTTCCCGTCCAAGTTCCACAGCTGGCTGCACACGACCGGTGTCCCGAGGTCGGAGCAGGGCACCGACTGGACACTGGTCGGTTCCAAGGCCGACACCACGGTGCACAGCAAGAGCTCGGTACCGGACCAGGACGGTGCGGCTCACCTGGTGCGCTACACCACGTCGAGCAAGATCGAGCACAGCCAACTCCGGCAGATCGCGTACGGCTGGTGGCCCATGAGCTACTCCAACAACGGTGGACGCAGCTGGGTGAACGACAGCAGCGGAGCCGCACCGATCCGGGTCGCCTTCAACGCCCTGCACTGGGAGTCCGCGTGGTGAGGCGCCCATAGCAGGCAGCGGGGGGCCCGTGGCCATGGTCGACACGGGCCCGCCGCCGTGCCAGCGGTACAGGATCCGCTGGGCAAGGCCTAGTAGTGCTTCGTTACGTTGAGTGATCTTGCCTGGTGGTGGGCATCTTTTCCGGTATGAGGCTGGGGGAGGTGGAACGGCTCCGGGGTGAGTTATCGGAGTTCGTTGCCGATGTGTTCGCCTCGGTGCCGCGGCGGGATCAGCGGCGGTGGGGCGCGTGTTATCTGCGGGGTCTGATGCTGGACGGCCGGCGCAAGTCGATCCAGCCGATGGCCGAGCGGCTGCCGGACGGGAACATGCAGGCCCTGCAGCAGTTCGTGAACCAGTCGCCGTGGGATCCGCTGCCGGTGCGGCGGCGGATCGCCGAGCGGCTGTGCGAGACGGTCCGGCCTGAGGTGTGGGTGGTCGACGACGTGTCGTTCCCCAAGTGCGGCTCCGCGTCGGTCGGGGTGGCCCGCCAGTACTGCGGCGCGGTCGGCAAACGGGCGAACTGCCAGGTCGCGGTCAGCGTCCATGCCGCCACCGACATCGCGTCCTGCCCGCTGGAATGGCAGTTGTATCTGCCGCGCGAGTGGACGCACGAGCCGGACCGCTGCCGCAGGGCAGGAGTCCCCGACGGCACCGGCCACCAGGAGAAGTGGCGGCTGGCGCTCGGCCTGCTCGACACGCTCGACCAGTGGCATTTGAAGGCCCCGGTGGTGGTCGCCGATGCCGGCTACGGCGTCAGCACCCCGTTCCGGCTCGGTCTCGAGGAGCGAGGGCTCTCCTATGTCCTGGCCTTGACCGGGAAGGAAGTCGCCCATCCGGAGAATGCCCGGCCGCACCAGCCTGCTTATGGCGGGCTCGGTCCGCCGACGCTGCCCCGCTACCGCACCCCACTGCGAGCCGTCTCCGCCCTCACGGTCCAGGCCGGTGCCGGCCGGTTCACTGAGGTGACCTGGCGCCAGGGCAGCAAAGGGGTGATGTCCTCACGATTCACGGTGCTGACAGTGCGGCCCGCGGGCAAGCAGCCCCTGGCAGCGGTCCAGGAGGCAGGCGGCGGCCGCAGCCGGTGGGACGGCGTCCTGCCCACCCGGACCCTCCTGGTCGAATGGCCGCACGGCCAGGACGCCCCGACCGGCTACTGGATATCGAACCTGCCCGCC
>NZ_MUND01000670.1 GCF_002154375.1 Streptomyces glaucescens | reverse complement strand
GTCGAGTGCGGTGGTGAGTTCGGCGACCGTGGGGGCCTCGAAGACCTGCCGGACGGCGAGTTCGGCGTCCAGGACGGTACGGACCCGGCTGACCAGCTTGGTGGCGAGCAGGGAGTGCCCGCCGAGCTGGAAGAAGTCGTCGTCGATGGAGACCGACGCCAGACCGAGGGTTTCGGCGAAGAGGCCGCAGAGGATCTCCTCGCGCGGGGAGCGCGCCGCACGGCCGTCCGGGGTGTCCAGGCCGTAGTCGGGGGCGGGCAGGGCACGCCGGTTCAGTTTGCCGTTCGGGGTGAGCGGCATCGCGTCCAGGACGACGAAAGCCGAGGGCACCATGTAACCCGGCAGCCGTCCGGCGGCCAGCTCCCGCAGCTCGGCCGCCTGCGGACGGGCACCCTGCGCGCCCACCACGTACGCGGCCAGCCGCTTGTCGCCGGGCCGGTCCTCCCGCACGATCACCGCGGCCTGCGCCACCTGCCCGTGCGAGGCGAGCACCGCCTCGATCTCACCCAGCTCGATCCGGAAGCCACGCAGCTTGACCTGGTCATCGACCCGGGACAGGTACTCCAGCTCCCCGTCCTTCGTCCACCGCGCCAGATCACCCGTGCGGTACATGCGAGAGCCGGGCTCCCCGTAGGGGTCGGCGACGAACCGCTCCGAGGTCAGTGCGAACCGACCGTGGTAACCGCGCACCACACCGTCACCGGCGATGTACAACTCCCCCGGCACACCGGGCGGCACCGGCCGCAGACCGGCGTCCAGGACGTAGATCTGTGTATTGGCGATCGGCCGGCCGATGCGCGGCGAACGCGCCGCACCCGGCGTCACCTGCCATGCCGTGGACCAGATGGTCGTCTCGGTCGGCCCGTACAGGTTGGTCACGGACACCGCCCGCTCAGCGAGCGCCACCGCGAGGTCCGCCGGCAGCGCCTCGCCGCCGATCAGCACCCGCAGCCGCTCCACCACCGCCGGATCCTGCGCCAGCACCGCCCGCCACAAGCTCGGCGTCGCCTGCATCACCGACGCACCGGTGGACACCGCCAGCTCACACAGCGCCGCGGGATCACGCACCACGTCCCGGGCCGCCATGACCACGCCGGCACCGCTGAGCAGCGGCACGAACAGCTCCAGGCCCGCGATGTCGAACCCAACCGTGGTCACCGCCAGCAGACGGTCATCCGCACCCAGAGCGAACCGGTCCCGCATCGACACCAGGAAGTTGACCAGCGGCCCCTGCGGGACCACCACACCCTTCGGACGGCCCGTCGAACCCGACGTGTAGATGACGTACGCCGAACGGCGCAGGTCGGAGCCCACGTTCAGGGAGTCCGTGCGGGCGTGGG
>NZ_MUND01000669.1 GCF_002154375.1 Streptomyces glaucescens | reverse complement strand
GCCCCCACCCGCTCCTCGCCGCCACCCTCCACACCCGCCTGACCGAGGCGGGCTGGCGCACCCCGGCGACCGAGACCGAACGCCGCGCCACCGCCGTGATCCTCGCCGCCGCGGGCTCCCGCGACCCCGACTCGGCGACCGACACCGGCCGCACGGCCGCCCTCCTCGCGGCCCGTCTGGGCGTCCCGGTCGTCCCCGCCTACGCCTCCGCCGCCACCCCGACGGTGGACGCGGCCGTCCGCTCCCTCCGGGCGCGGGGCCGCCACCGCATCGCCGTGGCCTCGTACTTCACCGCCCCCGGCCGCTTCGCCACGGAGTGCGCGAAAGCCGCCCCCGACATCGCCGCGGATCCCCTGGGCGCCCACCCTTTGATGGCGGAACTCCTCCTCCACCGCTACGAAGGGGCAATGGCAGCCCGGGAGACGAACGAACCGGCGCTCGCCGCAACTCGCTGAGGAACGCCGGGAACCGCGCGACCGGCCGAGACCACCCGCACCCGCGAACGAACACCGACCCGGTTGACGCGTCTGCGCTTACTGTCGACACATGGAAGGCAACACACCCCCCGGTTACGACCCGACGTCAGTCGCCCGCTGGGCCTCGGAGCCCGACAAACGCCCCGGCCGCACCGCCTTCCAGCGCGACCGCGCCCGCATCCTCCACTCATCGGCCCTGAGAAGACTCGCCGGCAAGACCCAGGTGGTCACCCCCGGCACCACGAACCAGGCCTGGGACCCCAGCCCCCGCACCCGCCTCACCCACTCCCTGGAGTGCGCCCAGGTCGGCCGTGAACTCGGCGCGGCCCTCGGCTGCGACCCCGACCTCGTCGAGGCCGCCTGCCTCGCCCACGACCTCGGCCATCCCCCCTTCGGCCACAACGGCGAGGAAGCGCTGAACGAGTTCGCCGAGGACTGCGGCGGCTTCGAGGGCAACGCCCAGTCGCTGCGGCTCCTCACCCGCATCGAGCCCAAGCGGTTCACCCCGGAGGGCTCCGTCGGCCTCAACCTCACCCGCGCCGTCCTGGACGCCGCCACGAAGTACCCGTGGCCGCGCGGCGCCCATCCCACCGACCCGGACTCGCGCAAGTTCGGCGTCTACGAGGACGACCGCCCGGTGTTCGACTGGGCCCGCAGGGACGCCCCCGGCACCCGCACCTGTTTCGAGGCGCAGGTCATGGACTGGTCGGACGACGTGGCGTACTCGGTGCACGACGTCGAGGACGGTCTGCACGCCGGGCACATCGACCCCGGCTGCCTGCACGCCGAGCCGGAGCGCCGGGAGATCTTCCGCGTCGCCGTCGGCCGCTACGTCCCGGCCGGCACCGACCCCGCCGAACTCGCCGCCGCCCTGGACCGCCTCCAGGACGCGCAGTGGTGGCCGCACGGCTACGACGGCTCGGCCGTCTCGCAGGCCCGTTTGAAGGACGCCACCAGCCAGCTCATCGGCCGCTTCTGCCTCGCCGCGGAGAGCGCCACACGCGCGGCCCACGGGGGCGGCCGGCTCACCCGGTACGGCGCGGAGCTGGTCGTACCGCGCGAGACCCGCATGGAGTGCGCGGTGCTGAAGGCGGTCGCCGACCGCTACGTCATGCAGCGCGCCGAGCAGACCCGGCTCCGCGCCGACCAGCGGATCGTCGTCGCCGAACTCGCCGAGGCGCTGACCGCCCGCGCCCCGGACGGCCTGGACCCGCAGTTCCGCGCGCTGTTCGACGTCGCCCCCGACGACCGGGCCCGCAAACGGGTGATCGTCGACCAGATCGCCTCCCTCACCGACGCCTCGGCCCGCTCGCTGCACGCGAGGCTCACGGGACGGATGTGACAGCGATGTGACCGTGCGTGGCCTGATCGGGTCACCCCCCCTTCCCCCCTCACGCTCCGTGCGGGAGGCTCGCACCTGGCGGCACAGTGACGAGGAGGCAACAAGTGGTCGACGCGGATCAGACATTCGTCATCGTCGGAGGAGGACTCGCCGGAGCGAAGGCGGCCGAGACGCTCCGCGCGGAGGGCTTCAGCGGGCGGGTGATACTGATCTGCGACGAGCGCGACCACCCGTACGAGCGCCCGGCGCTGTCCAAGGGCTTCCTGCTCGGCAAGGAGGAACGCGAGAGCGTCTTCGTGCACGAGCCCGCCTGGTACGCGCAGCACGACATCGAGCTGCACCTCGGCCAGACCGTCGACCGCATCGACCGCGCCGCGAAGACGGTCCGCTTCGGCGAGGACGGCACGATCGTCCGCTACGACAAGCTGCTGCTGGCCACGGGTGCCGAACCGCGCCGCCTGGACGTCCCGGGCACCGGCCTGGCCGGCGTGCACCACCTGCGGCGCCTCGCCCACGCCGAACGCCTCAAGGGCGTGCTCACCCACCTCGGCCGGGACAACGGCCACCTGGTGATCGCCGGCACCGGCTGGATCGGCCTGGAGGTCGCGGCGGCGGCCCGCGAGTACGGCGCGGAAGTGACCGTGGTGGGGCCGGATCCGACCCCGCTGCACGGAGTGCTCGGCCCCGAGCTGGGCCAGCTCTTCACCGAGCTGCACCGCGAGCACGGGGTGCGCTTCCACTTCGGCGTCCGGCTGACCGAGATCGTCGGGCAGGACGGCGTCGTCCTGGCGGCCCGTACGGACGACGGCGAGGAGCACCCGGCGCACGACGTGCTCGCCGCGATCGGCGCCGCGCCGCGGACCGCGCTCGCGGAGGCGGCGGGACTGGAGATCGCCGACCGGGCGCACGGCGGGGGGATCGTGGTCGACGAACGGCTGCGCACCTCCGACCCCGACATCCACGCGGCCGGCGATGTCGCCGCCTTCCCGCACGCTCTCTTCGGCATCCGGATGCGGGTCGAGCACTGGGCGAACGCGCTGAACGGCGGCCCGGCGGCGGCGCGGGCGATGCTGGGGCAGGACGTCGTCCACGACCGATTGCCGTACTTCTTCTCCGACCAGTACGACCTCGGCATGGAGTACTCGGGGTGGGCGCCGCCCGGGTCGTACGACCAGGTGGTGATCCGGGGAGACGCGGGCAAGCGGGAGTTCATCGCGTTCTGGGTGAAGGAGGGGCGGGTGCTGGCCGGGATGAATGTGAACGTGTGGGACGTCACAGAGCACATTCAGCGGCTGATCCGGTCCAGGGTCCAGGTGGACGTGGAGGCGCTGTCGTCTCCGCACGTGCCGTTGGAGAGCCTGGGCGGGTAGGCGTCCGCCGGGGTCCGCCGTCCTGCGGGCGCGGGCCGGCCGTGGTTCCTCGCTCGGTGCCCCGCCCCCTCCAGGGCGCCTCGGCGACCCGGAGATGTCGGCGGACCCCCGTAGAATTCAGGAGTGGCCGGACGGATCAACGACGAGGACGTGAAGGCGGTACGGGACGCGGTCCCGATCGACGCCGTGGTGTCCGAGTACCTCCAGCTGCGAAACGCGGGCGGCGGCAACCTCAAGGGACTGTGCCCGTTCCACGACGAGAAGTCGCCGTCCTTCCAGGTCAGCCCGAGCAAGGGACTCTTCCACTGCTTCGGCTGCCAGGAGGGCGGCGACACCATCACCTTCGTGATGAAGGTCGACCACCTCTCCTTCTCGGAGGCGGTCGAGCGTCTGGCCGCCCAGGCCGGCATCACGTTGCGCTACGAGGAGGGCGGCTACAACCCCGCCCACCAGCGCGGCGAACGCATCCGCCTGGTCGAGGCCCACAAGACCGCCGCGGAGTGGTACGCGGAACAGCTCGCGACCTCCCCCGAGGCCGAGACCGGCCGGATCTTCCTCGCCGAACGCGGTTTCGACCAGGCCGCCGCCGTCCACTTCGGCGTCGGCTACAGCCCGCAGGGCTGGGACCACCTCACCCGCTACCTGCGCGGCAAGGGCTTCACCGACAAGGAACTGATCCTCTCCGGGCTCAGCCAGGAAGGCCGCCGCGGCCCCATCGACCGCTTCCGGGGCCGGCTGATGTGGCCGATCCGCGACATCGGCGGCGAGGTCGTCGGCTTCGGCGCGCGCAAGCTCTACGAGGCGGACAACGGGCCGAAGTACCTCAACACGCCCGAGACCGCGATCTACAAGAAGTCGCAGGTCCTCTACGGCATCGACCTGGCGAAGAAGGACATCGCCAAGTCGTCCCGCGCGGTCGTCGTCGAGGGCTACACGGACGTCATGGCCTGCCACCTCGCCGGGGTCACCACCGCCATCGCCACCTGCGGCACCGCCTTCGGCGGCGACCACATCAAGATCCTCAGACGGCTGCTGATGGACAACGGCTCGGCCCGTGTGATCTTCACCTTCGACGGCGACGCGGCCGGCCAGAAGGCGGCCCTGCGCGCCTTCGAGGACGACCAGAAGTTCGCCGCCGAGACCTACATCGCCATCGCCCCGGACGGCATGGACCCGTGCGATCTGCGGCTCGCCAAGGGCGACGAGGCGGTGGCCGACCTGGTCGAGCCGCGCACCCCGCTCTTCGAGTTCGCCCTGCGCCAGATCGTGAGCCGCTACGACCTGGACACCCCGGCGGGCCGGGCGGCGGCGCTCGACGAGGCGGCTCCGGTCGTCGCCCGCATCAAGAACAGCGGCGCCCAGCACGAGGTCGCCGTCCAGCTGGCCGGCATGCTCGGCATCCTCGACACCCAGTTCGTGGTCAAGCGGGTCGCCCAGCTGGCCCGGTGGGCGCGTGACCGGGGCGGCAAGGGGCCCGCCCCCGCCGGGCGCCCCCAGCAGCCGTACGACGCCGCGCCGCGCCCGGCCGTGTCCGGCCCCGCCCTGACCCTGCGCAACCCGGTGTACGCGACGGAACGCGAGCTGCTGAAGCTCGCCCTCCAGCGCCCGGAGCTGGTCTGCCCGGCGTTCGACGCGTACGGCGTCGACGAGTTCACCGCCGCCCCCTACGCCGCCGTACGGCAGGCGATCCTCGACGCGGGCGGCGTGGAGTACGGCGTGCGGGACCCGCAGGAGTATCTGGTCCGGGTCCGCGAGGCGGCCCCCGACGACACGGTCCGCGCCATGGTCACCGAGCTGGCCGTGGAGGCGATCATGCGCCGTACGGTCGACGAGGCGTACGCGGGCGAGCAACTGGTCTGGGTCCGGCGCCGCGCGGTCGACCGCCGCATCCAGGACGTCCAGTCCACCCTGACCCGCCTCGCCAACGGCGGCGACCCGGCCCAGCTGGCCGCCGTGCAGAACGAACTGTGGGTCCTCCAGCAGTACGGCCAGGCGCTGCGGGAGCGTGGCGCGGCGGCCCTGTGAACCGTCACGGTCCGGCACGGTAACCACCCGGTCACGCACCGGACTCAAAAAGTGCGCGCACGCCCCTCGTGGCGAGGATGTGTCTTACCCCACACTGGGTGCGGTGCCTGAGTCCTCGGAGCGCGGCCGATCCGTCCCCCAACGGGTCATTCACCGCCGCGGTTCCGCCACCTCAGCAGCGATTCCCTGGAGGTCGCCCCCGTGCAGACCCAGACCCTCGTCCCTACCGACAGCCGCACGCCGACGGAGCCGGACGCGGCACCGGACGTGCTGGCGGCCGTGCCGCCGCAGAGCCGTGCGGCGCACCACCCGGAGACACGGACGGAGACGCAGACGGAGACCGAACCGGAATCCGAGCCGCCCGAGGCCGAGGCCGGCACCGAACCGGAGTTCGTCGAGCCCGAGCCCGCCGGGCCGCCGCCCGGCCGGGTCGTCGACAACAGCGGTCCCTCCTCCGACCTGTTCCGGCAGTACCTGCGCGAGATCGGCCGGGTCCCGCTGCTCACCGCCGCCGAGGAGGTGGAACTCGCCCGCCGTGTCGAGGCCGGCCTGTTCGCCGAGGAGAAACTGCTCAACACCCCGGACCTGGACAGCCAGTTGGCGCTCGACCTGGACCGGCTGGTGGTCATGGGCCGGATGGCCAAGCGCCGGCTGATCGAGGCGAACCTGCGGCTGGTGGTGTCGGTCGCCAAGCGGTACGTCGGCCGCGGGCTGACCATGCTCGACCTCGTGCAGGAAGGCAACCTGGGCCTCATCCGGGCCGTCGAGAAGTTCGACTACGCCCGCGGCTTCAAGTTCTCCACCTACGCCACCTGGTGGATCCGCCAGGCCATGTCCCGCGCCCTCGCCGACCAGGCCCGCACCATCCGCGTCCCGGTGCACGTCGTCGAGCTGATCAACCGGGTGGTGCGGGTCCAGCGCCGGATGCTCCAGGAGCGCGGCTACGAGCCCACGCCCGAAGAGGTCGCCGCCCATCTCGACCTGCCGCCCGAGCGGGTGAGCGAGGTGCTGCGGCTCGCCCAGGAGCCCGTCTCGCTGCACGCCCCCGTCGGCGAGGAGGACGACGTCGCGCTGGGCGACCTGATAGAGGACGGCGACGCCGCCTCACCCGTGGAGTCCGCCGCGTTCCTGCTGCTCAAGGAGCACCTGGAGGCGGTCCTCTCCACCCTCGGCGAACGCGAGCGCAAGGTCGTCCAGCTCCGCTACGGGCTGGCCGACGGACGCCCGCGCACCCTGGAGGAGATCGGCCGCATCTTCGGCGTCACCCGAGAGCGGATCCGCCAGATCGAGTCCAAGACCCTCAACAAGCTCCGCGACCACGCCTTCGCCGACCAGCTGCGAGGCTACCTGGACTGAGCGGGGGCCGCCCGGCCGGGCGGCC
>NZ_MUND01000067.1 GCF_002154375.1 Streptomyces glaucescens | reverse complement strand
CGAGGCGCTGCGCGTCGAGCACCGCCTGGGCGCGGGGCTCACCAGCGAGGACCTCCGCGAGGGACTTCCCGCTCGACGTCCACTTCGTGCTCTTGGTGAAGCCGTGACCGAGGATCGCGTCGCCCACGCAGGTGGTCGCGATGTCCTCGAGCGCGGCCCGCCCCGTCGCGTTGACGTTGGCCTCCACGACCTCGCGCAGAGCGGGTTCGGCCTGGGCGAACCCGTTGATCGACCAGCCCAGGGCGCCCGCCAGCGCGCTGCCGTCGATGCCCTTCATGACCTCCGTCAGATCGGCGGGCGGCGCGCCGCTGTAGGTGCCGACGAGGGGCACGTCGGGGGCGTACGTGCGCTGGAGTTCGGCCGCGGCGGCACTGGCGCCGCCGCCCTGGCTGTAGCCGTACATGCCGACCCGGGAGGCTGCCGTGACGGACGCGCCCGGCACGGAGCGTGCCGCGCGTGCCGCGTCCAGCATGGCGTGCCCTTGGTCGAGGCGGTTGACGTAGGTGTGCAGCCGGTCGGTGGCGCCGAGGCCGACGTAGTCCGTGACGACGACGGCCGCGCCGGTCGCCAGGAGGCGGTAGACCGCGAGGATCTCGTAACCGACCGAGAGCGTCTGCCCGTTCAGGAGCAGCGGGTGCTGGAGGGAGAACGACGGCGCGCACTGGTCGCCCTGGCCCATGGTGCCCGAGCCCACCACGACCAGGGGGCGGGGGCCGTCGCCCTTCCACGCCGCGGACGGCTCGATGTAGGCGCCGGTGACCGCGACCCGCTCGCCGCCCGAGTCGGTGGACGTGTACATCAGGCGGGTGGCCGTGCCCGGCAGCGGACGGCCGTCGAGGCCGGGCAGTGCGAGCCCCAGGGGGAGCGGCTCGTGCCGGACCAACGTGCCGTTCCCTTCGGGCAGTTCGGCGGGCGGGGTGTAGAAGGCGGGGATGGTGACGCCCCGGGACACCACGGGGTCGCTCGCGGCGGCGGGCGGGGCGGACGCGCAGACACAGGCTGTGGTGACGACGGCGGTCGTCAGCACGGTGCCGATACGGCTCACGGTTCACTCCTCGCTCTGCTGCAGGAAAGTGAACCGGAAACTAGCACTGCTCAGTTACCACTGGTAACACCCGGGCGGGTTACGGGCTGGTAACTTTCTCGGCCGGTGGCGGCACGCTGTCGCCGTGCACACGAAGAAGCGGGCCCCCGCTCGTCCGGCAGGGCCCGCTCGCTCGACACCGTCAGGTCAGGCCGTGTGCAGCGTCAGCCCGTAACGGCTGAGGATCTCGTTGATCGGCTGGAACCACGTCTCGCCCCCGCCGGAGCAGTTGCCCCAGCCGCCGGAGGTGACACCCTGCGCCTGGTCGCCGCTGATGAAGGAGCCGCCCGAATCACCCGGCTCGGCGCACACGCTCGTCTTCGTCATCTGACGCACCGCGCCCTGGCTGTAGTTGACGGTCTCGTTCTTGGCCAGTACGGCGCCGCAGTGCCAGTGGGTCGTCGAGCCCGAGCGGCAGATGGAGGCGCCGATCGGGGCCTCGGCCGAGCCGCGCACCAGCCGGTCCGGGATGGTGCCCCAGCCGAGCACGACGGGTACCGTCCACCAGCCGCTGCCCACGTTGACCCACGCGTAGTCGTTCTCCGGGAACGAGGAACCCTGGAAGGTGCCGATGTGGGAGCCGTCCCAGCCCCTGACCGCCGCGCCGGTTCCGCCGCAGTGCCCGGCGGTGACGAAGCCGCCGTGGACCGAGAAGCCGATCGAGCAGCGGACGTTGCCGGTGTAGTAGGGGTCGCCGCCCACGGTGCCCGCCGCGAAGGTCTGCGCGGCGGCCCGTACGGTGCGCACGGTGACCGGACCGGCCTTGCGGGCCTCGGCGACGAACCGGCGGACGTCGGAGTCGGACCGCTGGTCGCGGACGACGTTCACCGCCACGGTGTTGGCGACCGGGTCGACCGACCAACTGCTCACTCCGGCGGGTGCCTTCAGGCGGTCGATGCGCGACTTGACCGCGTCGAGCAGGCGTGCGCTGTGCTCCACGACGCGGACGCCCGCACCGGAGGAGCGCAGGGCGCGGACCGTGGAGGCATCGGCGTCCGAGGTGACCGCGACGACCAGTTTCCCGCTCTCCGCCTCGAACCAGGCGCCACCGTACGCGGCCCCTGCGGTCTTGCGGGCCTCGGGCACCAGCCCGGTGGCACGGCGCTCCGCGGTGAGGCGCGCCTCGGCCTCGGCGCGGGAGAGGCCGAAGTCCCGCTGCATGGCCTGAAGGAGGCCGGGGGAGGCGGACGCGGACCCGGCCGAGGCGGCCGTGGTGGCCGAGTCGGCGGTGTCGCTCGCCGCCGCGGGGAGGGTGCCGGCCGCGGACCAGCTGCCGATCAGGAGGAGCGCGGCCACGCAGGCCTGCGTGAATCTGTTGCGTGTCATGGAAGTCGCTGCCCTTCGTCGTTCCCGCGAGGTGGGGTGGAACAACCGCAGTCTGAGAGCGCTCTCATGTGATGCGGGCCGAGCCTAGCGAGGGATGGCCTATCAGGTCCATGCCAATGCGGGAATTGGGCTGGGATCAGACGGGGCCGATGGGGGCGGGTGAGGGGCGCGGTGCGGCGGGATCAGCGGGCTGCGCCTGCGATCGACAGGCCGAAACCGATCAGGGCGACGCCCGTGACACGCCCTGGTACGCGGTGGGTCCGGGGCCGTTGGAGGAGGCGCCGCCGCACTCCGGCCGGCTGGTAGTGCGTGGCTGCCGAGCCAGGCGAGGGTGAGGGTGGTGTGGAGGAGGACGAGCAGTGCCGTGACCCAGGCGGCGGGCAGGTGGGGCGGAGTCAGTGCGGGGAGCGGTCCGGGGTAGGAGACGGCGATCTTCGGGGCGAGGACGTTGCTGATCAGGCCGGTCCGCCACGGGCTGCCGGACAGCGCCCCGGTGCCGGTGCCGGTGCCGGTGCCAGTGCCAATTCCAGTGCCGGTGCCGGTGCCGGCGAGGGGTGGGAGTGGGCGGCCCGGCGGGTCTGACGGAGGGTCCGCGCACCCGGGTACGGCAGGCAACCGGCGCCCAGCAGCCGGAGCGCCCGGTGGGCCGCCGGTGAGGCTGCCGGTGCGGCAGCGACCGGCTGCCGTCAGCGCGCCCCGGAGCGGCAGCCCGGCCGCGGCCCCGGCCACGGTCCGCAGCGCGTCCGCAGCGCGTCCCCAGCGCGTCCGCAGACGTCCGCAGCGCGTCCGCGGGGCCGTCCGCGAGGGCGCGGCGGGTCACGATGGCCATGTCGGGGCCGGGCATGACGGTCAGCACGCTGAGAACGGCGAGCACGACCGTGAGGTGGGTCGCCATTCGGGGGAAGTCCTCTCCTCGGCGCCGCGAGGTCATTCGTCGGTGACAGTCCGGGGGTTGGCGGCCGTTCCCTCGGTGCTCAGCAGGACGGCCACCGAGGACGGGCCGAGCCCCAGTGCCGTACGGCGTTCCCCGGCATCCGGGCCGCTGAGTGCCGCCCGCAGACCGGCCAGCGACGCCGCCCCGCAGGGACCCGAGGCGACGCCGAGAGCGGCGAGATCGCCGGCCGCGCGGGCGCTGTCGGCGTCGCGGACGGCGACGGCGGCGTCCAGGCCGCCGCGCAGATACGGCCAGGCGATGCTCGACGGAGTGCCGCAGTTGAGCCCGGCCATGGTGGTCTCGCCGGTCTCGACGGTGACGGGTCGCCCGAGGACGAGGCTGCGCAGAACACAGGCCGCGGCATCCGGCTCCACCGACAACAGCGCCGGCGCATGCCCGGAGGGGCGACTGCGGTAGTGGGTGACCACGGCTTGGGCCAAGGACCCGACGCCGACAGGGATCGAGACGAGATCGGGCCCCTCGGCGACCCCTGCGGCGGCCAGTTGCTCGTCGATCTCGGCGCACAGGGTGGAGTAGCCTTCGACGATCCACCCCGGGATCCGCTCGTAGCCCGGCCAGGCGGTGTCCTGCACCAGGACCGCGTCCGGCCCGGCAGCCGCCTCGGCCGCCAGCCGTACCGCGTCGTCGTAGTTGCCCGGTACCTCGGTGACCTCGGCCCGCTCCGCGGCGATCGCCGCGACGGCCTGCCGGTGCACGCCGCGTGGGACGAACACGTGGGCTCCCTGGCCCAGGAGGTGTGCCATGCGGGCCACCGCGCGGCCGTGGTTGCCGTCGGTGGCCGTCACCAGGGTGACCCTGCCCCTCCGCTCGCCGTTCGCGGCCCGTTCGGCGAGGGCGCGGTGCACCGCCCAGGAGGCACCCAGCGCTTTGAACGCGGGCAGGCCGAGGCGGCACGATTCGTCCTTGACGAAGACCCGGCCGATCCGCAACTCAGTTGCCAGGGAAGAGAGTTCCGTCAGGGGGGTGGGGGAGTAGCCGGTCAGTGCGGCGTGGAAGTCCCGCACCTGCCGGGGTGCGGAAGCGCACCGCCACGTGCGGGCGGTGCCGGGCTGCGCGAACCAGCGCGGCCCATGGGGGAAGGAAGCGTTGTCGGACACATGATCAGGGTCGGATGCGCACCTATGATCGGTCCAGCGAATGTTTCCGACCTGTACTCATCGGAAAATCCGATGCCAGGCTTTCCCGCCGGTCCGCCGTACGGTCAACGAGGAGAGCGCGCCCGTGTTCGATCTGCACCGACTGCGCCTGCTGCGCGAACTCAAGCATCGCGGCACCCTGGCGGCCGTCGCCGCCGCGCTGTCCTACGCCCCCTCCTCCGTCTCCCAGCAGCTCTCCCAGCTCGAAGCCGAGGCCGGCGTGCCGCTGCTGGAGCCGGTCGGACGGCGGGTACGGCTGACCGAGCAGGCCGAGATCCTCGTCGCCCACACCGAAGCCGTCCTCGAACGCCTGGAGCGCGCCGAGGCGGACATCGCCGCGTCCCTCACCGACCTGACCGGCACCCTGCGCATCGCCGCCTTCCAGACCGCCGCTCTGGCCCTCGTCCCCACCGCCCTCGGCCTGCTGCGCGCGCGGCACCCGCAACTGCGCGTCCACGTCACCCAGCTGGAACCGGAACAGGCCCTGCCCGCCCTGGCCGCCCGGGACTTCGACCTGGTCGTCGCCGAGGAGTACCCCGGCAACCCCAGCCGGCGCCCCGCCGGACTCGAAGAGGAGCACCTGCTCGACGACCCTCTCCGCCTGGCCCTCCCGAAGCCGCCCGGCGGCCCGGACGCCGTCGCCCCCGGCACCGGCGGGCCGATGGGAGCGCTGCGCTCGCTGGCGGACCATCCGTGGGTGATGGAGCCCGAGGGCACAGCCGCCCGGCACTGGGCCATGACCCTGTGCCGCAACGCCGGCTTCGAACCCGACGTACGCTTCGAGACCACCGACCTCCTGCTCCACCTCCGCCTGGTCGAGCAGCGACACGCCGCCGCCTTCCTCCCCGACCTGGTGTGGGACGGGCGTCCGTCGACCGTGCCCCTGCGGCAGCTCCCCGCAGGTCAGGACACTCGCCGCGTCTTCACCGTCGTACGGACCGGCCGGAGTCGGCATCCCGCCGTCCTCGCGTGCCGCGACGCCCTCCTCCGCTCCGTCGCCCTCCGGGTGCACCGCCGTCCGGGAATGTGACGTCTCTCGCACGGACGTACGAACGCGGTCCGCGTCCGGAAAAATTGTTATCCCTGGCCCACCGGCCGATCTCCCATGCAGCGGACAGCAACGTTCGGCGTCGAAGACGAGGAAGACCTGCCATGAGTACAGAGCGCACGAGGGAGACGGCGGCACTGGTGACCGCTGCGCAGAGCGGTGACCCGGAGGCTCAGGACGCCCTGATCAGTGCCTATCTCCCGCTGGTCTACAACGTCGTGGGGCGTGCACTCGACGGCTCCGTCGACGTGGACGACGTCGTGCAGGACACCCTGCTGCGAGCACTCGACGCGCTGGGCGGTCTGCGCGCTCCCGAGAGCTTCCGCTCCTGGCTCGTGGCCATCGCGATGAACCAGGTCCGAACGCACTGGCGCGACCGGCAGTCGGCCCCGGGCGCCGTCGAGGAGGCCGCGGACCTCGCCGACCCGGGGGCCGACTTCGTCGACCTGACCATCGTGCAGTTGCAGCTGTCCGGCCAGCGCCAGGAGACCGCGCGGGCGACCCGCTGGCTGGAGCCCGACGACCGAGGGCTGCTGTCGCTCTGGTGGCTGGAGTGCGCCGGTGAGCTGACACGATCCGAGGTCGCCGCCGCCCTGGAACTCTCGCCCCAGCACACGGCGGTCCGGGTGCAGCGGATGAAGGCACAACTGGAGGCCGCCCGGGTGGTCGTTCGCGCGCTCGACGCGCGCCCGCGCTGTGCGGAACTGGCGGGGCTCCTGGCCCCGTGGGACGGCCGGCCCTCGGCGCTGTGGCGCAAGCGAATAGCCCGCCACGCGCGTGCTTGCTCCCTCTGCTCCGGCCTGTGGAGCGGGCTGATGCCCGCGGAGGTCCTGCTGGCCGGCCTCGCCCTGGTCGCGGTGGCACCCGCCCTGTGGAACAAGGTGCTCGCCCCCGCGGGCGGGATGGCCGCGGTCGGCTCGGCGTCCCGGCCGGGATTCCCGGCAGGGCATGGCCGCCCGGCTCCGGGAGCCGGACATCGCGCCGCACCGCGCCGCCGGACGGCCTCCCGCAGTCAGGTACGTCGGCGACGCCGCATCCGGCGTCGCGCCGTCGCCGGTGCCGTGGTGATGTCCGGCGTCGTGGGCGGCGGCCTGTGGTACTTCGGCACGGACCCCGGTACCGCACCGGAGCGGGCGACCGCCGCGCCCACGGCCGGTGCCCACGCGGCGGACCTCCCGGCGCCGAGCGCCGCCGAGGCCTCCGCGTCGGCCCTGCGGTCCCCGTCCGCGTCCGTGTCCGCGTCCCCATCGCCGTCCGCGTCACCGTCGAAGAAGGCGACCCCTTCCAAGAGCCCCGCCAAGAAGACCGCGCCGACGGCCACCCGGCCCCCGGCCCCCCAGCCGACTCCGAGCGCACCCGGCACCCCACCGGCGCAGCCGGCCCCGACGGGAACCGTCGCGCAGGTGGTCGCCCTGGTGAACGAGGAACGGGCGGCCGCCGGCTGCGCTCCGCTCACGGAGGACCCGCAGCTGAACCAGGCCGCACAGGGCCACTCGGAGGACATGGCGGCGCGCGGCTTCTTCGACCACACCAACCCGGACGGCGCCGATCCCGGCCGGCGCACCACCGCAGCGGGATACGCGTGGTCGACCTACGGGGAGAACATCGCCCGGGGCCAGCAGACCCCGGAAGCGGTGATGGAGTCCTGGATGAACAGCCCCGGTCACCGCGCGAACATCCTCAACTGCTCGTTCGAGGACATCGGCGTGGGTGTCCACGACGGCTCGGGCGGGCCGTGGTGGACGCAGAACTTCGGTGCCCAGCAAGGTAGTTGAGGGAGCGGGTGAGCGGGTGAGCGGGGAGCGGCAGGGGGCGCGCCGAGAGTCCGCGACGCCCTGTCGGCGCGACCGCGTTCCGGGGGCCGCCGTCCCCGCCGGCCCCGCACCCGCCACCCGGTCGAGTCACGCACCGCGCGGCGGGCAGAACTCGGCCGAGACGACGTTCTTGCCGCCCCCGACCCAGTCGCCGTTGAAGTTCAGCGTGATCATGTGCCGGCCGTCGCTGGTGCCGAAGGCCTGGGTCGTCGAGCCGTGGATGCCGCCGGAGTGGCCCCAGACCTTGACCCCGCAGGTGGTCTCGTACTCGATGAGGCCGAGGCCGTAGCGCTGGCGCGGCAGGTTGCCCTCGGTCGAGAGGGCGGTCGTCATCTGCCGGAGCTGTGCGGGAGGCAGCAGTCTGCCGCGGAACAGGGCGGTGAAGAAGCGGTTGAGGTCGGCGGCGTTGCTGATCATCTCGCCCGCAGCCCCGGCCCAGGACGGGTTGAGTTCGGTCACGTCGTAGGTCTTGCCGGGGTCCTCGGTGAAGGTGGAGTAGTGCCGGGTGGGCGCGGGGACGTGCGGGTCGGTGCCGGGGAAGTGGGTGGAGCGCATGCCGAGGGGCCGGGTGATACGGCGCTCGATCTCCTCCGCGTACGGCCTTCCGGTCAGCTCCTCGATGATCAGACCGAGCAGGAGGTAGTTGGTGTTGGAGTACTTCCAGGAGGTGCCGGGCTCGAACTGCGGCGGATTCTTCAGCGCGAGAGCGATGACCTGCTGGGGAGTCCAGTCGTCGTATCGGGACTGGAGGAAGTCGATGCCCATCACCTTCTTGGCGAAGGTGGCGTCGTCGGTGAAGTTGTGGATGCCGCTGGTGTGGTTCAGCAGCTGCCGGACCGTGATCCTGGTGCCGTCGTGGCCATTGCCCCGCACGAGTCCGGGCAGGTAGTGGTCGACGCTGGCGTCGAGGTCGGCCCTCCCTTCCGCCTGTAGCTGGAGCACGACGGTCGCCACGAGCGTCTTGGTGACGCTTCCGGCCCGGAATTGGTCGCGGTGCCCGCGCGGCTGCCGGGTGGAGAGGTCGGCGACGCCCGAGGTGCCCTTCCACACCCCACGGCCGTCGCGCACTTCGGCGACGATGCCCGGCACGCCCGCCGCGACGGCCGTGTCCATGGCGGCCTGGGTGGCATCGTGCCCGGGCTTCCGCACCTCGGCGGTCGTCCCGGCGCCGGCCGCCGTCGCGGGGGTGGTCAGCAGGGCCGTACCCGCCGCCGCGATCACGGTCACGCCCACCAGCGCCGTCCGCAGGCGTCTCGACATGTGCACCAGCCTCTCTCGGTGTGCGGGACACGCTGCGGTGCCGACCGCCCCTGACGAACCATCAACAACCGTGCTGTGTCGATCATATGGCGCACATTCGGAAGGGCGACCGACAGCGGCTTCGCCGTGAGGGGCCGGCCGAGTTCCTGGACGGCGAGGCGGACGTGTCCGGCCGGGTCGTCGTGGACGCGGCCGCAGGCCGCACCCGCCGGGCCGGAGGCCCGAACGCAACGACCGGAAATCGGTGGCGCGTTCACGCGACCGGTCGGAGCAGGCTCCAGTCGCCGCCCGAGTCCCGGATCCCGGGAAGATTTATGTTGACGCGCCCCTGACAGCCGAGATTTTCCGTGGCACGCTGCCACACGCACGTCTGTCCGCACCGCTCTTCGTACCCCCACCCTGCCCGGACACCGACGTCGGGGCACGGCAGAAGGAGACATGCGTGAGACGCCATCGCACCGCCCCAGGCATCCTGCTGGCCCTGGCAGCCCTGCTCACGGGCGGCCTCGTCGAGGCCGGGACGGCCGCCGCGGCGGCATCCGGCACCGATGCGGCCCGGTCGGGAGGCCCCGTACCGGCCCGCACCACCCCCGCCACCGAGCAGCACAAGGCCCGCACGTTCTGGACCGCCGAGCGCATGCGCGGCGCCACACCTCTCGATCTCCTGGTGACCCCGCGAGCCGCCCAGCGGCTGAAGGCGCCCAAGGCCGCCGAGGGCCGGACGACGACCGTCGAACCCACGGCCGCCCCCGCGTCCTTCCCGCAGGCCGGGGGCGCGTGGACCGGCGGCGGCGCGGTCGTGAAGACGTCGGGCCGGGTGTTCTTCACCTTCCAGGGCCGGACCGCATCCTGCTCCGGCAACGCCGTGACCAGTCAGAACGCCAGCACCGTCATCACCGCCGGCCACTGCGTCAAGTACCAGGGCAGCTGGCACACCAACTGGGTGTTCGTCCCCGCCTACGACAACGGCAGCGCCCCGTACGGCCAGTGGACCGCGACGAGGACGCTCACCACCCCGCAGTGGGAGGCGAGCGAGGACATCAACTACGACATCGGGGCGGCGGTCGTCGCTCCCCTGAACGGCCAGAAGCTCACCTCGGTCGTCGGTGCGCAGGGCATCCAGTTCAACGGCGGCTACAACAAGCCGATGTACGCCTTCGGCTTCCCGGCCGCCTCGCCGTACGACGGATCGAAGCTGATCTACTGCAGCGGCAACAGCTCGAAGGACTTCCTATTCTCCCAGGACCACGGACTCGCCTGCAACATGACCGGCGGCTCCAGCGGCGGCCCCTGGTTCACCGGCTTCAGCGAGTCGACGGGCGCGGGTCTGCAGGTCTCCGTGAACAGCTTCGGCTACACGTTCCTGCCGAACCGCATGTTCGGCCCGTACTTCGGCAACGACGCCAAGGCCCTGTACGACAAGGCGCAGACCTCTTAGGGCGCGCCGGCCGGACCACCAGCGCCGGCCCGGGCGCCGAGCGCGCCCGGGCCGGCACGGCGCCGCGTCACCGCCGCCGCGGCCGGTCGTCCCCTACGGCCGGCCGTCCGGTCGCCGTCACCCCTTCGCCCGGCCCGACTTCTCGAGCCGTCGGTGGTCCCCGCCCCGGTTGCGCAGGGGAGCTTCCGCCTCGGTGAGGACACGGTGCACGAAACCGTAGGACCGTCCGTGGGCCTCGGCGATGGCCCTTATGGACAGCCCCTGTTCGTACTGCCGCTTCATCTCTCGCGCGAGTTCCACACGAGCCGTACCGGTGATCTGCTTCCCCTTGTCCACGACGCGTCTCCTTCGGTGATCGACGTCCGGCTGTGATCGTCGACTACCCAGGAGAGAAGAGAAGTCACAGGCATCGGCCCGCCTCTGGCCCGATCCGTTCAGCGACCGGGGCCGGTCGTCCTGACGGGCGCGCTGCTGCGTCCCTGGCTCCGGCCGCTCAGCTCGGTGTCCAGCGTCTCCTGAGCCACGCGCATGCCCTCGGCGTACACCGGGTCCTGCAGCCGCTTCCAGATCTCCTCCTCGGAGACGTCCTCGATGTGGCTGACCACCCACCAGATGTTGCCGAACGGGTCCCGGACGCGTCCTCCGCGCTGGCCGAAGGCGTTGTCCGACAGAGAGGTGACCACCTGGCTGCCGGCCGCGAGGGCCCGGGAGAACGTCTCGTCCGCGTCGGCGACGAACACGCGCAGCAGGCTCGGCAGGGCGGGCCAGTCGGCGCGCCGGTCGAAGGCCAGCACGACGGTGTCGCCGATCCGGATCTCCCCGTGACCGATCGATCCGTCCTCCGTGGGCACCCGGGCGAGCTCCTCGCCGCCGAACACCTCGGTCACGAAGTCGAGGAAGCCCCCCGTGTCGTCGGTGACGACCCAGGGTGCGACGGTGGTGTAGCCCTGGGGTGCCGTGCTGGTCTGCTCTGACATGGCGGTCCTCCCGTTGATGTCGGCTGTCGGGCACGACGGTAGGCGCCGTATAGGCCGGATCCTGTCCTAGGGGGTGGCGTCGAACTCCCGTCTGCCCCGCGANNCGCACCGGACGCCGCAGGGCCGTCCTGCGGACGACGACGGGAGTTCGACGACACCCCCTAGCGGCCGCAGCGGGGCGCTCCTGGAGCGGGCGTCACCGCGCGGGCCGGCCGGCGCGAGCCGGGCTCACCTCAGCGGCGTCCCAGGATGCCCCGGTCGTATCCCACGGCGACCGCGGCCGCGCGGTCCTTGACACCCAGCTTGGCGTAGATGTGCGTCAGGTGCGTCTTGACCGTGGCTTCGCTGATGAAGAGTTCGGCGGCGATCTCACGGTTGGAGGTGCCCCGCGCGACGAGAACGAGGACTTCCCGCTCGCGGGCGGAGAGGGACTGGTCGGAGGGTGCGGTGGGCGCGGCGGGGGTCCGGACGCGGGTGACCAGCCGGGTCGCGACGGCCGGGGACAGCACGGTGCGGCCCTCGGCGGCCGCGCGCACCGCGGTGAACAGCTCCTCGCGCGGGGCGTCCTTGAGGAGGTAGCCGGTGGCGCCCGCCTCGATGGCGGGGAGCGTGTCGGTGTCGGTGTCGTACGTGGTGAGGACGAGCACCCGGCAGCGGGCGCCGCGCCGGGTGAGCTCGGCGATGGCGTCGACGCCGCTGCCACCGGGCATGCGCAGGTCCATCAGAACGACGTCCGGGTCCAGGCGCCGGGCGAGTTCGACGCCCTCCACACCGTCGGCGGCCTCGCCGAGCACCCGGAAGCCGGGGCCGGCGTCGAACATGCCGCGCAGGCCGTCCCGTACGACGGGGTGGTCATCGACGATCAGGAGGGTGATCTCAGTCATGGCGCGCCAACGGTACGCGAGCGCTGATCGCGGTGCCCTGCCCGGGTTCGGCCTCCAGGGTGAGGCGCCCGGCGAGGCGTTCGGCCCGGACGCGCATCCCGGCGAGGCCGAAACCGCCGCTCCGGCCGCGGGCGGGAACCGCGGCCGGGTCGAAGCCGTGGCCGTCGTCCCGTACGTCGAGGGTGATCTCGTCGCCCATGTAGGAGAGGGTGACCCCGGCCCGTGCGGCCCCGGAGTGCCGTTCGGTGTTGGCGAGAGCCTCCTGGGCGATGCGCAGGAGAGTGGCGGCCACCTCGTCGTGGAGGGGCTCCTCGGTACCGGTGACGGTGAACCGGGCGGTGATGCCCGTGCGTTCGGACCAGGCGGCGACGGTGGTCTTCAGCGCCTCGGGGAGGGTGTCGTGCTCCAGGGCGACGGGACTGAGGTCCTGGACCGAGCGGCGGGCCTCGCGGAGGCTGTGCCGGGCGAGATCGGCCGCGCGGTGCAGATGCACGCGGGCCTGGCCGGGGTCGCCGCCCGCGTCGGCCGCCTGGAGCTGGGCGATGATCCCGGTCAGGCCCTGGGCGAGGGTGTCGTGGATCTCGGCGGCCAGCCGCCGCCGCTCGTCGGCCACGCCCGCCTCGCGGGCCTGCACGAGAAGCTGGGCCTGGAGGGCGGCGTTCTCGGCGAGGGCCTGTTCCAGGCGGGCGTTGGTGCAGGCCAGTTCGGCGATGGTCGCGGCGCGCTCGGCGGCCTTCTCGGCCTCCTTGACACCCAGGTGGGAAAGGCCCACGGCCAGGACGGAGTTGAGGGCGAAGAGGGCACCGAACGCGACCCATTGGAGGGTGGAGCGGGGCGGGAGTCCGCCGGCTTGGGAGCCGGCCATGGTGAGGGCGACGACGAGCAGTCCGGCCCGGGCCGGGGCCGGCCGGGGCGGCAGGAGGTGCACGGCGTCGAAGTAGCCCATGCAGGCGTAGACGGCGAAGAAGGGGTTGAGCCAGGTGAGCGCGAAGGCGAGCGCGCTGCGCAGGACGAAGTAGCCCGTGGAGGCGGCGTCGGGGGCGCCGGGGACGAGTACGGCCGGGGCGGGCTCGGCGGACTCGTCCCCTGGCGGCCCGTCGCACTCCGCGGACGGGGCCGGGGCGGCGGCGAGGGCACGCTGGTGGGCGGTCCACCGGAGTTCGAGGGCGAGCGCGGCGGCGGCCAGGATGCCGGCGGCGATCGTCTTCGGCCCGTCCATGACCGCGTCGGCCGAGGCCGCGGCGAGAACGGCGGCGAGGGCCAGGAGGCCGTACGGGCCCCAGCGGAAGAACTGCCGCCAGTGCTCCTCGACCGCCGTTCCCCTCGCGCTCACGTCGACCCCCATGTCACTCCCAGCGGAACCGGCGGACCGCCACGCCCGTGAGGACCGCCGCCCACAGGGCCATCACCCCGAGCGTGGTCCACTCCGGCCAGGCGCCGCTCCCGGCCGTGTCGAGCGCCCGGGAGGCGGCGCCGTACGGGGTCAGCTCGACGACCTCGCGCAGCGTACCGGGCATCGCCTGGACCGGCACCCAGACGCCCGCGGTGAACATGGTCGGGAAGAACACCGCGGAGCCGACCGCGGTGGCGATCTTCTGGGTGCGGGAGACCGCGCAGACCGTCGCACCGAGGGCGAGCCCGACCGCGGTCGCGAGGAGCAGGGCCAGGCAGTAACCGGCGATGTTGCCCGGCAGGGCGACGTCGAACGCGAGCCGGCCGACGGTGACGGCGAGCAGGGACGAGACGAGCGCGGCGACGGCGTGCAGGGCGAGCTGGGCGGTGAGCAGGGCGGCCGGGCGGACCGGAGTGGTGGACATCCGGCGCAGGATGCCGCGTTCCCGGTAACCGGCCAGGACCGGAGGCATGGCCTGCAGACCGGCCATGATCAGCGCGAAGAGCACCGAGACGGCGACGTACAGGTCGATCACCCGGCGATGGCCGAGGTCGGCCGAGGGCTCGCGGAAGGAGGGGATCAGGCCGAGGATCACCAGGAGCACGGTGGGGGAGAGCATCACCCAGAACAGACTGCCGGGTTCGCGTGAGAAGAGGCGGGCCTCGGTGCGCAGGACCGCGCGCGTGGCGGTGACGGTGGTGGTCATGACCGGTCGGCTCCTGTGAGGTCGAGGTAGGCGTCGTCGAGGGTGGCTTCGACGACGCGCAGGCCGCGAGCGGTGACGGCGCGGCGCGCGAGCAGGTGGATGAAGGCGTCCACGGTCTCGTCGGTGCCGGTGACGCTGGTCCGGCCGTCCCGGGTCTCCACGTCGACCGTGCCCGGCAGTGCCAGCAGGTCGGCCCGGTCGAGGGGCGTGTCGGCGGCGAAGGACACGGTCCGGGACGCGGCGGTCCGGTCGATGAGACCGGCGGGTGTGTCGAGGGCGGTGACCCGGCCCCGGTCGATGAGCGCGATCCGGTCGCAGAGGCGCTGGGCCTCCTCCATGAAGTGGGTGACGAGCAGCACGGTCACCCCGCCGGCCCGGATGTCCTCGACCAGCGCCCAGGTCTCGCGCCGGGACCTCGGGTCGAGTCCCGTGGTCAGCTCGTCGAGAACGACCGCCCGCGGGTTGCCGACGAGAGCGAGGGCGACGAACAGCCGCTGTTTTTGCCCGCCGGACAGCCTGCCGAAGCGGGTCCCCAACTGCCCTTCGAGACCCAGCCGTTCGACCAGCACGCGCCAGTCGGCGGGCCGGTCGTGGAAGGACGCGTACAGGCCGAGCGCCTCGCGGACGGTGAGCTTGGGCTGGAGCTCGCTCTGCTGGAGCTGGACGCCGAGCAGCCGGGTGACCTCCTCGTGGCGGGTGACGGGGTCGAGCCCCGCCACCCGCACGGTTCCGCCGTCGGGGACGCGCAGGCCCGCGACGCACTCGACGGTGGTGGTCTTCCCGGCACCGTTGGGGCCGAGCACCCCGAAGATCTCCCCCTCCTCGACCGCGAAGGAGACGCCGTCCACGGCCTTCCGGTCGCCATAGGCCTTGTGCAGGTCCTGAATCTCGATCATCGGCATGTCTCGAGAGTCGTCCGAGACGGCCGCCGGGGGTATCGGCCATCACGCTCGATCCGGGATCAGCCGATCGGCTGATGCGCGTGCCGGAAGTCGTAGCGGTGCTTCGCCGCGCAGCGCACGGGGCGGATTCCGTCCGGGCGTCGGGGCACCGGTACGTCGGTGGGCGGGCGCCGATCAGCGCAGTACGGCCGCCAGCAGGTCGGTGCCCAGAGCCGTGAGGCCGGGCAGGTCCAGGGTGTAGCGGACGTAGCGGCCGTGCCGTCGGGACGTGAGCAGGCCCGCGCGGCGCAGGACGGCGAGGTGGCGGGAGACCTCGGGGGCGGAGAGTTCCCAGGTGTGGGCCAGCTCGCCGGTGGTGTGCGGGCCGCGGGCCAGGGTGCGCAGCAGCCGCAGCCGTACCGGATGGGAGAGCGCCTCCAGCCGTAGCGTGACCGTCTCCAGCGACACCGGCTCCGTCGGGGCCGGATCGGCCACCGGGTACTGCACCACCGGCTGCCATCCGGGCGCGTGTACCACCACCAGATGCGGGCGGTTGAAGACACTGGGGATGAAGGTGACGCCGGTGCCGTGGGCGGCGGTCGCCTTGTCCTGCAGCTTGTCCACGATGATGCAGTCGCCGTCCGGCGCCAGGGCGACGGCGCCGGAGACCGCCGCGAGCGCCGCCCCGATGCCCTGGCGCGTCAGCAGGTCGTTCTTCAGACGCAGGTCGGTGGCGAGCCGTACGACGGCGCTCGCCCAGGCGGCGTCGAAGAAGGCCTCGGCACACTGTTCGAGGGTGTCGCGCACCCGCGCCCGCACGGCGGCCGGGTCCACGAGCAGCCGTTCCGCGAAGGCCTCCTGACGCGCCCCCCGGGCGTGCGCCAGGTCCAGGGCCCGCTCGCGCGCGGCCCTGTCGGTGAGCGGTGACGGCGCGGCCGAGTGGGCCCGGCCGCCGCCGCACGTGGTGACGAGCGCCGCGGTCACATACGTCTCGTCGTCGACCCGGTCCACGTCGTCCAGCTCCTCGGTGAGGGTCGGGCGGGGCCGGGCGGGGATCAGGAAGTCGGCCTGTGAGGAACGCCAGAGGAACTCCGCCTCCCGCAGCCGCTCAGCCAGTTCCGGCCGCAGCCCGGCCCAGACGTCCGCGGCCCAGCCGGCGAGCTGGGGATGGTGTCCGGGTTCGGCCAGCACGTGCAGCATCGCGGTCAGCTCGGCCAGCGGGGAGGCGGCGAACCGCACGCGTTCGGACGGCAGCCCGCTGATGTCGATCCTCAACGTCATCCGCTCATCATCACGGGCCGGACGGGTGACGGCTGCGTGGGTTGACGGACTCCGTCAACCCACGTGCCCGGCCCGGCGGCCGGCCCCACCGTGAGTCCGCATGTCGACCCTCACCACGATCCGGCCCCGGTCCCTCGTCCGTGCCTCTGGAGGCCCCCGCTACGCCGTCGCGCTGGCCGTCGACGCGCTCGGCACCGGCCTGCTGCGGCCCTTCCTCCTGCTCTACGGGGTGACGGTGCTGAAGCTGTCCGCGCCGGTCACCGGCACCGCCATGACGGTCGCCGTGGTCGCGGGTCTGCTGTGCATGCCCGCGGTCGGCCGATGGCTGGACCGGGGCGCGCGCACCACGGTCGTGGCCGCGTCGATGCTGGTGCGGGTCCTGGGCGTGGCTCTGCTGCTGGCCACGCCGGCGGGGCACGTCTGGCTGTTCGCGGCGGCGGCGCTCTTCCTCGGCATCGGCAACCAGGCCTGGCCGGCCGCCCACGCGGCGCTCGTGGCCTCGGTCGCCCACGGCCGCGACCGCGACGCCGCGCTCGCGGCAGGCCGTGCCCTGCGCAACGCCGGCCTGGGCGTGGGCGCGCTCATCGCCACCGCGTGCCTGGCGGGCGGCACGACCGCGCTGCGGGGACTCGCGGCCGTCACCGGGCTCGCGTATCTCGTCGCGGCGGCTCTGACACGGTCGGTCCGCCTGCCCGCGGTCACGGTCACCGCCCCGGCCGAGGAAGGTGACGGGCTCGACGGGCCGGCCCCCAGGATGCGCGCGCTGCTCGCCGCCAACGTGGTCTACGTGTTCTGCCTCAACGTCCCCGAGATCGCGCTCCCCCTGATCCTGGTGACGCAGTTGCACGCCTCCCCGGTGTGGTCGGCGGCCGTCTTCGTGGCCAACACGGTGCTCGTGGTCACCCTGCAGGTACCGGTCACCGTCCTGCTGTCCCGCTACTCCCGGCGAACCGTGCTGGCGCTCGCCGGCGTCGTACTCGCCGCGTCCTACGCCGGCTTCCTCGCGGCCACCTCGCTGGGACCCGGCTGGGGCGCCCCGGCCGTCGCCGCGGTGTCCGTGCTCTGCACGGTCGGCGAGATCGTCTACGCCGGCAGCGCCACCGCGCTCGTCACCGCCCTCGCCCCGGACCGTCTCCTGGGCCGCGCCGTCGCCCGCTTCGAACTCTCCACGGGCTTCGGGCTCGCCGTCTCCCCGGCCGTCATCACCACGCTCGCCCCACACGGCCCGACCGCCCTCTGGGGCAGCCTCGCCGGAGCGACACTCCTCTCCGCCGGTGCCATCGCCCGCATGCCGTACGCGTGCGACATGCCGGCCGGCGCTGCCGAGCCCCGGCCGTCCGTGAAGTGACGCGGGGTCCGCGCGTGGTCAGCGCACGCGGTCGTACACGGCGGCGATCTCGCCCAGCTCGCCGGTCTCCTGGTGGGTGAGCCGCCACCGGGAGGCCGGCAGACCGTCCTCGAACAGCCGCTGTCCGCCGCCGGTGATCTCGGGGCAGATCATGAGGTACAGCCGGTCGAGCAGGTCGGCGGCGAGGAGCGCCTTGATGACGCTCGCGCTGCTGTTGACGAGGATGTCGCCCCGGCCGGTGGCCTTGAGCCGGGTGACGACGTCCGCCGCGGGGGCGTCGACCACGCGGGTGCGTTCCCACGGTGCCTCGGTGAGGGTGCTCGACAGGACCACCTTCTCGGTGTTCACGAGCCACTCGGCGTATGCGCGGTCACGTGGGTCGGCGTTCTCGTCCGCGGCGACCGTGGGCCAGTACCCCAGGAATCCTTCGGCGTTGAGCCGGCCGAGCAGTGCCGTGGTCGCTCCGTCGTGGATGCGGGCGAGATGGTTCCGCGCGGCCTCGGTGATCGCGTACGGGACGATCGCGCCCAGGTCGCCGGGGCCGCCGGGACCGTTGTAACGGCCGTCCAGGGTCAGGCTGATGTTCGCGGAGACTCTGCGCCCGGTCGGGTCGGTCATGGCTGTGCTTCCCTTCGCTCGTCGGGTGATGCGGTGGTGCGCCGGACTGCGCCGACGGCGTCGGCGAGGTTGTCGAGCACCTGGGTCCAGCCGGTTTCGATGCCGGCGATGAACGGCACGGCGTCGACGGTCGTCCCGGTGATCCGCAGGCCGAGGAGCAGGCGGGTGCCGCCCTCGGCGTCGGTCAGCGTCACGTCGTAGTGACCGGTGAACGCCACGGTGCCGGCCTCGATCACCGACAGGTCGAACACGAGGCGTTCCGCTTCCGCGGCGGCGTGGACCCGGCCCCGCGAGTGGTACTGCCCCTCGGCGTCGCGGTAGTCGAGGACGGCGCGACCACCGGGCCTCGGCTCCAGGACACAGTCGGTGACCGTCAACGGGGGCGGGGCCCACCAGGACGCCAGGAGACCGGGGTCGGTCCAGTGGCGCCAGACCACGTCCCGGGGCGCGGTCAGTACGCGCTCGAACGAGAAGGTGCGGCCGTCCGCCCAGCGTTCTCGGTCCGCGACCGCGGAGTCCGCCTCGATGGCGGCGAGGTAACGGGCGATGACGTCCCGGTCGCCCGCGTGCGCCTCGATGGCCCCGGCCAGCTCCCCGAGGCGGCGTCCCAGTGCGGCGAGGGGTGCCGCCTCCACCGCGTAGACGCGGCGCTGCCCGAGGGGGAAGACGGTGACCAGGCCCGCGCGGGCGAGGGTCTGCAGGTGCTTGGTGGTCTGCGGCTGCCGCAGACCGGCCAGCCCGGCCAGTTCCCCCACGGAGCGGGGCCGCTCGGCCAGAAGCTCGACGATGCGCCACCGCGCGGCGTCTCCCAGTGCTGATGCGATCCGTTCCATGACGCTGAATATTCTCTGATCAGAATATTCGTGTCAAGGAATATCCACGGTGTGGACGCTGTGGACCGTCTGGTGAATCGATCCGGCGCCTGAGGGGTCGTCATGAGCCCGTCGCGCCGCCACCCGGTCGAATGCCTATACGAGCGTCCTCGCGCCGGTGTACGGTCTCGGGCCGATGGACTTTGGGAGCGCTCCCATTCCGATTCCGCTTCGCACGAGGAGGAACGCTGTGAAACGCACTCTCGCACTACTGGCGACCTGCGCGACGGCCCTGGGTCTCACGACGCTGGCCACTCCGCAGGCGCAGGCCGCCACCGGCTGCAAGGTCGAATACACCGTCACCAGCCAGTGGACGGGCGGCTTCCAGGCCGGTGTGAAGGTCACCAACCTGGGCGACCCCGTCACCGGCTGGACGCTCGAGTTCCGCCTGCCGGACACGGGGCAGAAGGTCGTCCAGGGCTGGAACGCCACCTGGACGCAGTCGGGCTCCGCCGTCACCGCAGCCAACGTGGACTGGAACCGCACGCTGGCCACCGGCGCGGCGACGGACCTGGGCTTCACGGGTTCCTTCACGGGCGCCAACCCCAAGCCCACGGCCTTCACCCTCAACGGCGTCGCCTGTACGGGCTCGGTCGGCGGCGAGGAACCCCCGCCCGACCCGGATCCCGGCCCGAACCCCACCCCGGGCACGCCCGTCGGCATCAACGGGCAGCTCCACGTCTGCGGTGTGAACCTGTGCAACCAGTACAACCGCCCCATCCAGCTGCGCGGCATGAGCACGCACGGCATCCAGTGGTTCGGCAAGTGCTACAACAACGCGTCCCTGGACGCGCTGGCGAGGGACTGGAAATCGGATCTGTTCCGCATCGCCATGTACGTGCAGGAGCAGGGCTATGAGACCGACCCGGCCGGCTTCACCAGTCGCGTCAACAGCCTCGTCGACATGGCCGAGGCCCGCGGCATGTACGCGCTGATCGACTTCCACACCCTGACGCCGGGCGACCCGAACCACAACCTCGACCGGGCCAAGACGTTCTTCGCCTCCGTCGCCGCCCGCAACGCCGCCAAGAAGAACGTGATCTACGAGATCGCCAACGAGCCCAACGGCGTGAGCTGGACGGCCATCAAGAACTACGCCGAGCAGGTCATCCCGGTGATCCGGGCCGCCGACCCGGATGCCGTCATCATCGTAGGCACCCGCGGCTGGTCCTCGCTGGGCGTCTCGGACGGATCCAACGAGACCGAGGTCGTCAACAACCCCGTCAACGCCACCAACATCATGTACGCGTTCCACTTCTACGCCGCGAGCCACAAGGACAACTACCGCGCCACGGTGAGCCGGGCGGCCACCAGGCTCCCGCTGTTCGTCACCGAGTTCGGCACGGTGAGCGCCACCGGCGGGGGAGCGATGGACCGGGCGAGCAGCGTGGCCTGGCTGGACCTGCTGGACCAGCTGAAGATCAGCTACGCGAACTGGACGTACTCCGACGCCAACGAGAGCAGCGCGGCCTTCAAGCCCGGCACCTGCAACGGCACCGACTACAGCAGCAGCGGTGTGCTCACCGAGTCCGGGGCGCTGCTCAAGAGCCGGATCAGCACCCCCGACACCTTCCCGACCAGCTGACCGTCAGCCCATCCGGCATACATGGGAGCGCTCCCGGAACCTCCTGTGATGGGAGCGCTCCCGAACGCATGACGAGCGAACGAGACGGGTCGCATCGGCGGCCGTAGGCCTCCGGCGCGGCGGCCCAGCACCGCGGCATCAGCGGTGCCGGGCCCGCCTGTTCACCCGTTCGGCGGTAAACGATCAGATCGCGGGCAGACGCCGTGAGTGGTCTTCGTTCCGATACCGAGGGAGGGCTGAGACCGGTGGCCGTGCCGGAGCGCCCCAGGCGCTTCTCCTACCGTGAGCGCCCCTTCGACCTGCGGGCGACCGCCGTCTTCTTCATCCTGAGCGCCTTGATCCTGGTGCTGGTGGGGCTGTTGGCCCGCGCGGCTGTCGACGCGGCCGAGCGGCGGCCCGCCTGGGTGGTGATCCTTGCGCTCGGCGGTGTCGCCTGCGCACTGGTGTGGCGGCGCAACCGGAGACGGATGTCGGTGTCGCGCATCGCCCGCCGCACCACCGAAGCACTGGAGGAGGCCACGGCGACCGCGCTGGACGTGCTGGAGGAGGACGACACGCATGACGGCGGCAGCCGTGTCCTCCCGGCTGACGGCGACGGACAGGCCGCCGTCGAGGGCGGCCTCGGCGAGGAGAGGACCCTGGTCCTCGACTACGCCGCGCTGAGCGCCGACGCGTTCGAGCAGGCCGTAGCGGACCTGTGTGCGCGGGACGGCTGCACGCAGGTGCAGGTCGTGGGCGGGGCGGGGGACCTGGGCGCCGATGTCGTGGCGTGGGCGCCCGACGGCCGGCGCGTTGTCATCCAGTGCAAGCGTTACGGGGACGACAACAAGGTCGGTTCGCAGGAACTGCAACGCTTCGGCGGCACCTGCTACACCGTTCACGAGGCGGATGTGGCCGTCGTCGTGACCACCAGCGACTTCACCGCACCGGCCGAGGAGTACGCCGAGCAGTGCGGAATAGTGTGCGTGAACCACGAGGTGCTGCGGGCCTGGAGCGACGGGCTGGTGGCGGGGCCATGGGCGGCCGTACCGGACGGCGGCGCCGGTGAGTGCGTCTGAGCCCTGCCGGGCCGGGCGAGCCCCTTCTCGCCCTCGGCGGAAGCGGCACTGCTCCTGGCGCGGGTGACATCACGCGTCGTCGGGTCCGGGATGCGTGGACCGGTGGTGCTCCGTCAGTACGGTGAGCAGACGGGTGAGTTGCTCCCGCTCGCCCGGGGCGAGGGGGGCGAGGAGTTCGCGCTGGGCGTCGGTGATGAGCGTATCGAGGCGTTCGAGGCGGCGGCGGCCGGCGGGGGTCAGGGTGATGACGTTGCGGCGCCGGTCGACGGGGTCGGGGTCGCGGCGGATGCAACCGGTGTCGGCGAGTTCGTTGAGGACGGCGACCATGTCGCTGCGGTAGATGCCCGTGCGGCGGCTGAGTTCGGCCTGGCTGGCGGCTCCGGCCTCGGCGAGCGCGACCAGCACGGCGAAGTGCCACTTGTGAGCGCCTTCGGCGGCCAGGCGGTCGCTGACGAGCCGGTCGGCGACGATCGAGGCCCCGGCGAGCAGGCGGCTGGGGATGCCGCGCAGCCGGGCGGGGG
>NZ_MUND01000668.1 GCF_002154375.1 Streptomyces glaucescens | reverse complement strand
CCGTGGCGGGGGCCGTCGAGGCGGAGGGCGCGGCAGGGCCCGCGGACGGGGAGTGGGCGGGGCGCGTCGAGGTGGCCGTGGCCACGCCGCCGTAGGAGCCGGCGGGTGCGGAGCCGAGGCCGCCCCCGGTGCCGCCGCCGTAACCGCCGTAGCCGCCGGGGGTGGCCGCCGGGCCCGCGGCGCCGCCTCCGCCGTAGCCGCCGGTGAAGCCGGAGCCGCCGGAGGGGGCCGGGCCGCCGCCGGACGGGTCGACGATGGCGTCGATCTTCCACTGCACGTTGAACTGCTCGGCCAGCGCCTGCCGCAGCACGTCCTCGCTGCCGCTGCTCGCGAAGTTGTCGCGGGCACCGGCGTTCACGAAGCCGAGCTGGAGGGTGGTGCCGTCGAAGCCCGTCACCTGGGCGTTCTGGCTGAGCAGGATCCAGGTGAAGCGGCGGCGGTTCTTCACCGCCTCCAGGATGTTCGGCCACAGGGCACGGGGGTCGAGCCCGCCGGCCGGAGCGGTCGGGGCGGGTGCCGGGG
>NZ_MUND01000667.1 GCF_002154375.1 Streptomyces glaucescens | reverse complement strand
CGGGCGGGCCGAGTGCGCCCCTTGCGTTGCCTGGGCCACAGTCACTAACGCCTCGCAAGCGATCCCCGCCCATCCGTGACTATTCGCTCCCGATCCCGCTGATGCGCGCTATGTTGATGGAGTATCAAGTGACTTGCGCCACATGACAGAATGCGCACATCGGGGGATCGTGTGAGTACCACGAACGTGCCACCGCCATCACGGCCGACATCCGAACCGCCCACACCACCGACGGCTCCCGCGGCACCGCCGCCCACCCCACCGCACGCCAGCGAGGCGACCCGTCTGCTGTGCGCGGGCGCCTACCTCGACGCCTCCTACCGGGACCGGGTGATCGAGGAGCTGCACCTCAACGAGCAGCGGATCGTGGCGCCCTCGCTCGGCCTCGACGCCGCCCGGGTCCTCGCCCACGCACTGCGGGCCCGGCGTCTGGAACTGGCCTGGGCCGGCGCGATCGTGGGGCTGTGGGTGGTGGGCCTGCTGGTGACCGACATGCTGCTCGCTGGCTACCTGCTTCCCGGCCTGCTGCTGGCCATGGCGACCGCGGTCCACGGCGACGCCGACCGCCCGCCGCCTGCGCGGCGGCTCGCGGCGTTCGTCATGCGCTGGCTGGGCCGCACCGTGTTCGCCGTGTTCCTGGTCGCCACCGTGGCCATCGCGTTCACCGGCTCCGACAATGACTCGTCGGCCGACTCCTACGACCCCGCCTACGGGGCGTACGGCTCCTCCGGCGGCGAGTCGCCGGGTTTGTGGACCTTCCTCAAGGGGCTGCTGCCGGCCCTGTCGCAGATGGCCGGCGGCGACGGCACCGTCCAGCCGCTGCAGGCGTGGCTCGCGCTGGTGCTGTTCGTGGCCGTCGCCCTGTGCACGGGCGCCCAGCGCAGCCAGTTCGTCCGCGCCCTGGGCGGCGAGCTGGCCCAGGACCGGTTCGCGGACGCCGCCTCCGACCCGGCGGAGAGCGCGGACGGCGGGCGGTTCCAGCGGATGAAGGACCGCATCCGGCTGGAACAGCACAAGCCGCTGATCATGTATCACGAGGCGCACCCGTTCTGCGGTGCGGGAGCGGCCTACGACACCTGGGTGCTAGCCGTCGAACTGCGGCCGGACGAGGCGGGGAAGACCCGGCCGCTGAGCAACCGGACGGTGCTCGACACGATCCGCCCGCTGCTCGAAGCTCTGCGGCTGCCCGCGGAGTACGCGGGCACCACGGTGCGTGACCGACTGCGGTGGTTGGAGATCGACGAGTGTGTGTTCCTGCCCGCCGAGGGCCTGGCCCGACGTGAGGACGCCCCGTACGACCGGACGGCGTTCGAGGCGCACCGGGCCCGCGCCGTGGAGGAGGGCGCAGAGAAGCGCCGGCACTTCCTGCGCGTCCGCGTCGGCGGCTGGGAGGAGGAACTGGTCGTCACGGTCTTCATCCGCGTCCACACCCAGGGCCGCATGCTGATGCTGGAGATCGCCCCGCATGTGCTGCAGCCGATCCGCTCGGACTTCAAGGACTCCGACCGCACGGCCCACCGCTTCCGCAACAACAGCCCGTTCGGCAAAGCGACCTGGGCCGTCGCCCAGGTGCCCCGCTCCGCGTTCCGCTCAGTGGTCACGCTCTTCCAGGATGCTGCCTACGGCTGGCAGCTGCTCACCGCGGGTTACGCCAACGCGCTGCCCGACGGCCCCGCGCTGTCGGTGCGCGAGCTGGGAGCGGCGCCCGCCGGATCGCTCTTCCAGCAGATGGACGTCGACCGCTACCTCAAGAGCGTGCAGGACCGGATCGCACACGGCGTGCGTGCGGCGCTGTCCGCGCACGGCTATCAGACCGGCGAGTTCGTGCAGAAGGTCGTCAACATCAGCAACGGCGGGGTGCACATCGACTCCGTGGCGGACAGCACGTTCGCGGTCGGCACCAAAGCACGCGCCACCTCGACCACTCAGAAGGGTTCCGACGGCGATGACCAACGCGGATGAGCCGAGCGTCCGGATCGGCGATGTCTCCCACAGCACTTTCGCCATCGGCAGCCAGGCGCGCGCCGAGAGCCACCACGGTACGGCCTCGCAGCGCGACCCGGCCGCAGAGGAACTGCTGGCGGCGGTGCGCGCGCTGCGAGCCGATCTCACCCGGGTGCGGGCGGACGGGCGGACCGCGCAACTGGACGCCGAACTGGCCGATACCGAGGACGAGATCACCCGGACCGGCGCGGTCGGTCAGGGCAGGCTCCAGCGGCTGCGGCAGTTGCTCACGGACTCGGAGGCGCTGGTGAGCCTGATCGCCTCGGCCGGGGCCGTGGCGGGGCTACTGGGAATGTGAGAGGTGCGCGATGAGCGGGGGAGACCGGTACTGGAACGAGGAGACTCAGCGCTGGGAGGACGGCACGCAGGGGGAGCTTCATGTCACCCCTCCCCCGCCAGCCCGGCCTGATCACGAACCGCGGAGCGCTGGCGTCGGTGACGCGTCCTCGGCGGTCCCCTGGCCGGACCCGGTGCGGCCGTCGGCACCGGTCGTGCCGGGATGGCGGCAGCGGCCCCGGGTGTGGGCCTCGGTGGTGGCCGCGGCCGCCTTGATCGGGGTCACGGTGGCGCTCGTGGTGGTGCAGGTGAACGACGGCGACGAGTCAGTGCGGCGGCCCGCACCACGGGCGGACGGGACCGTGTCGCCGACCCCGTCACCGGAGACGTACCCCTCCGAGTCGCCGCAGGAGGAAACGTCGGCACTGTCCTCACCGTCTGCGTCGAGCCCTCAACTCCCCGCCGGCTACGAGTCGTTCGTCGACCCACAGGGTTTCCGGATCGCCATGCCCGTGGGCTGGACGCGGGAGGCCGTCCCGTCCGAGTACGGCATCGACGTCGTCAACTACCGCAGTCCCACCGGTGAGCAGAGGCTTCAGGTGTTCGAGGTGGCGGAGGCGACCGCGCAGGAGTCCTTCGAGTTGCTTCTGTCACCCCAGACTCCGAAGGCTCCCGGCTTCGAGCAGCTCGCCATGTACGACCTCACCGGCGTCGACGTCACGGGGGCGAGCCTGGAGTACCTGGTCGACGCGATCCGAGGCGAGCCCGATGTGGGGACATGGCACGTGGTCGACGCGCGGTTCGAGGCGTCGGACGGCGACCGATATGCGATCATCGCCTACGGCCGGGACGACGACGGCCGGGACGACGAGTTCGAGCTGGCCAGCACGGGGGTCGAGTGGTTCTGCCCGCCCGAGTGGACCTGCGGTTCGCAGTGACCTCTCGAGCGGTACGCGTCACCTATGGGGTCTCGAAGGCGCGGTGGGCTGCCATACGGCCGAATCCGTGTCCTTCCTCGTCATGCCTCTGACCGCAGAAAGCTGCTCGTCGAGTAGCGGCAAGCCATACGAGAACTGGCGGGTTCTGTTCTCGTCCCCCGCGAACGACTCGACGTTCTCGGTGTCGGAGCTGATGTTCCGCCCGCGCTGACGCAAGACCGGGACCGTGCAGGAGGACGGAGAGGGCGCCCACGGTCTCGGCGACGTCGGTGTCGGGGGCGAGAGGAACCCCGGCCGCCGCACGGCTGGGGTTCCTCGAGGCAGTGAGGCCGGTCAGCAGATGGGATCGCTCACGCCCTGAACCGCTCGCCCACCCGCCTGCAGACCGCACCACATCACGGTCACCGTGAATCGGGACGGTCAGCGCTGCAGGGTGAGCACACCCGGCCGCCACGGCAGTCGGTTGTAGTCTCCACCCGCGGTGGGCGACTTGCCCTGGTAGAGGAACTGCAGGTTGCAGGGGTCGATGGTCATGGTCTGGTCGGGGTTGTTGCGGACCAGGTCACCGTGGCTGATGTCGTTGGTCCAGGTGGCACCACTGTTGGCCTTGCCCGCGAAGGGGTTGCTCTCGGTGGCGGCCTGCGGGGTCCACGAGCCGCTCAGGCTGGAGGCCGTGAAGGAGCGGAAGTAGCGCCCGTTCGCGCCCATCGCCTCGACGATCATGAGGTACTGGTTCTGGCCCTGAACCTTATAGACCTGTACGCCCTCGAAGAGGTTGGCCTTCGTGTCGCTCATGATCGTCGTGTACGACGAGCCGAAGTTGCCCGGGAAGTTCCCGATCGGCATGCTCGCTCGGTAGATCTTGCCGTTGTCACCGGCGAAGAACAGGTACATGTTCTGGCCGTCGGCGATCAGGGTCTGGTCGATCGGGCCGGTGTCGGAGCCGGAGATGCTCCCGGTGAACAGCGGCTGCGGAGCGGACCAGCCGTTGGGGTTGGTGGGGTCGCTCGACGTGCGGTAGATGAAGGGCCATGCACCCCACTGGTACGCCAGCACCCATATGTTCTTGGGCGCGAAGTAGAACAGCGTGGGCGCCACCGCGGCCTGGCTCATGCCGGTCTGGCCTGCCGACGCCATGTCCGACCAGTTCGTGAAGGGACTGAACATCATGGAGCCGTACGACGATCCCGAGTAGTTCGACGCGTAGACCAGGTGCTTGCCGTTGTGCGTCACGGTGGTGAAGTCCTTCACCGCGGCCCACCCGTTCGCCGGCTGCGCCAGTACGCCCGTCGACGTCCACCGGTATGTCGACGGAAGGGAACACGTGCCGTCCGGCGGGGTCGGGGTCCCGGACAGGCCGGTCCACTTCTGGTTGCTGCCGCCGTTGCACGTCCCGATCTGCACCGCTGTGCCGTTGGTCGTGCCGGCGCCCGCGACCTCCAGGCACAGCCCGGACTCCACACCGAGTACCGTGCCGTCGGAGTTGACCCGCCACTGCTGGTTCGCACCGCCGGAGCAGGTCCAGATCTGCACCCGGGTACCGGCCGCGGTGGCGTGGCCCGGAACATCCAGGCACTTGTTGCCGTACACGGTGATCTGGTTGCTGTCGGTCAGCGTCCACTGCTGGTTGGTCCCGCCCCAGCAGTCGTAGATCTGGAGATAGGTGCCGTTGGTCTGGCTGGCGCCCGGCACATCGAGACACCGGTTCGAACCAACACCGCGCAGGGCGCCGGTGGAAGCCGCCTGAGCCGGGGTGGCGACGAGCATCGCTGCCAACGCGGTCAGCACCGCAATCGCGGCGGCGAGCGCCGCAGACGGATGCCTGCGGCTGAAACTTCCTCTGTACATGGGGACTTCCTCAACCTTTGGTAGGCGGTTCCGGTCGGCCTCGTCAGAGGTTGTCCGGACTGTCGGTGCAGTGCGGTGCGCAGCGGCCTGTGAGCACGACGGCAGACCGCTTGTGAGTTCCCGGCCCATCGCGACCTTCCGGAAGACCGGTGGCGCCCGGCGCCTTCGGACGGCATGGGCGCCAGGGGTGGAGGCTTGGACGTCGTCGGGTGAGGCCGTCGCAGTCCTGGGCGTCATCAGGACTGTGACGGCCGGCAGGCCCGAGACCGGGGCTCGGCGACGTCCGCCGTTGGAGCGGGATCCTGCATTGGCGAGGCCATGACATACGCATGTGACACGGCTCCTTGCGGCTCTGCGTCGGGCGTGACCCGGATTTGTCCTGATGCGCGATGGAGCTGGCATTCGTGATATCGAACAGAGGTCGAAGTGTCGAGCAACCTGAATGATAGGGAGCCGGTGAAGGGCGTCAATACCTCGCGCATGTGTCGCTACAAACAACGAAACATTCGAAGGCGACGATGCGCGCAACATCGCACGTCACGCCGACAAAGCGGCCGAGTCGCCCCGCACTCGGCGCCGGAGTGCAGCGATCTCGCGGACAGCGCCGACACCGGTCGGCCGTGTCTTCAGCGTCCGTGACACGCCGACTCTTCGAACGGCGTCATGAGTTTCGACCCCCTCTTCAGGTGCGGGGTGACGAGTCCCTGGACCCGGCGATCTTGGCGGACGACTGCTCCACCTCCCCGCGACCGCCGCGCCGGGTCACCGCGTCCGTGCCGGCCTCCTCCCGCTCCACCGCCAGGGCCACGACGGACACCCCTGGGGCTCAGCTCGCCGCCGACTGGAGCAGCTTGGGTGGAACAGCCGGGCAGCGCATGAGACAGGTAGACCTTCGACATCCTGGTACCGCATCCCCGCCCGGCCCGCGACCACGAGGCCCGCGCAGCCATCGCGGATCCGCTGATCGACGGCGGGGTTCGCCGATCGGCAGACCGCAAGCCTCGTGGGCAGCAGCCCGCCCGTGCAAGCAGATCGCCCAGCCGGCCGAGCAACTCATCGAGGGGCAGCGCCGGCTGGAGCGACTGGAGATCAGCCGGACGACCATCATGGAGAACGCCGAGGACAGCAACCCTGAGGAGCTCCGAGCCGCCGCAGTCCGCGTACCGGAGTCTCGAAAGTTTCGATCGGCAAACGGAAACTTTTTCTGCGAGGAGTGTTGACGACTCATCGTCAACACCTCAATCATCTCCTGTCGGAGAACCGGCGGCAGTTCGATATTTCGAGCTACCCCGACCCTGGGTAATCCGTGCTGCCCGGCAGATCCACGCACAGCCGCACGAAGGATCCACGCACCAAAAAGCACCTGCGCCACCCCCCTTTTTTTCGTTCCGGTGAGGTTCGCACCAGCGCATCCTGGCTCTTCGCGCAGTTGGAGAGGTGCGCGACGCCGCGTGGCGGTCCCCCGGCTGAGCCGCGATGGAGGACTCCATGCCCGTGTAGAACACCGCCGCCGCCCGCCGCCCGCCGACGGCCGACCGGGTGCGACCCGTACCGGTTGGATTCGTCCCGTCCCATGACCGCGGTGTCCGGTGATTCCGTGCTGCCAGGACTCCGGCCGCCCCGCCCGTCTGCCGAATGGGAGCGGACGACGCAATCCACTGCGCTTCAGTCCTTCCGTGATTCCTACCTTGGAGGCACAGTCATGGGCTCGTATGCCCTTCCCAGACCCATTATCCGCCGGAAGATCCGCGGTCTGCTGTTGGCGCTGGTCGTCGGCGTCCTCGGTGTGGTCACCGCACTGGTCGCGCCGCCGACCGCACACGCCGCCGAGAGCACGCTCGGCGCCGCAGCGGCGCAGAGCGGCCGCTACTTCGGAACCGCCATCGCCTCGGGCAAGCTGGGCGACTCGACGTACACGTCGATCGCGAACCGTGAGTTCAACTCGGTGACGGCCGAGAACGAAATGAAGATCGACGCCACCGAACCACAGCGGGGCCAGTTCAACTTCACCAACGCCGACCGCATCTTCAACTGGGCCGTGCAGAACGGCAAGCAGGTGCGCGGCCACACCCTGGCCTGGCACTCCCAGCAGCCCGGCTGGATGCAGAGCCTCAGCGGCAGCCAGCTGCGCCAGGCGATGATCAACCACATCAACGGCGTGATGGCTCACTACAAGGGCAAGATCGCCCAGTGGGACGTCGTGAACGAGGCCTTCGCCGACGGCAGTTCGGGAGCCCGGCGGGACTCCAACCTGCAGCGCACCGGCAATGACTGGATCGAGGTCGCCTTCCGCACCGCCCGCGCCGCCGACCCGGCCGCCAAGCTCTGCTACAACGACTACAACGTCGAGAACTGGACCTGGGCCAAGACCCAGGCCATGTACGCCATGGTGCGGGACTTCAAGCAGCGCGGCGTGCCGATCGACTGCGTCGGCTTCCAGGCGCACTTCAACAGCGGCAGCCCCTACAACAGCAACTTCCGCACCACCCTGCAGAACTTCGCCGCCCTCGGCGTCGACGTGGCCATCACCGAACTCGACATCCAGGGCGCCCCGGCCTCGACCTATGCCAGCGTGACCAACGACTGCCTGGCCGTCCCGCGCTGCCTCGGCATCACCGTCTGGGGTGTGCGCGACACCGACTCCTGGCGATCCGGGGACACGCCGCTGCTGTTCAACGGTGACGGCAGCAAGAAGCCCGCATACACCGCCGTCCTCAACGCACTCAACGGCGGCTCCACCACACCGCCCGCGGAGGGCGGACAGATCAAGGGCATCGCTTCCGGCCGCTGCCTGGACGTGCCCGGCACCAGCACCACCGATGGCACCCAGGTCCAGCTGTGGGACTGCCACAGCGGCAGCAACCAGCAGTGGACGTACACCGACGCCGGCGAGCTCAAGGTCTACGGCAACAAGTGCCTGGACGCCGCCGGCACCGGCAACGGCTCGAAGGTCCAGATCTACACCTGCTGGGGCGGCGACAACCAGAAATGGCGCCTCAACTCCGACGGATCCATCGTCGGTGTCCAGTCCAGCCTCTGCCTCGACGCCGTCGGAGGCGGCACAGCCAACGGCACCCTGATCCAGCTCTATTCCTGCTCGAACGGCAGCAACCAGCGCTGGACCCGCACCTGATGGCAGCTGCCATAAACGAAAGGGTGAATCGATGACGGCCTACGGTGCGGCTTGTCCCGCCCCTCCAGGAAGACATCGCTGGTGGTCCCGGGTCGCCGCCGTCGTGGCGGCGACCCTCGCGATCGGCATGCTCGCCGCGGTGAATCCGGCGCCCGCCGAGGCGGCGACGGTGGACACCAGTGCCTGGTACGTGCTGGTCAATCGCAACAGCGGCAAGGCGCTGGACGTCTCTGGCGCGTCTACCGCCGACGGCGCGCGTCTCAGCCAGTGGACGCGCAACGACGGAGCCAACCAGCAATGGCAGTTCGTGGACTCCGGCGGCGGCTTCTACCGCCTCAAGGCCCGGCATTCGGGCAAGGTTCTCGACCTGGCCGGCGCATCGACCGCAGACGGTGCCGTATTCCAGCAGTGGGCCGACCACAACGGGGCCAACCAGCAGTTCCGCCTGGCCGACTCCGACGCGGGCCACGTCCGGTTGCTCAATCGCACCAGCGGCAAGGCGGTGGAGGTTCAGGGCGCCTCCACCGCCGACGGCGCCAACGTCGTCCAGTACACCGACTGGGGTGGCGCCAACCAGCAGTGGCAGATGATCAAGCTGTCGTCCGGTGGCGGCGGCGGATGCGGCAGCGCCCCGACTCTGACGAGCGGTACGCACACGATTCAGAGCGGCGGTAAAAGCCGCAGCTTCATCCTCAGGGTTCCCGCCAACTACGACAACAGCCGCCCCTACCGGCTGATCTTCGCGTTCCACTGGCGGGGCGGGACCGCCGGCGACGTCGCCTCCGGCGGCACGAGCGGGAACGCCTGGTCCTACTACGGCCAACAGGAACAGTCGAACAACAGCGCGATCCTCGTCGCCCCCCAGGGCCTCGGCAACGGCTGGGCCAATTCAGGCGGTGAGGACGTCACCTTCGTCGACGACATGATCCGGCGAATCGAGAGCGGCCTCTGCGTCAACCCGGCACAGCGTTTCGCCACGGGATTCAGTTGGGGCGGCGGTATGAGCTACGCACTCGCATGCAGCCGGGCCACCGTCTTCAGGGCCGTCGCGGTCATTTCCGGTGCCCAGATCAGCGGGTGCAGCGGCGGCACCCAGCCCATCGCCTACTTCGGGATCCACGGCATCAGCGACGACGTCCTCAACATCGGGCAAGGACGGTCCCTGCGCGACAAGTTCGTCGCCAACAACGGCTGCACTGCCCAAAGTCCGCGCGAGCCCGCCCCGGGCAGCCGAACGCACATCACCACCACCTACTCGGGCTGCCGGGCCGGGTACCCGGTCCAATGGGCCGCGTTCGACGGAGGCCACATACCCGGTCCGGTAGACGGCTCCCCCAGCGAAAGCGGCGTCGCCACCTGGACCAAAGCAGAGATCTGGAGGTTCTTCGCACAGTTCCAGTGACACGCCCGCACCATGAGGTGGAGCCAGGATGATCCTGGCTCCACTCCATGGCCGTCCACCCCCAGATGGAAGGACGAAGAGGCCTTTTAGGAGGTCTCGCCCGCCCTGCCGAACCCGACGTGCGTCCCTCCGCAACTCATGGTGGCGTGGACGATGTCGTGTTCCTCGTCACCGAGCGTGACGCCGAGCCGACGCCGGGCCGAAGGCGCGGTCTGCGGCACGCTCAGCGGCATCGGCTCGCGCACGCCCCGGCGGTCTTCGTCGTCGTCCTGGACCACCCGACCTCCACCTACTCCGGCGACGCCTCGATGTCCGCCCCCCTTACCTGCGACGCCGCCATTTCACCGCCTACCCCACCGCGCGTCGTAGCCCCTCAGACCTCGGCCGTGCAGAACACGCATCCCTCCCGGAACGGCAGCGCGTTCAGCACCCGGTGGCGTACGCAGGAGGCCATCGCGGCCTCCTGCGGCCCGGGCAGGACGTTCGCGCCGGCCCTCGCGGTCGCGGCGGGGTCGAAGTCCTCCACCATCGCCCGGTACGTGCGCAGGTACTCCTCGGCCCGGGACGGCTCGTACGTCAGCTCCTCCCACCGGTAGCGGGACAGCGCCAGATCCAGGACGCGCAGCAGGAAGTCCCGGGCGCTGGCCCGCTCCTGCGGCGTGTCGCCCCAGTCCAGCTCCGCCAGACCGAAACCGACCACCCCACGCCCCATCACGTTCTGGTCCTGTCGTGTCAGCAGGGCGGCGAAGCGGAAGTCCCACGGCTCGTGGGCCAGCGCGGACACGGAGAGCGTCAGCACGTCCACGAACACCGCCGTACCGCCATTGGTCATCTCCAGGCACCGGCCGGCACCGCCGTCGAACACGTTCATGTTCCGAGACTAGGCCGTCTCTTTCGGCTCTTGCCCGTCGAGCCCGCGTCTCCCCCAGCTACCACCATCCACGCCTGGGCCCTCTACGTGGACCGGGACGACGACAAGGACCTGCGGTTGTTCTTCTTCTACGGCGACCCCGACGGCGGGAACAGGTACGTCCTCTCCCGCCCTCAGACCTGAGTCGTCACGCAGCAGAGCGATCCCACGTCGACACGAAGCTCTGTGTGCCAGACGGAACGAGCACACCACCCAGCCCCGCCGAGCAACAGCGGACCAAGAAGACGAGCCACACTATCCATCGTCGTCCTCCCGTCCGGGGGCACCTCGGTCGGAGTCGGAGTCGCCTGGGGCCGGCTGAAGGAAGTCAGTGAGGGCGCGGGCCAGCTCCGCAGGGGCCTGTTCGGCGACATGATGCCCGGAGTCGATGCCATGCCCTCGGACGTCGGTGGCCCACCGTCGCCAGACAGCGACAGGATCCCCGTAGAGGTCTTCCAGGTCGTCCTGGAGCGACCAGAGGACTAGGGTCGGGCAGGTGATGCGCTTGCCGGCATCCCAGTCAGCCTCCTCGTGCCGCCGGTCGACGGTGAGGCCGGCGCGGTAGTCCTCGAGCATCGCCCGCACCACGTCGGGATTGCGGGTCGCCTGCCGCCACTCGTCGTAGTTCTCCGAGCCCATGGCATCAGCGTCGCCGCGGTACCAACTGTCGGGATCGGCGGTGATGACCCGCTCGGGGATGCCCGGCTGGGCGAAGAAGAACCAATGCCACCACTGAGTGGCGAACTCGACGGTGATCCGCGACAGGTGTTCCGTCAGCGGCAGACAGTCGAGGAAGGCTGCTCGGGAGACGGCCTCCGGGTGGTCCAGCGTCAGACGCAGTGCCACGCTGCCCCCGCGGTCATGCCCGGCGAGTGCGAACCGGGGGTGTCCGAGATGTTTCATCACGGCCACCACATCACCGGCGACAGCACGCTTCGAATAACCCACGTGATCTTCCGTGAACCGCGGCCCCCGAGAACGTCCGTATCCGCGCAGATCAGGGCAGACCACCGTGTGTCCGGCTTCCACGAGTCGCGGAGCCACCCGGTGCCACGTGGATGACGTACGAGGATGACCATGCAGCAGGACCACCGGCGGACCCTCCCCGCCGAAGCGAACGAAGACCGACGCCTCCCCGGTGTCGATCTGCTCCTCCTGAAACCCATCGAACACGCCAGCCTCCCTCGAGCACGGCTCGCCCACCGCCCCCCTGGGGCCGGCGACTGGCTTCTTCGTCTGCCCCCGCCCGCTACGGCCATGCGCGCGGTGAAGGCGGACGCAGCCGGGAGCGGGACCTTCCCAGGGAACAGTGTCGTGGGTGGCCCGCCCCACCGGGCGCCAGCAGGTCGCGCTCGGCAACTCCGGCGCACCGAGCTGTCCTGTACGCCCTGCACCCCGGGCGGCCCCTCCCCCGTGGCAGGCGGTGTCCCCGGGCAGACCGTGGGCGCCTGTCGCCCGTGGACGGCCGCTGATTGCTCTGTTCGGAGACAGCTCGGGACCTGCGGCTCACCTGGACAGGCGAAAAGATCGAATATCCGCGCGGAGACGGGGTAGAACGGACGCTGGGTGCCTTCCCGTCGTGGTCGGCCCCGCCCACAGACCAGCCGGAAGTATCCGGCGATAGCGAAGGAAAGCAGTATGGCCAGCGGCACCGTGAAGTGGTTCAACGCCGAGAAGGGCTTCGGATTCATCGCCCAGGACGGCGGCGGACCGGACGTCTTCGCCCACTACTCCAACATCGCCGGCAACGGCTACCGGGAACTCGTCGAGGGCGAGTCGGTCACCTTCGACGTGACCCAGGGCCAGAAGGGTCCGCAGGCCGAGAACATCGTCCGCGGCTGACGACCGTAGAGCACACCGCTACGCGCCGATGCCACCGTGCACAGTGCACAGCAAACGCCACCGACGCGGTGTGAAGCAGTTCGGCAGGCCCAGCCAGGAAGAGAAGGGGCCCGGCACCAGCCGGGCCCCTTCTCCGTGTGCCGCCGGGAGTCGGAGCACGGCACCAGGCACAGGAGCAGCGCAAGCTCTCCCCACGCGTGATCCGTGGGCGACCGTGCCCTGCGTCAGGGGAATCGCCGTGCGGGTTGTCTGCGAGGTGGCGGGCGAGGGCACGCAGCTCGCCGAGGCGCGTGTCGTCGAGACGGTCCGGTACGGCGGTGAGGAATCAGCCCAGAGCTCGGCTCGCCCGGCCTCGGAGAATCGGCAGCCCTCCCCAGGACGCCCGGGAATTGCCGTATCGGCAAAAGTAGTTGTCGTTCTGAGCAGCGTGCGCGCAGCCTGGTCCCTGCCCAGACCGTCGAAGACCGGGAGGCTGCACCATGACCTTTCATGCAGGCATTGGAAGCGAACAGGGTTCTGGTGGCGACGCACCGCTGAACAACCGTGTCCATCACATCCGCGCCGGCGAGCTGGACGGTCACGCCGCCATCAGCGGCGGCACGGCCGGCTCCAAGAACCTTTGGATGGGCATGGTGGTGAATCCGCCGTCGAGCTCAACGGACAATCACCATCACGGCGATTCGGAGGCGGGCATCTACGTGGTCAGCGGTCACCCCGTGTTCGTCTACCACGACGGCACACAGGAGGTCCGACTGGCCGCCGGCCCTGGTGACTTCTTCCTCGTTCCGCCGTTCGTCCCGCACAGGGAGGAGAACCCCGACCCGAACGAGCCCGCGGTCGTCGTCATCGCTCGGACCACCCAGGAGCCCATCAAGGTGCCCGTACCGAAGCTGTACCGGCTCGAGGTGACGGACACGCAGGGAAGCGGGCGAACTGGTGTCTCGGGTTGAGTTGAGCTCGGTTCTTGTGCTCGGCGACCTTGGTCGGCATGGTGTCCAGGGCGGGTACTTATCTCGTACCTGGCGAACTGCGGGTGGCCCCGATGCTGTCGCGCGCTGTGGAAGCGCCGCATCGAACCATGATCGCCCGACGCGGATGGGCCACGGTTCCGGACTGGGCCAGGAGCGCTGGGTGGTCGAGCGCGCCTTCGCCTGACTGCACTGAACCAGTTCGACCGCCTCCGCACCCGCTACGAACGACGTGTCGGCCCGCACCACGGCGCCTGCTCGAACTGGTCTGCAGCCGCATATGCTTCCGCCGCCTACGAAACCTCATCCTGAGCGATCAGTTGGCCACGCTGAACCACCCCGGCCGCACCTCGTTCAGAAGCGGCTGTAGCGACCGCACTGCGGACCGCATGTCCTCATCCGTGACGTCAAGGGGCTCGAGCAGGCTCAGTCCATACCAGCGCAGCCGCCACAGGTCGAAGACGTTGCTTCCGTCGGCTGCGAAGTCCACACCGACCGCAGTGCCGTTGTCGCTCACGAAGCGGCACCCTGCCCCGTGAACCTTGTACGAGTAGGCGCCGATGTGATCACTCCGGCTGATCCGGCGCGAGCGGACCAGCCCGACGACGTCCGCCAGTCGCTGCAACGAGGGGATCGCCACCCTCATGGCCTCCTCGATCGCGTTCAGAGCGTGGACGTAACGGAGCACGAGGTCTCGCACAGCGTCAACCCGTTCCATACGGCGTCATCCCCCTGGCCTGTGGCTGAAGGGATTGTTCCATGGGGCTGCCAGGGTCTCCGCAGGACGGCATTCTGCAACGATCAGTAAGGCTCGGGCCCGTCCGATGGTGCTGATCCTCGTACGGTGACGGTTCTGAATCCCGGCTACCCTCCCATCCCCTCCGACGCCGCATTCGCTTCCTTCAGCGCTCCCGCCCCCGCTCTTTGCGGGTCGTACACGAAGTGGACCGGCGCGTTCTCGATGCCGCAGAGATGCGAGATCCCGAAGCGCAGCGTCCGTCCCAGCCCGTGCGGGGCGGGGACCGAGATCGAGCGTCCCTGCGCCCGTCGGTGAGTTGTCAGGGTCCCATCGGTGCGCTGTCGGTCGCTTGTCGGCGGTGGCTGCGACCTTTCCAGAGACGGCCGCCGGCACTCACCGGGCGGCTCATCCGGAAGGAGCCATCATGCACACTCCCGTCACGATCATCGGCGCGGGACTCGGCGGGCTCACACTCGCCCGCGTCCTGCACGTCCACGGAATACCGTCCACGGTCTACGAGGCCGATCCCTCCCCTTCGGCGCGTTCGCAGGGCGGGATGCTCGACATCCACGACTACAACGGGCAACTCGCGCTTGAGGCCGCCGGGCTGATGGACGAGTTCCACGCCATCGTGCTGGAGGGCCGCCAGGCGATGCGGTTCCTCGACCGGGACGGCACCGTCCTGTTCGAGAAGGCCGACGACGGCACGGGCGGACGCCCTGAGGTGATGCGCGGTGACCTGCGAGGCATTCTGCTCGACTCACTTCCGGCGGGCACCGTTCGATGGGGGCAGAAGGTCAGCGGCGCCCGTTCCCTCGGCGGGGGCCGCCATGAGGTGACGTTCGCGGACGGCAGCACCGTCAGGACCAGCCTGCTGGTCGGCGCGGACGGCGCGTGGTCACGGGTCCGGCCCCTGCTCTCCAGCACCACACCCGAGTACACCGGCAAGTCGGTCGTCGAGACCTGCCTTCTCGACGCCGGCACCCGGCACCCGGCCGCCGCGGAAGCGGTCGGCGGCGGGTCGATGATCGCGCACACGCCAGACAGGGAGATCTTCGCTCACCGGGAGAGGGCCGACACCCTGCATGCCTACATAGGGCTGTCCGAGCCGCAGGAATGGTTCGACGCCATCGATTTCGCCGATGGGGCCGTGGCCACCGCTCGGATCGCGCAGGAGTTCGACGGCTGGGCGCCGGAGCTCACCGCGCTGATCACCGACAGCGACATCGCACCGGTCCTGCGCCCTCTCTACGCCCTGCCGGCCGGGCACCGGTGGGACCGGGTGCCGGGGGTGACCCTGCTCGGGGACGCCGCCCACCTTTCGGCCCCGAACGGCGAAGGCGCGAACCTTGCCATGCTCGACGGTGCCGAGCTCGGCACGGCCCTCGCCGCGCACCCCGGCGACATCGAGGCCGCGCTCACCGCATACGAGCAGGCCATGTTCCCCCGCAGCACCGAGGCCGCCGAATTCGGGGGACCCGAGGCCCACGGGACCGACTCCGACAGCCAGGCAGTCCGCGCCCTGATCACCGCGCTGACCGGGCGCGAGCAGCAGCAGTCGCCGTAGAGCAGTGGACCGAGGTGCTTGCCGTACTCCCCACCGCACGCGGCCTCGGCCGTGGGGAACCGAGGTACCCGCCGGACGCCGCGTCGCTTGTTCCGTCCGCCGACGACGGCGATCATCGACGCGGCACCCGGCGGGTGCCGCGCCCCCAGCCGGCGGTGCGCATTCAAGCCCCTGCTTCTGCGACGGTACGCACGCCTGTGTTGTCCTCCGAGGGCGAGCAGCCCGGCTGTGTTCTCCCCAGCCGACGGGGTTCTTCACGCGGCACGCCGAGCCGGGTGCGCGCCACGGCGGGTCATCTCACGCGGCCCTCGTCCGGTTCGTCCTCCTCGTCGGGGAGATGGACGTCGCCGACGGCGATGTTCACCTCGACGACCTCCAGGCCCGTCATCCGTTCCACCGCGTTGATCACGTTGGAACGCGCCTCACCGGCCACGTCGACGATGGAGGCGCCGTACTCGATGACGATGTCGAGGTCCACGGCGGCCTGCCGCTCCCCGACCTCCACCTTCACGCCCCGGGTGACACCGTCGCCGCCGCCGGGCACCCGGTTGCGCACGGCCCCCATGGCACGGGCCATGCCCCCGCCGAGGCTGTGGATGGCCGGCACCTCGCGGGCGGCCATACCCGCGATCTTGGCCACCACGCCGTCAGCGATGCTGGTCCTCCCCCGCGTCTCCGCGGGGGCGGTGGCCCCGGTACGTCCCTTCAGCGGGCTCACGTCGGTGTCCGGCCGGTCGCCCAGGCCGATGCCGGTGGTGTGCTCCGTCATGCGATCGCCTCAATCGGTCGGGCGGGCACCGTGCGGTGCACGCCGGGAAATCGTCGGAATGCCGCGTCCCCTGCGCCTGGACATCAGACCTCACCGGCATGGTCCAGCGGTTGCTGTGCCGGGGTGCCGGCCGCGAGCCAGGACTGTGCGGGTTCCGCGGTGCGTGCGGTGTCGAGGGTCAGATGGAGGCGGGTCCCGCCCTCGCCGCCTGCCGGGTAGCTGCGCTGCTCGGTCGAGGCGAAGCAGCGGCGGAGCACTTCGGCGACGCGACGGGCGGCCTCCGGTGTCGCGGCCACGATCCGGACCTCGGCGTGGGTCTCGGGAGACGAGGGCTCGTGCGTCATGCGGACCTCCTGGGAGGGGACGGGTACGCACCACCGACGCGGTCGCTGCCGGGCACGCCGGACGACGGTCACGAGCCGGCCCCCCGGGGCGGTTCCGCGGCGGTGGTGTCGATCAGGATCTGCTGTGCCTGCTTGGGGTTGCCGGCCTGGACGGCTTCGGCCATCGCGGCCCGTGCCGCCTCCAGGGGCGTCCCCGGTGGCACCACGAGCAGGGTGAAGAGGTCCTGGTCGCCACGGGTCACGAGCGCGGTGTCGTCACCCACGGCGAACGAGTCGATGTGTACCACCCGGTCGTCGACAATGATCCGCGTCGGCAGTTCGTTCCAGGCCGCGCTGTCCAGGCCGATCCTGGTGATCGGTCCGAGGCGCTCGGTCAGTGCGGTGATCAGGCCGGGCAGTTCGGCGGCGACGTCCCTCGAGCGGGGCCACCATGCGCCGTCCAGGAGGCCCTGGCGCTCGTGGGTGGTGGTGAGCCGCAGGAACGCGGTTCCGGGGCGGATGGATCGGTGCACACCGTCCGGCAGGAGTTTCGCCCCGGGCGGGGGGTGGGGGTCGGACATCGCGCTCACCTGCCGTTCGGACGGCGGCAGGCCGCTGGTCGGGGTGGTGCCGGCGGGTGGGGCGGCTGCCG
>NZ_MUND01000666.1 GCF_002154375.1 Streptomyces glaucescens | reverse complement strand
CGACCGGGTAGTTCTCGAACACGACGATGCTGTCGAAGAGGGCGGCCCGCTCGGGCAGGTCGGTGTACGCCGCCATCCGGTGCAGCGGCACGTGGTCGTGGCGGCGGTCCTCGCTCTGCTCCTGCTGGAGCCGGGCCAGCCAGGTGAGCAGCGGCTCGTCGCGCGGCACGGTCACACGGGTGGGCAGGGTGGCGATGAACAGGCCGGTGATGGCGTCGGCCCCGGGCAGCTCGGGCGGCCTTCCGGAGACCGTGGTGCCGAAGACGACCTCGGCGCGGTTCGCCTGACGGCTCAGCAGCAGCGCCCAGGCGCCCTGCACGAGGGTGTTCATCGTGAGGCCCGCCGTCCTGGCCAGGCCCTCCAGTGCCTTCGTGGTGGTCTCGGGCAGGGTGACGCGCACCGCCCGGGTCGACTCCGCGCGGTGGCTCTCGCGCGGCTCGCGGTCGAAGGGGAGCGCGGTGGTCTCGCTCAGGCCGTCCAGGCGGGTCCGCCAGTGCCGTTCGGCCTCGGCCCCGTCGGCGCGCTCGCGCAGCCAGGCGACGTAGTCGCGGAAGGGGCGGCGGTCGGGCAGCGGCACCTGTGCGGCGCCGGACAGTCCCGCGTGGCAGGCGAAGACGTCGGAGAGGACCTGGAACAGGCTCCAGCCGTCCAGGATCAGGTGGTCGAAGGACCACACGACGCGGACCGCGCGGTCGGAGACCCGGGCCAGCACCAGGCGCTGGAGCGGCGCGCGGGTCAGGTCGACGCCTCGGGCGCGGTCGCGGTCGAGCAGGTCGCGCAGCCGCTCGTCCTGTTCGGTCTCGGACAGGCCGCGCCAGTCGGGCAGTTCCACCGGCACGGCTGCCCGGCGCTGCACCACGAGCAGCGGCTCGGGCACGTCCTGCCACACCACCCGCGAGCGCAGCACCGGGGTGCGGTCCGTGACCCGCTGCCAGGCGTCGGCCAGCACCTCCGGGTCGGGCACGCCGTCGAGGACGAACGTCAGCTGCTGGAAGTACACGCCGCGGTCGTCCTGGGAGAGCCGGTGGAAGAGCATGCCGGCCTGGGTGGGCGTGAGGGGGTGGACGTCCTCCAGGCCGGCGGGGTCCTCCCCCGCGATGCGGTCGACGTGGGTCTGGTCGAGCCGGGCCAGCGGGAAGTCCGAGGGGGTGCGTCCGGCGGCGCCGGGACCGGACGCGTACCGGGCGAGACCGGCCAGCGCGTCGGCGTAGCGTTCCGCGAGGCCGGCGACGGTCTCCGGCCGGTGCACCCGGTCGGAGTAGAACCAGGTGAATTCCAGGCTGTCGCCGTCCAGCCGCCCCACGACCTCCAGGGGGTGCGGGCGCGTCGCCGACGGGTCGGCGTCCAGCTCCAGCGGACGGACCAGCCCGCGGTACAGGCCCTCGGAGGTCTCGGACAGGCCGAACCGGCCCAGGTAGTTGAAGCTGATCTGCGCGCTGGTCGCCGGGAGCGGTGCGCCGTCGCGGCCCGGCAGGGTCAGGGCGCCGTGGCCGATGCCGTGCCGGGGCACCGCGCGCAGCTGTTCCTTGACCTGCTTGAGCACGGTGTCCCAGGCCGTCTGGGGCGGGACGGCCAGGGCGACGGGGTGGCGGGTGGTGAACCAGCCGATGGTGCGGCTGGTGTCGACGTCGGCGAAGAGGTCCTCACGGCCGTGGCCCTCGACGTCCACCAGTACCCGCTCGTGCCCGCTCCAGCCGCACAGCACCCTGCCGAGGGCGGCGAGCAGGACGTCGTTGGCCTGGGTGCGGTACGTCTCGGGCAGGGTCCGCAGCAGCACTTCGCTGTCCTGGGGACTCAGGCGCACCGTCACCGAGCGCTGGGAGGCGTAGGTGCCGGTGCCCTCCCGGTCCGCGGGCAGAGCGGCCCGGGCGCCTTCGGTCTCCCGGGTCCAGTACGCCTTCTCGTCGTCGAAACCGCCGGCTGCGGTGTGCGCGGCCAGGCGCTCGGCCCACTGCCGCAGCGGAGAGGACTTGCGGGGCAGCGCGGCCGCGCCGTCCCGGCCCTCGCGGCGGGCGCGGTAGGCGCGTTCGAGGTCTTCGAGCAGCAGACGCCAGGAGACTCCGTCCACGACGAGGTGGTGGACGGACAGGTGCAGGACGGGTGGCCGTCCGGGGCCCCGGTCGTGCAGGACGGCGCGCAGCAGCGGACCGTGGCCCAGGTCGTACGGGCCGAGGTGCGGGGCGTCGGTGTCCGGCCCGGTGTGGTGGGTGAGGCGGCAGCGCTCGGCCGGGCCGTCGATCAGCCACCGTACGCCCGTGTCGTCGGCGAGGAAGCGGGACCGCAGCGCGTCGTGGTGGGCGACCACGTCGTCGAGGGCGGCTTCGAGCGCGCCGGCGTCGACGTCGGCGGGCAGTTCCACCGAGAGCGTCTGGGCGAAGTGCCCGGCCCGCTCGGCGGCGCTGTCGAAGAGCCAGTGCTGGATGGGCGTCAGCGGTGCGGTGCCGGTCGCCTCGACGGGTGCGGGAGGGGCGGCGGTCCGGTGGCTGCCCGTCTCGTCGGCGCGGCGGGCCAGGGCGGCGACCGTCTGGTGCCGGTAGACGTCCCGCGAGGTGATCGTCAGGCCTGCCTGCCGGGCCTGGGCCACGACCTGGATGCTGAGGATGGAGTCGCCGCCCAGCGCGAAGAAGTTGTCGTCCGCTCCGACCCGCTCCACGTGCAGGACGTCGGCCCAGATGGCGGCGAGGGTCCGTTCGGTGGGGGTGCGGGGCGCGACGTGGCGTGCGGCGGGTTCGGCCGGCGCCGGGTCGGGGAGCCGGCCGCGGTCCAGTTTGCCGTTGGGGTTGAGCGGCAGGGCGGGCAGCACGACGACGGCCGAGGGGACCATGTAGTCGGGCAGGGTGCGTCCGAGTTCGCGGCGTACGGCCTCGGGTTCCACCCGGGCGCCGGGGGCGGGGACCACGTATCCGGCCAGGCGGCGGTGGCCGTCGCCGTCGCGGACGGTGGCGGCGGCCTCGGCGACGCCCGCGCAGCCGCGCAGGGCCTCCTCGACCTCGCCGAGTTCGATGCGGAAGCCGCGCACCTTGACCTGCTGGTCGACGCGGCCGAGGTACTCGAGCTGGCCGTCGGCGCTCCAGCGCACCAGGTCGCCCGTACGGTACATGCGGTCCCCGGGGGCGCCGAACGGGTCGGCGACGAAGCGGGCGGCGGTCAGGCCGGGGCGGCGCAGGTATCCGCGGGCCAGTCCGCCGCCGCCGAGGTACAACTCGCCCGTGACACCCGGCGGCTGGGGGCGCAGCAGGCGGTCCAGCACGTAGGCGCGGGTGCGGGCGACGGGACGGCCGATGGGCGGGGCCTGGTCGGGGGCGGTGCCGTCGGCGAACCAGGCGGTGGCGTAGACGGTGGCCTCGGTGGGGCCGTAGATGTTCGCCACGTCGGCCGCGGGCATGGCGTCCTTGATGTCCCGGACGGTCCGGGCGGGCAGGGCCTCGCCGGCCAGGACGACGGTGTCCGCCTCGACGGCGCCGTCGCCGCCGAGCACCCGGGACAGCGCGGACGGCACGCCGCTGAGCAGTCCGGCGCGGCGCGGGCGGGCGCCGTCGGTGAGCGCGGGGAGGTCGGCGAGTGCGGTGAGGTCGGCGAGTGCGGTGAGGTCGGCGACCACTTCGACGCTGCCGCCGGCCAGCAGGGGGCACAGCAGCTCGAAGACGGACACGTCGAAGTTGAGGGAGGTGGAGGCGACGACGTGGGAGAACCCGCGCGAGCCGAACGTGTCCTCGGCCCAGGCGGCCAGGGCGGCCACGCTGCGGTGGCTGACGACCACGCCCTTGGGCCGGCCGGTGGAGCCGGAGGTGTAGATGACGTAGGCGGGGTGGGACGGGTCCAGCGGTGCCGTCCGGTCGGCGTCGGTCAGGTCCGAGGCGTCGGCGTCGGCCGGGCCGGCGGCATCGGCACCGAAGGGTGCGATGTCCTCCAGCAGCAGCGGCTCGCAGTCGTCGGGGAGCGCGTGCGCCGTCTCACGGGTGGCGAGGACGAGGGCGGGGGCCGCGTCGGCGAGCATGAAGCGGATGCGTTCGGCCGGGTAGCCGGGGTCGACGGGCAGGTATCCGGCGCCCGACTTCAGTACGGCCCACAGCACGGGCAGCAGGTCGGCGGTGCGCGGCAGGCACAGCGCCACCAGGGACTCCGGGCCCGCGCCGCGCGCCGCCAGCAGCCGGGCGAGACGATTGGCACGCCGGTTCAGCCCGGCGTAGTCCAGCCGGGTCTCTCCGCAGGTCACGGCGGTCCGGTCAGGAGTCCGGGCCACCTGCTCCTCGAACAGCGCGGGGAGCGTGGCGCCGTCGGCCCGGTCCTCGGCCGACGCGGGCGGGTTCCAGGAGTGAAGGAGCATGCGCCGCTCGTCCTCGGACAGCAGCGGGAGTTCGGCCAGCGTCCGGTGCGGGCCGTCCGCCATGCCTTCGAGCAGGTGGTGCAGTTGCCGGCTCATCCGGGCCACGGTCGCCGTCTCGAACAGGTCGGTGTTGTACTCGACCGTCAGCTCGCAGCCGCCGTCAATGCGCGGCGCGAACTCCAGCACGAGGTCGAACCGGGCGGCCGGGCGGGGCAGCGGATGTTCCTCGATGCGTACCCCGGCGGCCATCGGCGGCCGGGCGGGCGCCGCCTGCTGCACCACCAGCACCTGCACCAGCGGAGTGCGGCTGGGGTCTCTCGGCGGGGCGAGTTCCTCGACCACCCGGTCGAAGGGCACGCCGTCGTGGGCGAAGGCGTCCAGCACGGTCGCGCGCATGGTCTCGACGAACCGGTCGACCGTGGCGGCGTCGTCGACCTCGCCGCGCAGTACGACGGTGTTGGCGAAGAAGCCCGTCACGTCCTCCAGTTCGCGGCGGTCCCGCCCGTTGGTGACGGTGCCGAACGCCACGTCCCGCTGCCCGGAGTAGCGGGCGAACAGCACGGCCGCCGCCGCGGCGAACACCGTGAAGACGGTGGTGCCGCGGCCCGCGGCCAGCTGCCGCAGCCGGTCCACCAGGTGGCGCGGTAACTCCTGGCGGTGTGCCGCCCCCGCGGTGGTGCGCACCGCGGGGCGGGGCCGGTCGGTGGGCAGTTCGAGCTGCTGGAGGCCGGCGAGGTGGCGTTTCCAGTAGGCGAGGTCGTCGGCGTCGGCGGTGTGCCGCTCACGCTCCCACAGTGCGAAGTCCGGGTACTGCACGCCCGGCCGGGGCAGGCCGTCGGGTTCGCCGGCGGCTTCCGCGCGGTAGAGCGCCGCCAGGTCCCGGGTCAGGACGCCGACCGACCAGCCGTCGGTGACGATGTGGTGCTGGGCCAGCAGCAGCACGTGGTCCTCGGCTGCCCGGCGGACGAGCGTCGCCCGGGTCAGGGGCCCGGTCGTCAGGTCGTGCGGTCGGCGCAGTTCCTCGGTCAGCAGGCGCTCGACGGCCTGGTCCCGCCGGTCGGCGGGCAGGTGTCCGACGTCGCTGGTGCGCAGCGGCAGTTCCGCCTCGGCGGCGACGAGCTGGACGCCCTGTCCGTCGACGGTGGCGAAGGTCGTGCGCAGGGAGTCGTGGCGGGCGGCGAGCCG
>NZ_MUND01000665.1:641-775 GCF_002154375.1 Streptomyces glaucescens | reverse complement strand
ACGATGAAGATCCCGATGCCCACCATGACGATGGCGACGGCCAGGCTGGCGAAGGTCGTCGGTCTGTCGTAGTGGATCGGCGCCTCCTCGACCGTGAACCCCATCATCGCGATGAAGTGCATGGTCCAGATGCC
>NZ_MUND01000665.1:316-580 GCF_002154375.1 Streptomyces glaucescens | reverse complement strand
TCCTGGAATTCCCTGAAACGCACCCCTTCCCACAACCGCCCGAGCGGTCAGGGTTGAGGCAGAGAGTATGACTCCCACCGGAATGGTCGAACGACTTTCCGGCAAAGAAACACGCCCCCGCCCCACTTGTGCGGCCCCGGTGAGGGTGCTTCGGCAGCGCCATTCAGTCTGCGGCCATCCTGCGCCCGCCTCGCGTTGACCCTGTGCTGTCAGAGTTGAGCTGTCCGTGATCACTCGACGCGAGGAGTACGCATGCAGCCGCGC
>NZ_MUND01000665.1:0-288 GCF_002154375.1 Streptomyces glaucescens | reverse complement strand
CGGCCCGCCGTCATCGCCCACCGGGGGGCCTCCGCCTACGCGCCCGAGAACACCCTCGCCGCGGTCGACAAGGCGGCCGAGCTGGGGATCGAGTGGGTGGAGAACGATGTCCAGCGCACCAAGGACGGCGAACTCGTGGTGATCCACGACGACAGCCTGCGGCGCACCACCGACGTCGAGACCGTCTTCCCCGACCGGGCACCGTGGCAGGTGAGGGACTTCACCGCCGCCGAGATCGCCCGCCTGGACGCCGGCAGCTGGTTCGGCCCCGCGTACGCGGGCGCGCGC
>NZ_MUND01000664.1 GCF_002154375.1 Streptomyces glaucescens | reverse complement strand
CCCGCCGCGGGAGCGTCCGAGCGCGTGATCGGCGGGCTCGCCGGTGCGTGCCGCCCCTTTTTGAGTGCTCCGGCAGCGTGCTGGTGAGCTCGAACGACCGTGGAGTCCACTGACACGGTCCAGTCGATGTCGTCGTCGGCGTCCGCCGCCGCCAGGACGGCGGTGAGGATCATCTCCCAGGTGCCGTCCACGGCCCATCTGATCAGCCGCTTGTGAGCGGTCTGGAAAGAGCCGAGCTCGTCGGGCAGGTTCCGCCAGGGCGAGTTGGTGCGGTACTTCCACGCGATGGCCTCGAGGGTGCGGCGGTGGTCGGCCCATCGCCGCCCGCGGACCGGATCCGCCGGCATCAGCGGCTCGATCCGGTCCCACATCGCTTCGGTGATCACTAATCGGACGGACACATCCGATCAACTGACCAACCCATCAAAGAGACACGCGCTAGCCGTTGGACGGTGCGGTAGGTCATGCCGAGCTCGCGCTGGACCGACCGTCGGCTGTGGCCAGCGGCCAGCAGCGCGTGGAAAGCGGCGTGCTTGGCGCGGGTACGGTCGGCGAACCGGTGCCCTTTGGGCCATGGCGACCCGTTTTCGGCTGGCGCCGGCGCCGACGCCGGAACCTGCTCCGGCGCCGACTCGGCGAAGGACGCGCGGAGGCACGAGCGGTGGCGGGAGACACACGGCTCGGCCGCTTCGCCGAGGTTGCGCCACAGGTGGAACCGGTCGGCGACCTGGACCGCGGTGGGCGCCCCGATGCTGGCGTCCTCGGCGAAGAATGGAGCGCGGTCGCGGTAGACGACCTCGATCCCCGGGCGCTCGGCCATCCAGGCCGCGACAGTGCCCGCCTCTCGATCCGGCAGCAGGTCTACCGGCCGGCGGGTCTCCACGTCGACCAGCACGGTCCCGTAGACACGGCCCCTGCGCATCGCGTACTCGTCGACGCCGACCAGCGCGGGACCTGTGGCTTGGGCTCCGGGAGGGCATCGACCAGCCGCAGGACCGTATTCCGGCTGACCCTCGCACGGAAGACGTCGGCCAGTCGGGCACCGGCACGACCGGCCAACGCGAGGCCGTCCTCGGCCAGCACTGACCGCATTCGAACGGTGCGCTGGCTGTACCGCCGGGTCAGGCCCGCGACCTGCTCGACGAACGTCCGCCGCAGGGGAGGTCTTCGCACACATGAAGCGCCGGACACGAAGACACAGCACCACCCGCCGGCCCACCACCGGGAGGTCAGAGGGGAACCTCAGGTAGGACCCGTGCACCCGTCCCGACCAGTTCCCGCAGCCCGGGCACCGAGCCCTGGCCGTCCGACATCGGACGCCGACTCGGACCACCTCTCCGTCGTCCTGCACCGACACCACCCTGATCCCCGGAGCCGACAGGACAAGCAGCTCTTCCAGCCGGAGCAGTACCTCCCGCACAGCCCAGAACCATCAGCCCAGACGAGGTCGGTACCGGCGGTTTCCAGACGACCTCGCGAAAGGGGCCAGCAAGATCAACGTTCACAGGGAGTAGGCACACCACAGAAGTTGGACCAGAACCCGAGTTTTGAAGGCACCTGCCGAAGTAGCGGAGTCGTGCCGGCGGTTCGCCACAGGGCTGCCACAAGGTTTCAAGATCGCTTGACCTTGCCCCAGAGGGAAGGGCGACAGTGTCTCCGTAGATCAAATGAGCGAGCGGTGTGCGCTCGCCAGCCGGGCAGGACGAAGAGGGGGAGTTCGAGTGACGGCGACCTGCGTCATTCTCGATATCGGTGGCGTGCTGGAGATCACGCCGGAAACCGGGTGGGTGCAGCGTTGGGAAGAGCGGCTGGAGTTGCCGCTCGGCACTGTGGATGAGCGGCTGCGCGACGTGTGGCAAGCCGGGAGCGTCGGGAGTATCAGTGAACGAGTGGTCCACGAGCAGGTGGCAGCACGCTTGGGGCTCGACGCGCCCCAGGTTGAAGCCTTCATGGCTGATCTCTGGGCGGAGTACTTGGGAACGCCTAACGAGGAGCTCATCGCTTATGTGCGTGGGCTGCGGGGAAGCTGCAGCCTGGGCATTCTGAGCAACAGCTTCGTCGGCGCCCGGGAGCGGGAGACGGCGCTGTATCACTTCGACGAACTGGTCGAGCAAATCGTGTACTCGCACGAGATTGGCGTCGAGAAGCCGGACCCGCGTGCCTTCGAGGCCGTATGCGCCAGCCTGGAGGTGCGGCCGGAGAGCTGTCTGTTCATTGACGATTTCGCAGTCAATGTTGAGGCTGCTCAGGCAGCGGGCACGCAGGCGCATCTGTTCGAGGACAACGCACGGACGATTACGCGCATCGCAGCCCATCTAGGTTCTGTCTCTTTGGT
>NZ_MUND01000663.1 GCF_002154375.1 Streptomyces glaucescens | reverse complement strand
ACCCCACCGGTGACCGGCCGGTGTCCGCTGCTGGTGACCGGCCGGGACGGAAGAAGGAAGGTGCTCTGTGCGAATGGCCAAAGCGGTGCAGGCGGAACTGGACCGCTTCGACTGGGGACGGTTGCGGTGCGGGTGCGGCGGCAGCGCGGAGCACGTTCCCGACCTGTTCCGGCGCCTGCTGGAGGCCGAGACCCACGACGAACTGCTCGGGGCGGACCTGGAGGGCCACCTCATCGACCGGGGCGGGCTCTTCGAGGCCGCGGTGCCCGGGGTCGGCGTCATCCTCGCCGCACTCGCGGAACCCCTGCCGGACGCCGCACGGGAGTATCTCGTGACGTTCCTCTGGCATCTCGTCGCGGGAGACGCGCACCCGGTGGAGGAGGCGCACGGCCGCACGCACCTGGACCGTGAGTGCCAGCTCCGGGCCCGGGAAGGTCTCGCGCTGATCCTCCGGGAAGCCGTCTCGGGCGAGCGCGAGACGGCGATCGACATCCTGGAACTGGTCGACCTCGACAGCGACCGCGTCGACCACTACCGCCGCTACGCCCGGAAGAGGAAGAGGAGGGAGTGACCGGCAGGGCGCCTGGCAGGCAAGTGGCCTGGCCAGGCGCCCTCTAGCGAGCGTCCGGGAGAATGTGCTGTGCCCGGCCCGGTACGTCAGCGGATTCTCCGCCGAGACGTCGACTGCGCGAGGGAGGCTGGTGATCGCTCCTCCCTTACGCAGTACGAGTGAATGAACCGATGGTTCCGTTCGGGGCCGGTGCCAGGTCTCTACGGTTGCTTGCTGAAGGGACCCCGGGGGTTGCGGCGGAGGCCCTGGGGGCGGGAGACCGGCGGAGAGGCGCACCTGATGTCGGGGTTGGGGAAGGCGCCGAACGCGCTGAGGCTCCGGGCGGGCCGCTGCCGTCGGACCTGGGGGTCGGCCGGCGTGGCATGTCTCGTGGCGACAGCGCTGACGATCGGCGGGGCGTGGGCCGCCGATCGTCAGCGCTGTCGCCACGAGAC
>NZ_MUND01000662.1 GCF_002154375.1 Streptomyces glaucescens | reverse complement strand
CCGGGGCAGCCGGTCACCAGAAACTGCCCCGCTTCGAACCGGAGTCCCGCGGACGGCCGCGGCCCTGTCCTGGAGGCACCCTCGGCATCCCGAGGCCGGTGCCCGCGCCACCAGGTGCCCCCGCTGCACGTATCCGCCTGCGAACCGGGTGCGGAACCTCGGTGGCGAAGCCGAACCGGTGGCCGATCCCGGCGCGGCGCCGACGCCCCCGTCTCGGCCGTGCCTCTCAGGCGTCTGGGACGAGAACCACCTTGCCGGTCGTCGCCCGCCCCTCCAGGGCGGCATGCGCCGCGGCAGCCTGCGACGGCGGCCTGCACGAGCGCGCGGGCCTCGTCGACGGGCGCGTCCCGGCCCTTCAGCAGCAGGGCCAGTGCGTCGGTGAAGCGCACACCGCGCTCCTTCAGCTGCGCCTCATCAGGGCGGAACTCCTCTCGGGAGGCCGCGCCGATGGTGATGTAGCGTCCGCCCTCGGCCAGCAGCTCGAAGGCGGCACGGCCTTTGTCGCCCTCGACCCCGTCCAGAACGACCGTGACGCCGCGCCCGCCCAGGTGATCGCGGGGAATGGCCGGTTGGCGGGTGAGGCTCGCCATCCACTCCGGGGGCTTGAAGGTGTGCGAAGCCGCGCCCCGTCGCGGGTCTGTGACCGTCGGCGGGGCGGGGCGGCGGAACTCAGTCGGTGGTGGCCTGGGTGCGGCGGGCGTAGGCGCGGGCGGCG
>NZ_MUND01000661.1 GCF_002154375.1 Streptomyces glaucescens | reverse complement strand
GTGGTCGGTGGCGAGGCGGCCTGCTCGGCCGCCGAGGGGGCGGGACTGATCACCCCGGGGAATGCCATGGACGGGGCCTTTGCCTCCGGCGTATCGTGCTCCGGCCCGGTGATCTTCCGCGGGCGGTTCCATCTGTCGCCCGTGGGGGGCCTTTTCGCCATGTCCGCACCCAGACCGTTTCTCGACCTGCGTCCACCGCTGCCTGCAAGGACACCGCTCGCGTCTCGCGGCCTGCTGGCCGCAGTCGTCGCGGGGCTCGGCCTCGCTGCCCTCAGCGATCTCTTCAGTGTCGTCGCCGGCATCCGTCTGCGGAACCTGGCCCAAGGAGGCTCTGGCTTCTTCACGGCCGATCAGCAGAAGCTGGAGGCCGCCGCCGAGCTGTACGAAAAGGCCGGCATGTTCCAGGGCACCGCCTACCTGGCGTGCGCGGTCGTCTTCCTCTGCTGGTTCTTCCGGATGCGCCGCACCACCGGACTCATGGCACCCGACCAGTTCAGACGAGGGCCCGGATGGGCCGTAGGAACCTGGTTCATCCCCCTGGCCAACCTCTGGATGCCCTACCGCATCGCCATGGAGATGTGGATGGCAGCCACCTTCCTGCCCTACGACGGCGGACAACGCCGGGCACGAACGTGGCCGGTGAACACGTGGTGGGCTCTGTTCGTCCTCGGCACCCTGCTCAACCGGTACGCCGGGACCTCGTACAAGAACGCCGAGACACTGCAGGAGGTCGAAAGCGCGGTGGGGTGGTATCTGGTCGCCGACATCACAAGCATCGCCGCCGCCGCTGCCGCCGTGCACTTCGCCGTCCGGCTGACCGCCCTGCAACGGCGCAAGGCCGTCGAGGGCCCGTACGGACACGGAGCCACTGACGTGGCATCGGCCGGCCGCATCCCCGCCTGACCACCAGGACGGCAGGATCTCTGGGCTCGCCTCCGACGCGCGCGGCTGAGCGCCGTACCTGGCCAGGCTCGCGAGGTACGGCGCCCACTCACCGTCCGACCGGATCGGCCACCGCCGACGGCGTGGCCGCCGAGGCGGCCGAGGCGGCCACCCGCCCGGCTTCGACCGCGAGGCTTACCAGCAGTGCACACCGTCGAGCGCTGCATCAACCGCCTCAGACAGTGGCGCGGCCTGGCCACACGGACCGACAAACGCGTCATCGCCTACCAGGCCGCATTCCACCTCGCCGCCATCCTCATCTGGGCACGGCGTTGACCGAAGAGACAGAGCCTAGCCGCGCTCCTCGCTGGTGCTGGGCGGCGAGTCGAAGCCGGCGGAGGTCGGACCGCCCGGCTGAGCAGAGGTCAGGGAGTTAGCCGGACCGGCAGCTCGAAGAGGTCGTTCTGGGTCACCACCGGCTTGTTGCGCAGGGCCGACGCGGGAACCGCGAGGTCGAGGTCCGGGAAGCGGGCGTACAGCGCGGGCAGCGCCACGCCCGCCTCAAGCCGGGACAGCGCCGCCCCGGGGCACACGTGCGGGCCGTGCCCGAAGGAGATGTGCCGGGTGCGCGTCTCGCGGGTGATGTCGAAGTCGCCCGCCGTCGGACCGTGCGCCAGCTCGTCGCGGCCTATCGCGCCGTACGACACGATGAGCGCGTCCCCGGCGGGGAGCACCTTGTCCCCGACGGGGACGTCCTCGGTCGCGAACCGGATCAGCACGTGCGAGGTCGGGGTCGACCAGCGCAGCGTCTCCTCGATCACCGCCGACCAGGGCACCTCGCCGGACAGCACCAGCGCCCGCTGTTCCGGGTGCGTGGAGAGGTTGACGACCGCGTTCACGATGAGCGAGATGGTGGTCTCGTGCCCGGCCGCGACCATCAACTGCAGGGTGGAGACGATCTCCTCGTCGGTCAGCCGGTCGCCGTCCTCGGAGGCCGACAGGAGCGCGCTGGTCAGGTCGTCGCCGGGCGCCGCCCGCTTCGCCGCGACCGTCTCGGCCATGATTCCGGCCAGCTCGGTCAGGGTGGCGACCACCTCGTCAGGCGGGGTCTGGGTCGAGAAGAACTTCTCGAACAGCACCTTCAGCCGGGGCAGCCGCGTCTCGTCGATGCCCATCAGGTCCGCCACGACGTACATGGGCAGCGGGTAGGCGAAGACCGCCTTGAGGTCGACCACGCCGCCGTCCGCGGGCAGCGCGTCCAGCAGCCGCCCGGTCAGCTCGGTGATACGACCGCGCATCTCCTCCACCCGCCGCGGGGTGAGCGCCTGGGCGACCAGGGCGCGCAGCCGCCGGTGGTCGGCGCCGTCCACGGTCAGCATCGAGCGGCCCGGGTTCACCAGGCCGATCAGCGGCCAGTCCGCCGGGATCTCGCCCCGCTGCCAGGCGCCCCACCGGTTGATGTCCTTCACCAGGCGCGGGTCGGTCAGCAGGGCCTTCGCCTCCGCGTGCCGGGTGACGGCCCACACGGGGACACCGCCGGGCAGCTCCACCGCCGCGAGCGGCCCCGCCGCGCGCAGCTTCGCGCTCTCGCCGTCCAGGTCGGTGACGAAGGGGTCCAAGGGGATCCGCACGTCTGCGGTGCCGGGTGTCATGGTCTGTTGCCTCCCAAAGCAGAGGTGGGGGTGAACCGCACGGGCAGCTCCGTCAGTCCGCGCAGCCAGGGCGAGGGACGACGGGTCAGGGAGTCGGCCGGGACCGCCAGGTCGATGTCGGGCAGCCGGTCGAGGACCACCTCGATGGCCGTCCGTGCGATCACCTCGGCGATCTCCTGCGCGGGGAACGGGCAGCGGTGCTCGCCGTGTCCGAACGAGAAGTGCGCGCTGTTGCCCCCGGTGAACGCGGCGGCGTCGGTGCGTACCTGCGGGTCGGCGTTGGCTGCCTGGAGGCCGAGCAGGACGAGGTCGCCGGCGAGGATGTGGCGTCCGCCGAGCTGGGTGTCGCGGGCCGCCCAGCGGCCCGCCACGTTCTGCGTCGGGGTGTCCTCCCACAGCACCTCGTTCATCGCCTCGGCGACACTGTGGCGGCCGCCGAACAGGGAGGCGGCGAACCGGTCGTCGGTGAGCATCAGGCGCAGCGAGTTGCCGATCCAGTCGGCGGTCGGCTGGTGCCCGGCGGCCGTCATCACCATGAGGTCCTGGATGATCTCCTCCTCGGTGAAGCCGTTCGGGTCGGCCAGCATCCGGGAGACCACGTCGTCGGCGGGCGCCGCCCTGCGCTGCGCCACCAGCTCGGCCATCGACAGGCCGAGGTGCCGCTGGCCGTCGAGAGCCCGCTCACGCCCGTCGATCATGTCGTTGAGGGCGGTGACGAGTCCGCTGCTCTCGTCGTCGGAGAAGCCGTAGAGCCGGGCCAGGACCCGCACCGGCAGCAGCATGGCGTACTGCCCGACGAGGTCCGCTGTCCCGGTGGTGCAGACGGCGTCGATCAGCTCGTCGGCGAACCGCTCGCAGTGGCGGCGCAGCAGCGCCGGCTCCACGCCCTCCAGCGCCTTGGCGATCATGCCCGCGCGCTGGTGGTGCCGTTCGCCGACGGTGTAGAGGACGGACGGCTGGTCACGGCCGATCATCGGCAGCAGCGGCCAGTCGCCGGGGATGTTGTCCCACTGGTTCCACAGGCCCGAGTCGCGGCTGTAGAGGACCGGATCGCCCGTCACCTGGTGCAGCTCTCGGTAGCCGAGCACGAGCCAGGCCGGTATGCCGCCGTCCAGCAGGACGGGGGCGACCGGGCCGTGGTCACGGCGCATCTCCCGGTACAGCCGGGCGGGTTCGGTCTGGAAGCGGGAGCCGCTGAGCGGGACGGCGTCGGGGGTCACACGGTCTCCCGGAGGGACGAGTCGGTACGGGCGGGCCGGTCGCCCAGGTGCCGCTGGATGTGCTGGACCAGAGCGATCAGCACCTGCTTGCTGGATTCACGGGAACGGGCGTCGCACTCGACGATCGGCACGTGCGGATCGAGGTCGAGCGCGTCCCGTACGTCCGCGGGGTCGTGCCGGGGGCCGCCGAAGTCGTTGCAGGCCACGATGAACGGGGTGCCGTGCCGCTCCAGGCGGTCGATGGCGTACCAGGAGTCCTCGATCCGCCGTGCGTCGAGCAGCACCACCGCGCCGAGCGTGCCGGAGAACAGCCGGTCCCACAGGAACCAGAAGCGCTCCTGTCCTGGCGCCCCGAACAGGTAGAGCACGTTGCGCGCGTCGAGCGTGATGCGGCCGAAGTCGAAGGCCACGGTGGTCGCGGTCTTCCCGCGCACCTCGCTGACGTCGTCGACCGTCTCGGAGGCCCGGGTCATCGTCTCCTCGGTGTTGAGGGGACGGATCTCGCTGACGGACCGGACCATGGTCGTCTTTCCGACGCCGAAACCGCCCACGATGACGATCTTCAGACCGTTGTCGGCGGAGGCACCCAGCGGGGTGCGCGCGTCAGAGGCTGCGGAGTCCAACGAGCACCTGCTCCAGGATGTCGGGGTCGGGAAGGGCGGACGTACGGGGGTGCCGGGCGCTGACGCGTCCGGCGGCGAGGAGGTCGGACAGCAGGATCTTGGTGATGCTCACCGGCAGCCCCAGCTCGGCGGCGACCTCCACCACCGCGATGGGTGTCTGCGCCATCCGCAGGATCGCCACGTGCTCCGACTGCATGCCCGTCGTCGGCTCGCTCTCGGCCACCACCAGGGTGACGAGGTCGAACGGGCTGTCGGGGCCGGAGCGTGTGCGGCCTCCGGTCAGGGTGTAGAGACGGTCGGGCGTGTCGTCCCTGCCGGGTCGCCTCATGACGTGCGCGGCTGGGCCGTCAGGTGCTCGCCCAGCTGCTCCACCAGCTCGCTCATGTTGTGGCCGACCAGACCCGGTTCGGCGTCCTCGGTGGTGACGACGGCGAGGTGGGCGCCCTCGCCCGCCTCGACGATGAAGAGGGTGCCGCCGTAGAACTCGGTCATCGACGAGCGCACTCCGCCGCTGCCGTCGCCGAACTCCATCGACGCACCGTGCGACAGCGACTGGATGCCGGCCGCTATCGCGGCGAGCTGGTCCGCCTGGTCGACCGTCAGCTCCGGCGTACGGCAGAGCTTGAGCCCGTCGCGGGAAAGCACCAGTGCGTGCCGCGCGCCCGGCGTGCGCTCCAAGAGCCCTTCGATGAGCCAGGTGAGCTTCTCGTCGGCGGTGGTCGTGCCGGTCATGAGGTGGTGTCGCCTTCCGGGTGCGAGGGGGTCGGTACGTCGGGGGACGCTTCGGTGGGACGGGTGCGCGCAGCGGTTTCGCCGGGCAGCTCGGGGCGGCCGGTGGTC
>NZ_MUND01000660.1 GCF_002154375.1 Streptomyces glaucescens | reverse complement strand
CCTGACCGCGCCCGGGGAGCGCAGGAGCTTGCCGAGGTGCGCCCCCTGGCCGGTGCCCCGGGCTGTGACCATGGCAGGGGTCCGCTGGGCTGTGCCTCCTCGCCGGTCTGCGCCGTTCCGCCGTGGCGACCGCGGGGGTGGGCCGAGGACAGGGAACGGCAATGCCGGCGCAGCTCCCCAGCTGCGCCGGCATCTGTGCCGTCCGCCGCACCCCCGTCCCCACGGGGTTATGGGTGGATGTCCCCGCCCGGACCGCTCTTCCGGGCCTGGGGTCGCCGCTCAGCGCCCCAGCATCACGCCCACGGACGACGCCTGTGTGGCCACTGTCTCCCAGCCGTCGAAGACGACGAGGAGCAGGACCGCCAGGGGAAGGGCCATCAGCGTCGCCACCAGGGGGTGGCGGCGGCCCTGGCGGCGCGGACGGAGCGCGGCGTACGCCTTGCGCCCCTCCTCGCGGATCAGCGTCCGCGGTGCCGTGTGGGCCATGGTCCCTCTCCTGACCTGCTTGGTTGTCGTTGGCAGCGGCGGGTGTCTGACCTCGGGGGACGAGTGCTGCACCCGCCGCTTGACCTCAAATCTAGGTTCGCGGCGGGCACCGGACGTCATGCCCTCGTACCGATCTGCGGGCCTCCCGGAGGATGAGCCATGACCTGGGGTGTACTCCCCTGGGTGGAGACGGGCTCCTACGTCTCGGGGTCTTCCCGGAGGGGACGTCCGGTCTGTCCCTGCTTTTCCGAGCCGTCCTCCCGGGGAACCGGCTGCTCGACGAGGGCGAGGACCCGGTTCGCCATGAACCGTGCCGTGCGGACGACGGCACCGGTACGGGTGACTTCGCTCACTTCCACCACCCCTCGCCGCACCGCCGTCTCCACTCGGCGGCCCGCCCTGCTCGCCACCACCTCGTACGTCCGTGTCGTGTCGCCGGCGTCGACGACGATTTCCACGCGGTCACCCTTCACGGGTCCAATCCCCCTTCTGTGACGGACGGTTGGAAGCCCGGACGGAACGAAGTCGTCCTGTTCGGGGGCTTGCTGACCACCCTTCAAGTCTCCCACCCGGCACTGACAATCGATCGGGGCGAGAGGGCGCGGCCTCTGCGCGCGGGCGGCCGGGGAAACGTAAGCTGTGGCACGTCACACGGACCGGGCAGCGGGGATGAACATGGCGATGATGCGCCTGAGGCGCGAGGACCCGCGCGTCGTCGGCTCGTTCAAGCTTCACCGACGGCTCGGCGCGGGCGGGATGGGTGTTGTCTACCTGGGCTCCGACAAGAAGGGGCAGCGGGTCGCCCTGAAGGTGATCCGGCCCGATCTGGCGGAGGATCAGGAGTTCCGGTCGCGGTTCGCCCGCGAGGTGTCGGCCGCCCGGCGGATCCGCGGCGGGTGCACGGCCCGGCTCGTGGCGGCGGATCTGGAGGCCGAGCGGCCCTGGTTCGCCACGCAGTACGTGCCCGGCCCCTCCCTGCACGACAAGGTGGCCGACGAGGGCGCGCTGGTCGCCGCCGAGGTCGCCGCGATCGGGGCCGCGCTGTCGGAGGGCCTGGTCGCCGTGCACGAGGCGGGGGTCGTCCACCGGGACCTCAAACCGTCCAACATCCTGCTGTCCCCGAAGGGGCCGCGGATCATCGACTTCGGCATCGCCTGGGCGACCGGGGCCTCCACGCTCACCCATGTCGGCACGGCGGTCGGCTCGCCGGGGTTCCTCGCTCCCGAGCAGGTGCGGGGCGCCGCGGTCACTCCGGCCACGGACGTGTTCTCGCTGGGTGCCACGCTCGCGTACGCGTGCACCGGTGACTCGCCCTTCGGGCACGGCAGTTCCGAGGTGATGCTGTACCGCGTGGTCCACGAGGAGCCGCAGCTGCACGGTGTCCCGGACGCGCTGGCCCCGCTGGTGCGGGCGTGTCTGGCCAAGGACCCCGAGGAACGGCCGAGCACGCTGGACCTGTCGCTGCGGCTGAAGGAGATCGCGGCCCGCGAGGCCCAGGGCCTGATCGACGGCCGCCCGCCCGCGCCGCGCGGCGGTGAGGCGGACCGGCCCACCGGGCGGCTCGCGGACACCTATCCGGAACAGCAGCGCGGCGGCCAGGTGTCCCGGCGACCGCAGGGGCCGTCGAGCGGCACGCCCGCGCCCCGGTCCGGCGGGCGCGGTCCGGCGCCGCTGCGGGGCGGGGTGCCGTCCCGGGGCGGCCCGGTGCCGTCGCGCGGCGGCGGGGCGCCCCGGGGCACGGGGCCCGCGGCCCGGCCCGGGGCGCGGCCCACGCCGGCCTCCCGGAACACGCCGGTGCCCAGGGACACGCCTGCGGGCAGGAACACCCCGGCGTCGAGGAACACGCCGGTCCCGCGCAGTACGCCCGTCCCGCGCGGCA
>NZ_MUND01000659.1 GCF_002154375.1 Streptomyces glaucescens | reverse complement strand
GGCAGACGGGAGTGTGACGACACCCCCCTAGCTCCCGCCCCCGCCCGGCCTGGTGTCACGCCAGGCCGCGGCGGGCCACCGCCGGCGGCCGGTGCCCGGCGATCGAGGCGACCATGTCGAGCACCTGACGGGTCTCGGCGACCTCGTGGACGCGGTACACCTGCGCGCCCAGCCAGGCGGACACCGCGGTCGTCGCGAGCGTGCCGATCACCCGCTCCTTCACCGGGCGGTCCAGCGTCTCCCCGACGAAGTCCTTGTTGGACAGCGACACCAGCACCGGCCACCCGGTCTCCACCATCTCGCCGAGCCGCCGGGTCGCCTCCAGGCTGTGCCGGGTGTTCTTGCCGAAGTCGTGCCCGGGGTCGATCAGCACCGACTCCCTCGGCACCCCCAGCGCCACCGCCCGCTCGGCCAGCCCCACGGTCACCCGCAGGATGTCGGCCATGACGTCGTCGTACGTCACCCGGTGAGGCCGGGTCCGCGGCTCCGCGCCGCCCGCGTGGGTGCACACCAGGCCCACCCCGTGGCGGGCCGCCACCTCGGCGAGGCGGGGGTCCACCCCGCCCCAGGCGTCGTTCAGCAGATCCGCGCCCGCCTCGCAGACGGCCTCGCCGACCTCGGCCCGCCAGGTGTCCACGCTGATCACCACGTCCGGGAAGCGCCGCCGCACCTCGGCCACGAACCCGACCGTGCGCCGCGCCTCCTCCTCGGCGGTCACCTCTTCGCCCGGGCCGGCCTTGACCCCGCCGATGTCGATGATCGCGGCGCCCTCGGCGACCGCCTGCTCCACCCGGGCGAGAGCGGGCTCGTCGCGGAACGTCGCCCCCTGGTCGTAGAAGGAGTCGGGGGTCCGGTTGACGATCGCCATGATCACCGGCTCGTGCGGGTCGAATTCCCGCCTGCCCAGCCTGAGCATCCCCTGTGACCTCTCCTCGTACGTGGTGCGACCAGTCGGTCTTTCGGCCGCCTGCGACCTTAACTGTCAGACTCGCATGGCACGATCGGACCCTGACACGTCCGACTCGATTCTTCCGACTCGACCGACCCGACCGTGGGGGCCCAGCGATGGTGATGTTCTTGTTCCTGGTCGTCGCGCTCGCCGTCGTGGTCGCCGCGGTGACCCTCGCCGTGGTGGGCGGCGGCGAGCAGGCACCGCTGCCCGAGGCGGCGCCCGAACGGCTGCACGATCCGCTGCCGCCGGACCGCCCGGTCACCCGCGCGGACGTCGACGCCCTGCGCTTCCCCCTCGCCGCCCGCGGCTACCGGATGAGCGACGTCGACGACGCCCTGAACCGCCTCGCCGCCGAACTCGCCGAGCGCGACGCCCGGATCGCCGACCTGGAGTCCGCCCTGGCCGGCGCGCGCACCGCCGCGGGCCGCGTCTCCATGGAGAAACCGGAGCAGCCGGGAGAGGACGGCGACCAGTGACCGACGGCACCCACCTGACCGGCCCGGCCACCCCTGTGACCGGCGAGGACGCCCCCCAGGCGGTCCCGGACGGCTCCCTGCCCGGTCCGGACGGCGCGCCCCGCTGCCCCTGGGCGCTCTCCGCCCCCGACTACCTCGCCTACCACGACGACGAGTGGGGCCGCCCGGTCCACGGCGACGACGCGCTCTTCGAACGCCTCTGCCTGGAGGCCTTCCAGTCCGGGCTGTCCTGGATCACCATCCTGCGCCGCCGCCCGGGCTTCCGCACCGCCTTCGCCGGCTTCCGGATCGCCGAGGTCGCCGGCTTCACCGACGCCGACCGCGAGCGCCTGCTCGCCGACCCCGGCATCATCCGCAACCGCGCCAAGATCGACGCGACGCTCGCCAACGCGCGGGTGCTGGCCGACTGGGCCCCCGGCGAGCTGGACGAGCTGATCTGGTCCCACGCCCCGGACCCGGCCGGCCGGCCGGTCCCGAAGGTCCTCGCCGACGTCCCGGCGATCACCCCGGAGTCGACGGCCCTGTCCAAGGCGCTGAAGAAGCGCGGCCTGCGCTTCGTCGGCCCCACGACGGCGTACGCGCTGATGCAGGCGTGCGGCCTGGTCGACGATCACCTGGAGACCTGCGTCGCCAGGAGCGCCCGCCAGGGGCACGAGGAACCGCGCGACCAGCCACGCCCAGCCCCGCGGCCCGCCACGGCGCTCCCGCCCCGGGCGCTCACCGGCCCAGGTACCTAGGCTTCTCCTTGTTCACGAACGCCCGCACCGCGATCGCGTGGTCCTCGGAGGCCCCGGCCCGCGCCTGGAGCTCGTCCTCCTTCTCCAGCGCCTCGTCGAAGGTGTGGGTGAGCGCGTACGCCACCGACTCCTTCAGCGCCGCGTAGGCCACCGTCGGTCCCTCGGCCAGCTCGCGGGCCACCTTCTCCGCCTCGGCGCGCAGCTCGGCGGCCGGCACCACCCGGTTGGCGATGCCCAGCTCGTACGCCTCCTGCGCCTTCACGCTGCGCGGGAAGAACAGCAGGTCGGCGGCGCGGCCGGGGCCCACGACCCGCGGCAGGGTCCAGGAGATGCCGGAGTCCGCGGTGAGCGCGACCCCGGCGAAGGAGGTGTTGAACGCGGCGGTGTCCGCCACCACCCGGTAGTCGGCGGCGAGCGCGAACCCGAAGCCGGCCCCGGCCGCGACCCCGTTCACCCCCGCGACCACGGGCTTGCGCATGCCGACCAGTGCGCGCGCGATCGGGTTGTAGTGCTCCCGTACGGTGCTCATGGTCTGCCCCTCGCCGGCCTCCCGGTCGGCGGCCAGCAGCCCGATGTGCTCCTTGAGGTCCTGGCCCACGCAGAACGCCCGGTCCCCGGCGGCGGTCAGCAGCACCGCCCGGACGGCGTCGTCGGCCGCCGCGGACTGCACCGCCTCCCGGAGGGCGACCTTGGTCGCGATGTTCAGCGCGTTCATCGCCTCGGGGCGGTTCAGCGTGATCGTCGCGAGCCCGTCGGTCACCTCGTAGAGCACGGTGTCGGCCATGGCGTTTCCCCTCCGGTACGGGTCCTGTGTCCGGGTCCTGTGTCGGGTCCCGTGTACGAAGGACAGCATGGCGGAGATCGCCGGTGACGTCCGTGTGACCTGCGTCAAAGAAAACGGGGCGGTTTTCGCTCGGCGCGGCGACGTGCGGTCGCGCAGTATCGCAGTCACATCGCCGAATTGAGTGGTTTTGCTCGCGCGCGTTGCCCAAGCGATGCCGACCGATGTTGGTCATCAGGTCGTGCGATGCGGGATAATGGCCTGGAAGCAATGTGTTCGATGCCGGTGTCGCGCGTTCCGCTCACGGACCGCGTGCCCCCCAGTGGGCCGTCGGCTTTGACGATGAGCTGGTTTCAGGAAGGGGAACGAGCATGGCGGCCATGAAGCCGCGAACGGGTGACGGCCCGCTCGAGGTGACCAAGGAGGGGCGGGGCATCGTCATGCGCGTTCCGCTCGAAGGCGGCGGTCGGCTCGTCGTCGAGCTGACCCCGGACGAGGCCGACGCGCTCGGCGACGCCCTCAAGAAGGTCGTGGGCTGACGCGCGCAAGCGACCATACCCTTTCGGCCGCCCCGGCACCCGCACGGTGCCGGGGCGGCTCCGTGTCCGGGCCCGGCCTGCGGCCAGCCGGCCCTGACGTGCGGTTGCCCGGGGCGCTGACGTGCGGTTTCCGGCGCTACGGACGCCCGGCGTCCGGGCGCTTGACGGCGCACAGGAGACCGTCGCCCACCGGCAGCAGCGACGGCACCAGCTCCTGGCTCTCGCGCACCGCGCGCAGCAGCTCGCGCAGCCGCACCACCTCGGTCGGCTGCGGCCCCGAGTCCACCGTGCGGCCGTGGGCGAAGACGCCCTCGAAGACCACCAGACCGCCCGGCCGCAGCAGGCGCAACGATTCGTCGAGGTAGTCCAGCACCTCGAGCCGGTCACCGTCGCAGAAGACCAGGTCGTAGCCGGCGTCCGCGAGCCGGGGCAGCACCTCCAGCGCCCGGCCCGGGATGAACCGGGCCCGGTTGCTGGCGAACCCGGAGGCGCGGAACGCCTGCCGGGCGAACTGCTGGTGCTCAGGCTCGGTGTCCACGGTGGTCAGCACGCCGTCGGGGCGCATGCCGTGCAGCAGATGGATCCCGGAGACGCCGGTGCCGGTGCCGATCTCCGCGACCGCCTTGGCGTCCACGGAGGCGGCCAGCATCCGCAGCGCGGCGCCCGTACCGGGCGCCACCGGGCGCAGCCCTGCCTCACGTGCCCGGTCGCGGGCCCAGTGCAGTGCTTCGTCCTCGGCGACATAGGCGTCGGCGAACGCCCAGCTCGTCTGCCGGTTGCCGGTAATGACCCTCTCCTGTCCCCACGGTTGCCTCGGCGTGACTGTATCCGTTGGCGTCGGGAACCCGCAGATGGGACCAGGCGTTTAGAGGGGTGGGAGACGACAGCGGGGGACACAGTTGGATCACGACGACGAGCGGGACACCGAGCAAGTGCTGACGCAGCCGTATGAGCCGTGGCAGCTCAGATCAAATTCTCGTAAAACCGCTTATCCGGAGCTAACGGACGAGGTGGCTATGGTAGGGGCTCCACTGGACACCACCAGAGCCGACAGGGGAGGTGCGGCCGCACCTGTGGACCGGGGAGGAGTGCTTCGGCGCTTCCTCGGGTCGGCAGGCAGGCCGAAATCCGTGAACGACACCGCTGACCACAGCCACGCCGACGGCTATGCCCAGACCGCGACCTTCTCCAGCGACGCGGACGGGCAGGCGTGGACTCCGCCCACCTGGGAGGAGATCGTCAGCACGCACAGCGGCCGCGTCTACCGCCTGGCGTACCGCCTCACCGGCAACCAGCACGACGCCGAGGACCTGACCCAGGAAGTCTTCGTCCGGGTCTTCCGCTCCCTGTCGACGTACACCCCCGGCACCTTCGAGGGCTGGCTGCACCGCATCACCACCAACCTCTTCCTCGACATGGTCCGCCGCAAGCAGCGCATCCGCTTCGACGCCCTCGGCGAGGACGCGGCCGAGCGCCTGCCCAGCCGCGAGCCGTCCCCGCAGCAGGTCCTCAACGACGCGCACTTCGACGCCGACGTCCAGCAGGCCCTCGACACCCTGGCGCCCGAGTTCCGCGCCGCGGTCGTCCTCTGCGACATCGAAGGACTGTCGTACGAGGAGATCGCCGCGACCCTCGGCGTCAAGCTCGGCACCGTCCGCTCCCGGATCCACCGCGGCCGCTCCCAGCTGCGCAAGGCCCTCGCCCACCGCTCGCCGGAGGCACGCGCCGAACGCCGCTCCTTCCTCGCCCGTGTCCCCGCTCTGGGAGGAGGGGGCGCGTCCGCGTGAGTGGATCACGGCCGCAACCTGCAGAGGGACACCTCGCAGAGCAGCACCTGGGAGACCGGCTCGCCGCCCTCGTCGACGGAGAGCTCGGTCATGACGCGCGCGAGCGCGTGCTGGCACACGTGGCGACCTGCCCGAAGTGCAAGGCGGAGGTCGACGCGCAGCGCCGGCTGAAGAACGTGTTCGCCGAAGCGGCCCCGCCGCCGCCCTCCGAGAGCTTCCTGGCCCGGCTCCAGGGGCTGCCCGGCGGAGGCGGCCCGGACGGCGGCGACCCGCCGCTCGGCGGGGGCGGACCGGTCGGCAGCTTCCCCGGGCGGCCCGGCGCCGGTGGCGTCTTCGGGCTGAGACGGGGCGGTGAGCGTTTCGAGTTCGACTACGTCCCGGCCCGCCCGCACACCCCCGTCCTGCCGGTCGCCGCGCAGCGCGGCTTCCGCATCCACGACGTCGCCCGGTCCGACGGCGAACGGGCCTCCCGCGGGCGGCGGTTCGCGTTCGTCGCGGCCGGAGCGGTGTCCCTGGCCGCGATCGCGCTGGGCGGTGTCACCACCGTCGCCCCCGGCGACCCGGAGGTACGGGGCGGCGCCGGCAGCAATGTGACGCCGCTGCGCTCACCCGGCGCGGGCACCGCCGCGGTGCCGGAGAGCCAGCGACGGCGCGCGGTGGGCCCCCTGCTGGCACAGGGCGTGGGCGGACGCATGCTGGGCGGGACCCCGGCGGCCCCGACGCAGCTGTCGGCGCCGCTGCTGCCCGGAATGACGGCCCCGGCCGCCGGACAGCAGCACGGCTCCGCGCATCCGCTCACCACACCCGTGGTGGCCGGTGCGGCGGCCATGTCCCCGTGGATACGCCCGCTGGGCGCGACCCCGCCGATCAGCCTGACCGCCTGGTCCATGGCACCCCAGACCGGCAACCCCGGCCTGCTCGCCGCCTCTCCCGGCCCCGACCCGGGCCCTCACCACCCCGCCCGCTGACCGGTCTTCGCCGATCGGCTCCTGAACCTGGTTGAATCCCGGGGAGGACCGCACCCTCGGCCTAGGGGGTGTGGTCAAACTCCCGTCTGCCCCG
>NZ_MUND01000066.1 GCF_002154375.1 Streptomyces glaucescens | reverse complement strand
GAGGTGACCTGGCGCCAGGGCAGCAAAGGGGTGATGTCCTCACGGTTCGCGGTCCTGACTGTCCGGCCCGCGGGCAAGCAGCCCCTGGCCGCAGCCCAGGAGGCGGGCGGCGGCCGCAGCTGGTGGGACGGCGTCCTGCCCACCCGGACGCTCCTGGTCGAGTGGCCGGACGGCCAGGACGCTCCGACGGACTACTGGATATCGGACCTGCCCGCCACCACACCGGTTGCCGACCTGGTGCGGTGGGCGAAGATGCGCTGGCGGATCGAGCACGACTACCGCGAGCTCAAGCACGGCCTGGGCCTTGACCACTTCGAGGGCCGCACCTGGCGCGGCTGGCACCACCACGTCACCCTCGTCACCGCCGCCCAGGCATTCCTCACCCTGCGGCGGCTCCACCCAAAAGCCCACACGTCGGCCTGACCCTCTACCAGGTCCTGGATCTCCTCCAGAACCTGCTGAGCTTGTCGTTTATCCAACGCGCCGTGGTTTGGTTCCCACCTTGTGATGAGTGGGTCGGCTGTATGCCTGGCCGGTGGCGAGGACTCGTCCCACGTCATAGCGGGTGGCCGACTGCCGGTTCTTCGAGCCGGGCGGGCGCCCGGGGCCGGGCCGGGACGGTTTCGGTGCACGCGCTGGCGACGGCGTTTTCGTGCGGAGGTTTCTGAACCCTCGCCGGACCCTTGCCGGGGTGAGCTTGTTCGGTGGCGTCGGCTTTTCCCAGGGCCGCCGGAGGTCGGTGGCCAGTGGGCGGGCAAGACGGAGCTGAGTGTGGGCAGCAATCACGAGCCACGTCCAGCGGTCTGCCGCAGCGGAGTCACGGAGGCGAGGCTTCGTCCATCCCAGGGTCTGCTTGAACAGGCGAAATGTGTGCTCGATGTCGAAGCGTCGCAGGAAGGACTGCCAGCAGCGGTCGATGTCCTGAGCCGTGGCTGCGGTTCGCGACCACCAGAGCCAGACCGGCTTGTTGACTCCTCCTGAGGGCAGTTTCTCGACGGCCAGGCGGATGACGGTTCCCTCGATGATGGGCAGTGGCCCTTCATGGTCGAGCCAGGCTGCACGGCGGGTGAGCCGGGGGTGGAGCCGGTCCCAGGCTTGCGCGGTGGCTCTTCCGTAGAGCCGGGTGGCCGTGGTCGTCACGGCCTGCTCGGTGCCCCACGTAGAAGGGTCGCCGAAGACGAACTCGCCGCCGTGCTTGGGCGGGCGCCCGCCTTTCGGGTCGTAGACGCGTGGTGGTGTCGGTCGTCGCATGACCCGGTCGGACCGGAGCCGCCCAAGGATCTGCACCGGCAGGCCGGACAGGAGGTGAGCGATGCGAGGTGCGTCGTATCCGGAGTCCAGGACGACCAGGATCTCCGGGTCTCCTTCCCGCCACTGACCAGCGGCGATGAGCCGCTCGGTGACCTCACGGATCTGGGTGGTGGTAACGGCCGCGAGATCGGCACCCGGCTCCAGGCGGACCGCGTCCAGCACGGCGGTCCAGGAGGTGCGGCCGGTCTCCAGCGCGGCCACGACCGAGTACGGCCAGCCAGGGATCATCCGGTGCTCGTTCTGCCCTCTGCCGTAGGTATGGCAGAAGGAACGGTCCGCGCAGGTCGCCGCGTCCGGCCTCAGCCAGGGCGATACGTCGACGGCCAGGACCAGCCTGCCGTCCGCGGCTCTCGGCAACGGCAGGCCGGCCAGTGCCCGACGGAGCCGACCGTAGTCGATCCGCCCCTGGTTGAGCCCCCCGTACAAGGCTCCGTGACCTCGCCGGTGCTCTGGCGCGAGCGCGAGATCCACCAGCGTTTTGACAGGGCCCTCCGTGCAAAGGAGGGCGTCCGTCAGCTCGAACAACGCATCCGAGCGACTCGTGAGGCACCCATAGAAGTCCGCCCGGAACTGCGACAACATGGCCAGCGACTCACCCCGGCCACCGGTCAGAGGACTCACCCCGCGCGACCCTGCCCAACCTCGACCTGGAGCAGACGCGGAGAAACCTCGAAGCCATGACGGGAGTACGCCGAAACCGCCCGGTCGCTGGAGTGAACGGTCACCCGCTCAAGACCGAAGTCCCTCGCCCACGCCAAGACCGCCTCGATCAGCTCGCCTCCCAGGCCGCGGTCACGCTCCTCGGGCACGACGTATGTGCACTGCACGTCCCCCGACATCCGCTCGAATGCGCGCGGATGCGGCACACGCTGCGTGATAGCCAGCCAAGCCATGCCGATCACAACGTCGTCACGGACCATCACCATGCACCGATGCGAGGACTCGGTCTCCCGGGCACATGTCACGAACCGGGGAACGAACTCGTCCAGCTTGATGTCGTGCGTTCCGTAGAGCTCCTGCACCCACCGCCACCGCAACTCAGCTACGGCGGCTAACTCATGGTGCTGGGCAGGGCGGCACACGATGTCATCCACGGCTTCATCCTGGCGCAGAATCACCAGCACGACAGCCGCTTCCACCACTCCCGCACCGGCAGAGCGGCGGCCCAGGGACCCGCTTCGTTAAACGACAAGCTGAGTGCCTGTTTCTGAACTTTCTTCTGGGCTGGTCAGGGTCCGGCGCTCCGGGTGTGAGGGCCTGCCGTTCGGTGAACCGTCACCGTGGCCGGTTGTTGAACGGCTCATCGGTCGGGATGGCCACGAGCCGCCTCATGGCGAGGGTCAGCACAGTGGCGGTCGCTGTTCTGCTTGCGTGTGGTGGAGGGGTGGCGACTGGCGGAGCCGCACGGGCCGGGTCAGTTGAAGGCCGTGGCCACGGCGTCCGAAAGCTGGTGCAGTATGTTCCGCGAGAGTTGCACCGAGCCGGTGAACGAGAGGAAGCCGTGAATGGCTCCCTCGACCGGGAGGTGCTGGACCGGTACGCCGGCGTCGGCCAGCTTGCGGGCGTAGTGGTCGCCCTGGTCGCGCAGGGGGTCGTTCTCGGCGGTGGCGATGACGGCGGGAGCAAGTCCGGCCAGTTCGTCGGAGCGTGCCGGCGAGACCCGCGGGTCGGCGCCCTGGTCCGGGGTGCTGAGGTAGGCGCCCCAGAACCACTCGAGGTAGGAACGGGAGAGGACCGGGCCCGTCATGTTCTCGTACATCGAGGGGCTGTCGTCGAACCGGTCGACCGCTGGGTAGGCGAGCACCTGGAGCGTGATGCGAGGTCCCCCGCGGCGCAGGGACTCCTGTGCGAGAACCGCGGCAAGGTTGCCGCCGGAGCTTTCGCCGAACACGGCGATGCGCTCTCCGTCGCCCCCGAAGTCAGGGGCGTTGTCCGCGACCCAGGTCAGCGCGGCGTAGGCGTCGTCGACCGCGGCCGGGAAGCGGTGCTCGGGTGCCAGCCGGTAGTCGACGGAGACCACGATCGTGCCGGAGCGGCTGGCCATGATGCGGGCGATGTTGTCCTGGGTGTCCAGGTCGCCGAAGACCCATCCGCCACCGTGGAAGAAGAGCGTCACGGGCAGTGGCCCGGCGTCCGGCTTGGTGAAGGGCCGGTAGATACGGACGGGTATGTCGCGGCCGTCGGCAGCGGCCGTGGTGTCCCGGACGTCGGCGACCGGTACGGGAGCGCCGGCCAGGGCGCCGAAGGCGCGCCCGAACTCGCGGTTCTCCGCCACCGTCAGGGTTTCGGGAGCCGGTCCGCCTCCTGGGGTCACTTCCTTGAGCAGGGTCTCGATCTGGGGGTCGAGGGGCATGGCACTCACCTGTCTGAAGGGACGGCCATCCGGTATGGAATGACCTTTCCACGATCATCGGCAAGGCGTAATTGGAATGTCAATTCCAACTCGAGTAGCGTGGGCATATGAGCGCACCAGCGAAGACCGGAGAGTCGAAGAGGCGGCTCACCACGGGGGGTCGCAAGACCCGCGAACGCATCATCGAGGCCGCTGCGGAGCTGATGTTCCACCGCGGTGCGGGGGGCACGAGCATCCCGGACATCCAGGCGGCCGCCGGGGTCAGCGCGTCGCAGATCTACCACTACTTCGGCGACAAGCAGGGCCTGGTCCTGGCGGTCATCGACCACCAGACGGACACCCGGCTCGCCCAGCAGCGTCCGCTGCTGGACAACCTGGACAGCATCGAGGCCCTGCGCGAGTGGTGCGACAGGGCAGGGAGCCGGCAGGACGAAAGAGGATGCGAAGGCGGCTGCGAGATCGGCTCGCTCGCCAGCGAACTCGCCGACGGCGACCAGTCGGCACGGACCAGACTCGTCTCCGCCTTCGACCGGTGGGAAGGGCCCATCAGGTCGGGACTCGCACGCATGCAGGCACGGGGCGAGCTGAGCGAGCGCGCCGATACCGCCGCGCTCGCCACCGCTCTGCTGGCCGCCATCCAGGGCGGCATGCTGCTGTCCCAGGTCCGCCGGTCGAGCACCGCCTACCGGCAGGCCGTATCAGCGGTGATCGACCACATCGAGAGTCACCTCGTCCGGTAGCGGCTTGGGGGCGTCAGCTCACGGCTGACACCCTTTGAGTAGGACGCACTGAGGTGCTGGACCGGCACCTGCACCACCTGCGGACGACCCCTGCCCAACCCGCGAAGCCGCCACAGACAAGGCAGAACCTAACGAAGTACTACTAGTCGTCTTGGCGGTCAGGCCAGGTGGCCAGTGAGTCGAAGTCGCGTACGTGGGTGGGCGAGCTCGCGGGCAGCAGCGGTTTCCTCGGCGGGGGGCGCCGGCTGCGCGGCCGGGGCTAGGAGTGACGTGCGAGGGCGGTGGACGGTCTGCGTGCCCCGGGGGGTCGGCGTCAGTGCGCGCCGAAGGACCAGAAGACCCCGACCTCGTCGCCGGACACCACGATGAGGCCCAGTTCTTCGAACAGGTCGAGGCCGTTGATGTACTCGCCCGTAATGAAGCCGTGGGCCCTGGTCCCTTTGAGGCCGGCCTGGACGAAGTCCCGGGCGGGGTCCGAGGCCGCGTCCATGGCGTTCGTCCAGAACCGGGCGTCCGGGCCATAGCGGTCCAGTAGGAACCGCGCGTCGGCCAGCAGGGCGTCGCGCTCGGGCCAGTTCCCCAAGGGCTGGCCGCAGCCCCATTCCTCCGCCATGACGGCGAGCGCAGTGACGGCCGCCGCCGGCTCCAGCTCGTGCAGACGGTCCCGGAACCCGGCGGCGGGCGGTGGTTCGAAGGGGTACGCCGGCACGGCGCAGCGGGCGTTGTTGGTGCGGTTGGCGTCCATCCGCAGCCAGCCGCGCGGGTCCGGGACTTCGCGGTGCATCACGGCGAGGACGTCCTCGACCCAGTCCTCGTGCCGGCGCGGACCGGTGGCGAGGAAGACGTACGCGTCGTCCAACAGACGCAGGGCCGCCGCGTTCCAGGGGCTGCGGCGCCGCCGCAGCTCCATGAGGGCTCAGCCGATGCTGCGGGCGAACACGTCGGCCGGGAAGCGCGGGATGCCGGCCAGCTCTCCGTACCCCCACCGCAGGAGTTCCGTGGCCGCATCGTCCGCAGCGGCCCCGACCAGCTCGCGCGGTGCCTCGGGGACGACGGCCCGGTTTCCCCGCTGGAGTTCGTCGGCTGCCCGCCACAGCTCTTCCAGGTGGGCGTCGAGGAGGTCGAGGGCGATGCGGTCGTCGTCTGCCGTGCTCATGGCCCAACCCTAGGCCGCCTCTACCGGATCTTGGTCCCCCCAGGTAGCTGGGGGAGACGCGGGCTCGACGGGCAAGATCCGAAAGAGACGCCTAGGTCGTCAGCGCTGGGCGGGCTCGCTGCGCTGTGCGCACTGGTCCCTTCATGCCGAGGTGTGCACGCCGGGTGCGGCGGCACGTGCATGAGCTGACCGCCTGCCCGACGGCCCTCACACCAAGGGCCAGCTCCCGCAGGAGCTGGCCCGTAATGTTGGTTGGAGATCCTCCCGGATCAGCCCACCTGTGAAGTGGCTTCTTCCGTCAAGGCTTGTCCCAGATCGGCTAGGCGGGCGGCATCCCGTTGCAGGCCTCTGGCGCCGAGGCACCGCAGAAGCTCGAAGAAGACGTCGTTGCTCTCGATCTTTGCGTCCAGCAGCATGGCGAGGGCGCCTGGCTGGTCGTACGGCACCTTGCGGATCGGCCGGTCCTCGTCAGCGCTCTGATCAGTGACCGGTGCTGACGAGTCCGTTCGGGGCTCCGGGACCGCCTGCCCCACTGCCTCCTTGTCAGCGGGTTGCTGTGTCTGCAGGCTCGATGACGAGCCGTCCGACTCGGCATCGTTTATTACGGCGTAATGGCTCTGGGTCTTCGCGGACTGTTCCCCGTGGGAGGCAGCCTTCCTCACCGGCTTTGTCTTGGAGCCCTCCCTCTTCTGCGCTTCCTTGCGTGCGCGTTCGGCCTTCAACCCTTCCAGGGCTGCTTCCTGCTCCTTCTGGGGCTTGTTGCCCACCGCCCGCAGCAGGTCGATTGGTTCCTGACCAATGCGAGCCTGCAGTTCGGGAGAGAGGTTCAGCAGGGCGAGGCGCTGGGACACCCAGCCTTGGGATCGGTGCAGCCGCTTGGCGAGGGCGGTCTGGCTGCCATGGATGGCCAGGAGCCGCTGCAGGGCTCGGGCTTCGTCGATCTCCGCGAGATCCTGACGGTGGATGTTGGCGACGAGGGCGGATTCGAGAAGCTCTTCCGGGGTGTTGCCCTGGTCGTCACTGACCATGACCTTGACCGTGGGCAGTTGCGCCTCTCGGATGCCGGCAAGGCGGCTGCTGCCGTCGATGACGACATACAGCGTGTCGGGTTCGAGTTCGCCTTCGCGGTCAGGGTTGGCCTTGACGTAGGCGTCCCGGTTCATGATCGTGATGGCTTGCTTCTGACCGTGGGTCTTCAGGCTGCCGACGAGGTCAGTGAGGTCACCAAGGCTGGAACGGGGATTGTCCGGGTTGAGGCTGATGAGGTGCGGAGGCAGCTCGGTGGGCGGGGCGACACCTTCGGTGGGAACACCCGTAGCGGCGGCGACGGCTTGCCGACGGGCGCTGACAGGGCGCACTCCCCCACCGAAGCGGCCGCTGCCCAGCTGATCGGCCTTGCTCATGCGATCTCCCTGGCGAGTGCTCGCATACCGATCGCCTGCTGTGACCTGGGAGCGTATGACAGCAGCGGCTGCTTCATCCGGACTGCTTCCTTCTGTTCCTTCAGGTCCCCGATGAGGCCGACGACGCGGGGATCCTTTATATCCACCCACCCTTGCAGGGAGGAGGTGGCGATGAAGCCACGACGGGAGTCGTAGAGGTTGACCACGATGCCGAGGTAGTCGATGTCCACCTGCAGATCGCTCCGCAGATCGTCGATCTGCGTGGTGAGCAGGTCGTAGGCATCGGCGGAGCTGTCCTCTGCCTGCACGACGATCAATGCTCCGGACTGGCCGGGCTTCTCGCCGTCACGGCGGCGGCCGTAGTAGGCGGCGGCATCCATGCTCAGGCCGAGGCTCGGCGGGCAGTCGACGACGATTACGTCGTAATCGGCCTCGAGCGGGGCGAGGGCGCGCTCAAGGGCGGCTTCCCTGGCACGCACGGCAGACAGGCGTACATCGAGGAGGAAGGCATCGTTGCAGGCGGGCAGGAGATGAAGACGCCCGCCGAACTTGCCCTCGTCGATGGAGACGATGAGGTCACGCAGGTCGCCCTTGGGGTCCCCCGCCATGTGGTTGGTGAGGCTGTCGCCATGCATGGGCAGAGGCGCGGCCCCGAGCTGATTGGTGAGGTGGCACTGCGGGTCGAAGTCGACCAGGAGGACACGCAGTCCCAGACCGGGCAGGTTCTCGACTTCCAGCGGGTCGTTGGCGGTGGCGTCCTCAGATGCTGACTCGCTCGCGCGCAGGGCCTTGGCAAGTGCTTTGGCTACTCGCACAGCATGGAGGGTGTTGGGATCCTCTGCGAGTGCTTCGCCCAGCCCAGCGGTGATCGCTGTCTTGCCGACACCGCCTTTCTGGTTGCAGACGATGATGCGCCGAGTGATCTCCGGCCGCGCGACGTCCGGTGCCGGATTGGAGTCGAGCCACAGCTGGACGGACTGGGCCAGGCCCTGAATGAGTGAGACGCCGCGGTCTGCGGCGACTTGGCGGAACTCTTCCCACTGACCTGGGGGCAGGAAGGTGGAGAAGGAGTCGGCGCCGGAGGTGTCGATGGCCGACGTGGTGGACGCCAGGCTGCACCAGTCTCTGATGCCCTGCTCGACGGCAGCCTGAATCTCAACGCCGTACTGGGCGGCTCTGATCTTCAGGTTCTGCCGGAGCCATCCCGGCAGCTTGGAAACGACCTTCTCGCGGTCGCTGGAGGTGGCTGGAGAACTCATGCGAGACACCTTACTAACGTCCTTGATCTTTTACAGCATCGACACGTTAGCTGGCATGACTTGTTGGGCCTTCTCGAGCAGCGCTCGGGCTCATTACGACGTAATAGGCGCCCCCTCACCTTGCCTTGCGAAGGGCGGCCTCACGCTATTACGTCGTAATAAGCGCACCCCGGGCACAGGCAGCTTGGACAGCCGCAGACGGCTAGCGGGGGACCTGATCCGAGACCGCCACGTCGACGGAAAGACGGGCAGGTTCCCGCTGCAGCTGCCGCTGGACCACGTTGCCGGTGACGCGGAACAAGTCGCCGGAATGCTGCCGTAGTGATCCGCAGTTCCCCGCTGCATCGGGAGAGGACCTGTCGGGGGCGTCTTGGAGGCGGTTCCCGCGCCGACCGGGACGATCAAGGTCGAAGATGGCGGATCGCGGGGGCAGCGCCTCTACCCAGCCGCCGACGGCGTAGTCCTTGCGACCACCAGCCGGCCTCGGCCAGGGACCCCGCGGAACAACGGGAGCGGGGGCACCTGGTGCCCTCGGCGAGCACCAGCGGCTCGCGGTTGCGTCGGCTTCTCGGCCTCGGTCAGCGATCGGGCCATCACCCCGTGACAGTCCCAGAGTGGGGAGCTCTGGCCGAAGCGAGCGCGCAGTCGACGTCGCGGCTGGTGCCAGGCGGCTTCACCCCTCGGAGGACGTCAGGTGTGGTCGGCCATCCCGCCCTCCTTGGACGAGACGGAGACGACACCGCTCACGCGGGTGTGCACCCCCTTCCAGAGCTCCGCGCAGACTTGCAGGTGGGCTCCTTCGCTTGGGACCTCAGCGGGGTGGGTCTTCCCGCAAGCACGCACCGTACGGATGAGCCGAAGTTCTCCCAGTGCTGCCCGTTGAGCAGCGGGACCGGCATCAGGCGCTGCTCCGGCGGTGCGGGCACCGTGGGCTAGAGCAGCGCCGGGCGGTCACAGCCGAACAACCTGTGCGCTACGGGAACCCCTGCACCAGCAAGTACGTCCCGGTGCTGCCGTGCTTGCCTGGTAGACACGAATGACGGGAGAGGTGCAGCCACATCCACCGATGGCGCACGGTCAGGTGCGTGGGTAACCACGTAGTCGGGAACGTGCCAGTCCGGGCAATGACGCCGTTATAGGGCCTCCCCCGGCCGTGGGAAGTCGAGATGCGACCCTGGAACCCGACATCGGACTCCGTTCGCGGCGGATTCAGCACCGCCACCGGTTGCGATGGGGCAGCCGAGGGCGGCTGGCCCGGTGCCCTTCCATCACCGGGGTGAGACACCACCTCGATGGGCTGTCTGCCCCCGCAGTAGTCGAGCGGCATGCGTCCTGGCGAGCTTCTCGGCGTTGGCTACGGCAGCTTGAACCACGCCGTGCCTCGAAAGTGGAACTTGAGCGGTGAATGCTCTCGGTTCATGGGGCGGGGAGTTCACGGACGAGCGCTGGTCGATGTCGGAGCCGTTGTTGACCCAGGCTCGAGGGCAAGCCGGCCGCCCTTATGGTCTCGGCAGCAGTTGATCGACGGCATACGAGTTCGGAGTTCGGACCGGTTCTCTGTGACGGGATGTGTCCGGTGAGTACGGGCCGTGGGGAGGGTCCCGTGACTTGCCCAGCCGATGGCAGCGGGACGGCACCTGGTATTAAGTACTCACCCCTCTCGAGGCTCTGGCCGGTGCCAAGGGTGCGATCGTGTGTGACCTGGGCGTCGGCTCCACGGTGGGCCGCGCTCATCAGCATGCGGCCAGGCTCGGAAGAAGGGTGAAGTCCAGGAGGAACCGCCGCGTCCATGTTCAACGAGCCGGGTGATCACGGACCGGGACGCTCACGCGGCGGATTCACCCACCGAGCTGCACCTGGTCGGCGGCCAAGGCCAAAAGTCCATGTCGGTCGTGATCACGGCTGGGAGCGGGGGAGTGGCCACAACTCGAACCTGACCGGGGCTCTCAGGTCTCATAGGGCCGCCCCGGAAGTGCATACACCTGTGGGCTCGTGGGCGGTCACCGCGCCCGTGCGCGACATCGGAGCGGTCGGCCGGTGCCGTCCGTTTGGTCAGCTCCCGCAGTGTCTCCAGGCCGGCCAGCACCTCCGAGCGATTGTCCGACCTCTTCATCCACGTCGGCAGCCGAGCGAACATCGCCCTCGTCGGCCGTACGCCGCCACGCTCTCGCAATTGCGCGCCAACATGGTCGGACAGCTCGACCACGGGCTCCTCGTTGTAGGCCCACAAGATCTGACGGACGCAACGGGTCTGCAGCCACAGAGGCCGCTGGAAGAACGGATCCTCACTACCAGCCAGCACCACGCCGACCAGCCCAGCCCCTCGCACCTCAGGGCTCCAGTCGGCGACGGCACCGCACCCTCCACAAGTCAGACGACGCGGCTGGAACAAGAGCTCGGTGTAGTACTTGAGCTCAGAAATGCCTGGCCGGGGGGTCACGAGAGCGCGGCCTCCGCAACGCGGACAGATCACAAGCATCTGACCCGCGAACCGGGCCAACGGAACCCCTGGGTCATGGTGACGAGCGAGATCAGTACGCGGCTCGGAATCCATGCCGGACACCATCGCAGGTGAGTCACACGACCGGCGACTGGATTCCCGAACATCCCCCTCACCTCGTCAAGCATCCAGCACGCGCGTCACCAAGGTCCCGGAACAGCACACTAGGACCCAGGGTTCAGCAGGGACTGCGTCAACTGACCAGCTCGGTAGCCGCTTGGAGGGCCTGCCGCGCCTCAGCAGTCGTCGCGGCTGGCTGAGCGGTGCTGCGCTCGATACTCCGCGCCTCGCGGACGAGAGCCTCGACATAGGTCTTGAGGCTGAGCAGTTGAGTCGGGGTGTGGCAGCTGGGAAGTACGGCCTCGATCTGGTCCAGCCAAAAGGTGATGTCCTCGTCATCATCGAGGCCAGTGCGATGTTTGATCAGACGTTGTGCCACGGGCTCCAGCAAGGCGTGCCGACGGGCGGCCTCCTCTTGGGCGCGGCGCTCAGCAGCAGCTCGGGCAGCGGCTTTCCGCTCAGCTTCACGCACGGCCTCGGGCGTGCGGCGCACAGGCCGGTCGCTGTGCGGCTCGTCCACGAGAGTGACAGCCCGCAAACGCTTCGCCTTGTTGTAGGCGGCGTTGGCCGCGTTGACGGCGAGGGCAGGGGCCAGCTCCGCCCATTCCACCTGTGCGGCACGAGCATCTTCGATGGCCCGGGCTTGGTGGAGGTCGACCTGCTCGCGGAGGTACTCCCATAGAAGCACCCGTGTGATCGCGGCGCGACGGCGTGCCGTCTCGCTCCTCAGCGCGCGGGCGTTGACTTCCAGATAGAGCAGGGCTCCATAGAGCTCGTCGTCGGTCGGCATCCGGCCGATGTGCTGGTCCTCAGCCTCTTCGTGTAGCTGACGAAGCTCACCAATCATCGCTGCTGTATCAAGGTGGCCGACCCGCTTCGATGCTCTGACCAGGGGCTTTGTAGGGTCCGGCGACTTCCGGGCAGAACGGGGCATGGGGTCCAGTCTGCCTCAGAGACGGTGATTCACATTCTGTGAATCACCCACGAGGGTACCTTGCAGGTGACGGCTGAACGCCCGGGGGATGGTGAGATCCCGCTGACTGTAGCTGGAATGGGGCAGCAGGAGCCCCTATTACGGCGTAATGACTTCGCCGGTGCGGCACGAGCATGGACCGAGCACCCTCCCCACTGGTCAGCCCGTTAGGCCGGGTCGATGCAGCAGTGCCATAGCCGTCGCTGGCGAATCTGCAGTCACGCCCTGCCTGCGCCGCCAAGCAGTCACCGGCGGACGGGCCGCGCGGTCGCAGCGGGCTCGACCGCAGCTTGCGACCAGCAGGGCCGATCCTCCACGCGAAGGCTGCACGGCCGGGCCCCTGCGGACCGCGTCCGCACCCTCGCGCCGCAGAGTCGTCCCCAGCTTGGCGAAAGCCCGCGGGCTCAGCCCGGTGAGCAGGGTATACAGGACTGCTCCGACGCCGTGATCACACCAGCCACGCCAAGCTCATTTCAGTTGCCGACGTTGCCCCATGCCCTCGATCCTGTGTGCTGGGCAAGCTGGGAGGAGGGCACATGGGGCTGGTTGTTTTCCCGGGGGATGGAGACAACAGCAGTCCAGATGTCTCCTGGTCCTACAGCGGCTTTGCCGGGTTCCGGCGGCGTCTGGCCGAGGCTGAGGGGTTCGTCCTCTCTCAGATGTGGGGTTACGGCGGCGAGCGGCCGTGGAGCGACGTGTCCACCGCTCTGAAGCCACTCCTCGATCATTCGGATGCCGGCGGTGACGACATCTCACCTACCGAGTGCGCGTCGATGCTGGTCCGGCTGGAGGCGATCACTGAACAGTGGGCACGGGAAGGCGGCCACCCGATCCTCCAGCAGCACATCAAGGACGCACGCCAGTTAGCGAGCGTTCTGCGGCTCTGTATCGAGAAGGACGTTCCACTGCTATTCCTCTGAAGCCACCGACCACGGAACCACCTACGGGACAAGTCTTCAGGCAGTTTCATTTGGACCAGCGGTTGCCCAGAGGAAGGCGAGCAGGGCAGGGGGGTCCACAGGGGAGGGAAAGCATCGGCTCGGGAAGCGCGCACGTCACTGCGGACGCCTTCCCTCACGGGTGTGGGACGAGCCGACTGTCCACGCTCAAGGGCAGATCAGCATAGGTGCCGCCACGACCAGCCGTACGGCTGCGGCATGAAGATGACGATCAGTTGGGATGCGCAGGCCCGCCGTCAACTCGACGCCCCGGCTGTCACCTCTCAGCCGGGTCACCCACCACACCAAGTTTTGGGACGCGGCCACTCTTTGCGGTGATCAGCACCCCACCCTGGTCTACACGGCGTACATGCTGGCTATCACCTACCGCGTGAACCTGAACGCGACGCGCTGTACCCCAGTACAGCGCACGAAAGGGGTCTCCTTGGCTACTCACCGGCTTCCTCGTCTCCTGGCAAGCACTCTCGCTGTCCTGGCGCTGGGCGTGACCGCTCCAGCCGAGGCTTCCGTACAAGCCGCGGCACCACCCGCCTGCAAGGGGGCGTCCTGCAACGGCAAGAACCCCAACGCGACGGGTTGCGCCAAGGACGCTGTCACCCCCTCAGGTGCGGTAGCCCGGTCGGCCGGTGGTGGACCAGCCGTTCAGATGCGGTACTCAAAGAAGTGCAACGCTGTATGGGCGCGCTTCGAATCCGCTGCGAACTCCAACTGGAGGGGCAAGCTGGACGTCAGGAACGGCAGCCCTTACGTGTTCAACGCGTCTCCGAACTACGCGGCCTACACCACGATGGTGAACGCCAGCCTCGCCACCCGCCCCTGCGTGGAGCACTACGACGGCGCCGGCGGCAGTTGGGCGTGCACGAAGAAGTGGTACTAAGCGTTGTCCCGTAGATGATCTCTGCCGTGCTGGGTGACCCGCTTTGTTGGGTCACCCCGCGATATTGAGGTTGTGCAGGCGCGATATTGAGCACGGCGTTTTGGACGCCGGTCGCCCTCCAGCCGGCAGCCGCGGAGAACTTTCATGCGGGCGAAGACGTGGTCGACGCGGGCGCGGACCTCGTGGTGAGAGGCATTGTGTTCCTTCCAGGTCGGCCACTCAGCACTGGCCGCGTCCGCAGCGGTGCCGGATGACCACGCCGACCGCTCGGTAGCCGGCGTCGGCGATGACCACGGTGCGGCGGACAGCCGACTTCGCACCGGACAGCTCCCACGCCTTAACGGTTCCAGCGCTGGCTTATACGAACGGTAGACCAGCCGTGAGACGGCGTTCTTCCGGCGGGGCGCATAGTGCAATACGCGAAAAGGGCTGCGGCGTGCGGTAACGCTGTCGGTTCAGGGGGCCCGGTGCAGATCCCTCATAGAGGGAGCCACCCGCAGCCTCGTCCTACTCATTCTCAGCCGAAGCCGTCGGATGTAGCGGCCATGGGCCAGCGATACCACCCTCAGCAGTCCATCCAAACTGCTCCAGGTGTTGGGCGTCATCATCTCGGCCGAGTTCTTCAAGGCAGACGATGGCAAGATGGGCAGCAAGTTCACTGCCGGCGGCTACAGCGCGCCTGCACCAGGTGAAGGCTTCGGTCCACCGTCCGACATCAGCGAGCTGTTGCCCTGCCCAGTACAGGGCGCTCATCTCACCCTCTGCGGCCGCCTTCTCCGCCTCGCTCAACGCCTGCTCCAACTGCCCCTGCCTCACCAACTGCTGCGCCCTGACCAGTGCCGCGACAGGCTGACGTTGGCGGAAGGCATGATTCGCCCATTGCGACACCTCTCCCAGAGGTAGGTTGTTATGAATACGGGCACTTTCAGTCGGTTCGGGCCGTGTCCCGAGACGATGCCTGCCGGATGGGAGATTGATCACGGACAGCCATTCAGCTGCGACATCGGCGACATGAGAGTCGTCGGCCATGGCTGCACGTTCGAACCAGGGGAGTGCCTCGGTCCTGCGTCCGCTGTCCGCCAGGGCCTCCGCTGCGGACAGGCATGCGCTGGTGTCACCGTTGTCGGCAGCTCGTGCGAACCATGGGAGCGCGACGTCAATGTGACCTGCTTTAGCCATGGCTTCTGCGGCCCATCGCGCTGCCTCGGCGGTTGTCACGCCGGGAAGGGCTTCACACCAGGCAGCGGCGTCATCGTCTCGGTCCGCCAGCACAAGCTCTTCCACGGCTGTGCCGACAGCCCTGAGATCGCCTGACACGTAGGCCTCCTTGAACCAGGGCAGAGCATCGTCGAGGCGATAGGCCTCCACGAGTTGGCGGCCGACCTCAGAAAACTCACCAGCCTGCGCCCACAGCAGGCAAGCCACTTGCTTGAGACCGCGTGCTGCAGCTGCCACCGCCAAGTCCTTCGCGGCTTGTCCGGCACAGTGACGTAAGGCAGCCTGCCAGAACAGTGCGGGAACGGGCTGTGTGCGCCGCACCGCACGGAGGTGGTCCAAGAGGTAATCAGCCACCCTGTAGGCGGGCTCGGGCGCTGGTTCATCGATGGCGTACGAGCCTCGGGGACGCTTCGCCAGATAGAGCGGACCCTGCACCCCTTTGACGGGTGATGCCAGCTGGGCGAGTGCGAGCTGGTGCCAGTTGTCCGGCAACAAGTCCCACTCAGTATCCGTCAGGTAGGCCTCTGCCGCGTCGAGCAGAAAGGGGAGAGGCAGGCGTTCGGGATGCCCAAGACGTCGGGCATCGACCGCAGCATCTAGAAGAGCTTTCTGAGCTGGAGAAGCGTGGTTGTAGAGCGCGACGAGCTCGAAAGCAGCTGCCAGGTACTGGGTGACCATGCCGTCGCGGGCGGACTGAGCCGCATCGACGAGCCTGGGATCGCTCGACTGCTTAAGCCGCTCGACCTCTTCAGGTGAGAAGGAGGTCGGCACATGCAGTTCATGACCGACCACTAGGAGCCGGGCTTGGGAGAGAGGATCTCGCTGAACAGCCGGCTCGGGAAGTCCAGCTTGCACAGCCGTGAGCAGCGGCGGTTTGCTGCGCAGCTCATCGAAGTAGCCAGGACCGGGCCAGATGGTGCCCAGAACGAGGACTGGCGCGCGACCGTCATCGCTGAGCAGGGAACGAAGCCCCGCAGCGATGGCCTCGCTGTGCTCAAAGTCAAGCAGATAGTGGTGCGCCTCGTTGAGCCACACCACCGTCTTCGGCCCAACGTGCTCGAGATCGGCCAGCACCGCGCGGCGCCGGTCGGGGTTGTAGGGGTGCCATAGACGCCAGTCATCAGGCAAGAGCCGCAGAGCTTCGTAGCACGAACGGGTCTTTCCCGACGACGAGGTCCCGACCAGCATGACGAACTGGCTCTTCCCTGCGACAGCCTGGGCGACGACGGCTTGCAGCCGCTTGTCGTGTTGGCGCTCCAGATAGGCAGGCAACCCCTGAGCGCCCCGCACTTCAATCGCACGGTGGACCTCAAGTTGGTACGGGTCGAGTTCTCTGATGGGGCGTCCGAGAGGCTCTGCGGCCCAGTCCTGTCGCGGCGGCCTGTGAACGGCCTCGTGACGAGGGACGTGGTCCACACTGTGACCACGGTCGCCGGCAAGTAGTCCTACGGGAGCTGTTCTTGTTATCTGCCCACCGCTCCGGTCCGCGTTATCCTGCGTTGTGGTCAGACGGTCGGCAGACTTGCCAGGGTAGCGGGGTTGCCGCCGGTTCGGGATCCTTGGGGGATAGTCAGGTCGCGAATGCGGTGGACTGGAACCTTTCACAGCCTGGATCAACGCCCGCGTTGCGGCGTCCTCATCGAGCCCGTGCAGTTCCACGGCAAGGCGGGAGGACAAAATCGCCGGCAGGTGATTCTCAAGCGGCCGGATCACCACCGGGATCAGCCGACCGCGGCGACCGACCACTGGTCCCCACACGAACTCAGTGTTGCGCTCAGGTTCGAAGTAGTGCGGCGAGATCACAGCTACGAGCGCAGAGGCACGTTCCAATGCCGCGTTCATCCTCGTGACGACATCGTCACCAGCTCGCCAATGCCATAGTTCCAACTCGACTTGGTAGCCGGCTTCTTCGAGTTGCCACGCGACCCACTCCGCCCACTGATCGTCTGGGTGTCCTGCGTGATGCACGAAGATGAGCTCGGGCTCGTCGAGCATCTCGCTATGCCTCCCCTCCCGGCTGCCCCGGGGACTCGCGCACGACAACTGTCTGGACATCGTGCCGTAGAGGGACAGCCACGCATCGGGTTAGACGAACCTCTAGCGGCACCAGTTGGAGGGCAGCACCTGCCTCGGCAGCCTGAGCGAGGCCGACCGCCGGATCGACCTCGCAGCTCTACACACCGGCGATGATGTCATCGGCCACGGCGGCATCTCGTCTTCATCCTGATCCACATGAACAGCCACCTGTTGTCCTACTCGACTCCCACCGCCGGGAGAGCCCCCATCGACGTTGCCGATCTCGACAGGACGTATTTCTCGCGGCTGCCCAGTTCGGTGGCCTCACCCTTCTACGTTGCGGATCGCGGCCTTGAACACGGTGATGAGGTCGGCAGAGATCTCGTATCCCTCAACCTTTCCAAAGCCGGGCCCGACTCCCGTTACCGGCTGCTTCATAGCCTCGGGCCAGCGCTTGAGCATCTTGCCGCGTTGGAGGATTCGGCTGAGCGGCGCGCTGTGGCCGCGCAGGCTGTCGTCGGGTTTGTCGCGGAGGGCGTCGGCTGGAACCATGCCGCCCCGTTGCACGGCTTCCTTGACGATGCGTCGAGCCCGGGCGGGCAGCATCCGGTAGTACTGGGTGGCGCGTTCCTCGGTCCAGGCCGTGTCGGTTTCGACGTCTGGGGCGTGGTCGGCCAGGAGAGCGAGGAGCTTGCCCTGAAACTCGGGCGTGGGGTCATCGACCGTAACGGTGATGCGCATGGTGCCTCCTACTTGGCGTGCCAGGTGCTGTCGGTGCGGACCCAGCGCAGCCACTCGTCCCAGCGGCCATCGTCCCACTTCTGCACGATGATGCGGTCAGCGGTGGTGGTCTGCTTCTCCGACTCCGCGGCGTCCCGGGCAGCAGCCTCTGAGTGTTGAGGCCTGCAGATCGGGCCGTCGGGCGACGAGACGACGAGACGCCAGGGCTTCGACAGACGGCGTGCGGTCATGATCCTCCCCTTACGACGAACGTGAACTAACGTGAGTTAATGAAGACCGTAGCGCAGCCGCGGTCGCCTGCTCACTCGTTTACTGGCCCTGGCTGCACGTAGGTTGAGGCATGGGCGCACAGGGGAGCACCAGCCCCTGCGCTCCTATAAGCTCACCTCTCCCAAAGCATCGGGGTGAGCTCGTGTGTCAAGTCCCGATGACGAGGTCACAGCAGGCCTGCTTGTAGTGGCCACATTCCGCAACGCAGCGTCAAGGCCGGCTCTACGACGTCGTCCGCAGCTATGCCCAGCAGCGCAATTTCACCGGGGCGGCAGGGAAGCATGCCGAGCCGTCCTGCAGCCAGTTGTTGAATGGCACGGGGTCCTCCGTGTGCCGCGCGAGCAACAACTGCCCGGCCAGAACCACGTGAGAGTCCCGGTCCGCCTTGCCAAGTCCATAGACGCTCTGAGTTGCGGCGCGGCACCGGCGTGTACCCAAGGCGGGAGAAGCGGGGAAGACGCCCACGTCCGGCATCTTGGCGAGCTGACCGGCGGCGGTTCTCCACTCGCCCTCAGACCCGTTCCGGTCCACGGAACGTGAATAGACAATGACGAGACACGGACGGAACAGAAGGAGACGGGGTGTCCTTCGAGCAGGAATGGGCGCAGCTGAAAGCCGATGCGCTGGCACGGCAGGCCGAGGGCGGCATGCGGCTCAACCAACTGCCGGCGGACTCCGGCGGAGGCGCGCCGGTCGCCACGGGCGTGGATCTGGTGGCGAAGGCGGACTCCATCAACGGGAATGCCAACCTGCTCGTGGAGATCGCCGGGCTTCTCCACGAAGGGCGCCCGGACGCCGAGCTGACTACCATGGCGCGGCAACCCAGGACGCACGGTGACGTGGCACGTCAAGTCGAGCGCTTCGCCGAGTTCGCTGAGGACCAGTTCATGGACACCATGGCCCTGTTCGCGGCACTGTCGACCCGTCTGCGGACGGTCGGCGGGGACTTCGCGGCGATCGAGGACGAAACCGCCCGACGGTTCCTGGCGGCCGTGCTCGACGGCCGATACGTATCGCCGGGGACCCGATGAGCGACGGACTGAGCTACCGCAAGGACGTCGAGTTCCTGGAGAACTGCAATCCGCCGCTGGTGGAGCGCAACGCGGATGAACTTCGTCGTATCCAGGCTCTTCTGACGGCTGTCGCTCCTGCGGCGGAGCGGGCGGAGAAGCACACCGAGTGGCGCAGCGAGGGCAGCGCGAACTACACGGCCAGGCTCACCGAGGGCCGCCGTCTGGTCGACGAGCTCGCCGAGGCCTACGGGCACGCCGCGGGCGCGCTGCGTCGCTACGCGGAGGCACTGACGCTGGCGAAGGCGTACTACTCCAATGGCCTGGTCAACGAGCAAGCCCTTGCGGACCTGATCCACACCAAAGGCACCGCGATCACCCGCACGGCTCAGGAGGCCGAGCCAATGCGGCAATGGGAGGACATGCGCGATACCACCGGTGTCCTGGACTTCTTCGCGGAGCTGACCATGGACGTCGACGACATCCGGGACGAGGCCGACCGGCTGCACGACGCGGCGGGCGGCGACTTCAACCTCGCGCGGACCACCGAGCAGGAGGCCCGCGGCCTCTGCGTCCACGAGCTCAAGCAGGCGTACGACCTGGTGCCGGACTTTCAGGTATTCCTCACCGAACGGGTGGACGTCGCCGCTGCCATGCCCGACCTCCGGCGCGAGGCGACCGAGGCCGGCAGTAACCCGGCGACCCGACTACTGGGCAGCGGTCCCAAGCAGGACTACTACCCGGCGGCCGGGCAGGAGCTGGTCTCCCCGACGCTCCAAAACATCCGGATGCAGCTCGCCTCACTGCCAGGCGCGACGGACAGCTACTGGATTCCGCCTTCCGGTGACCAGGAGAAAACCGAGTGGATCCGGGCCAACAAGGACATCATCAAGGCCGCTGCGCACAACTCCGGGCTGCCGCCGTCGATGGTGGCGGGCATCGCCTGGAAGGAGATCGCAGGCCAGCCCGGCCCGCTCGACGACATCACCGACACCATCCGGGAACAGGCGCACTCCCCTTTGAGCCCCATCGGGCCGGAGAACCTGCCGTCACGGCTGGGTGGCCACCCTGACGAGACGTCCTTCGGACCGATCGCCATCCAGGTACGGCGTGGTGCCGAGGTGCTCGGCTACGACCCGGACAACCTCACCGACCAGCAGCGAGCCATGGTGGAGAAGGCGCTCCAGGACCCGGGACAGAACATCTTCATCGCCACCGAGTACCTCGCCCAGCTCAAGGCCGAGAGCGACTTCGCCGACGTACCCCCGGAGGAAATGACTGTGGAGCAGCAACAGGAGCTGGCCGCACGGTACAACGGGGGACCGTACTGGGAGAACGACCAGGCACAACGTTATGGTCGCGACTTCGCCCATCACCTCGACCAGGCAAGGAACGCGATCCGCTGATGCAGTCCTCGAAACCCTCGCACACCGGCGACAAGCAGAAGAGCAGCCAATCCCGTCACCCGGTGGACGACCGCCCGCACCACCCCGACGACGACCGCCGCCTGCTCCGCGTGATCCTCGCCGTTCCGGTGGTGCTGCTGACCCTGGCGTCGGCGTTCTTCCTCTGGCTGGCGATCATCACCCGTCCGGACGGCGACTGGGACCAGGCCGCGTACGGCGGGATCGAACTGGCCTGTGGTTTGGCCGTCGTTTCGGCAGGCGCGGTGGGAGCGCTGTGGCTGGCGCCCTCCGTGCGGCGGGTGATGCGGTGGCCGTGGACGGTACCGGCTGTGATGCTGGGCGTGGCGGCGGTAGTGCGGTGGGTGTCCAGTGGGTCATGAGCGATCGGCCGGTGCAGGCGCTGTGGTCACGAAACCGGCGCGCTCCCTCTCGGCTTGCTGCCGGGCGGTGTGCCAGTGGTGCAGGCTAAAAAGGGCTCCGACACCTCAGCCCCCGCCTCTGAATGGCCACCCGGTAAGTCAACCGGAACCTAGCGAAGGACTACTAGGGCCGGTCCGGTGGGTCAGGAACAGAGGATCCACCCTGTGGCTGCCATGGGGCGCTTTAATGCCAAGGTGGTGAACTGGACGCAGATGCACGACTGCTACGGGGATGTCGATCGCGTTCCCGTGCTTCTAGAACGGGTGGAGGTGGAGGACAGCGCCGACGCATGGGAGGAGATGGGGTACCGGCTGGTCCTCGAACACGACCTCGTCTTCCCCGCCAGCTTTGCCGCCCTGCCGCGCCTGGTGCGTCTCGCCTCGAAGAGCGCACGGGCGCGTGGACTGGCCGGAGCGATCCTGCGACGCGCGGCAGGACACCACGGCTGCGACGATCTGCTGGCGGACTGCGCTGACGCGATCGCGGAGTTTTGCAAGCTGCTGGACCGGCACCTGCAAGCGCGGCCGGCCGACTACCTCGCGACCTTCCTCGATTCGCTCGCGGCCAAGGAGGAGTACCACTGGGCAGCCGTCCTGGGGGACTTCACGGACGACTTCTACCACCTGGCCTGCCCCCACTGCGCCGCGGAAGTGACGATCGCTATCGGGGACCACGGACGCTACTCAGCGATCCGGGACTGGCACCTGGGCGACGTGGACCGTCGCGACCTACGGCCGGCGTCTCCCGAGGCACTCTCCGGCACCGGCCGGTGGATGCACGAGACGGCCGTCCGCGACGGGCACGAAGCCCTCGCCGACGGAATCGCCCACCTCTTCGGCCAGGCCGAATGCCCACGCTGCGCCAGCGTGTTCAACATCGCGGACGAGTACACATCCGCCAACCGCCCCGTCCTGCGGCAGGCACGGTGAACCGAAACCAGGCGAGCAGGACTCAGGAGCGGAGCCACAGCCGGAACGCGGTGACGGTCACCGTGCCGTGGAAGACATATGCCTGAAAGATCGATTGAACACCCGTGACGGGTGCTTCCATCGACGGGGTGCTCAGTTTGTCGAAGCGGGCGGCCACGGCGCGGAAGCCAGCAATCGCTGGCCTGTTCTTCCACCAGCAGACCGTGGATCTGCATCCGGCACGGCAGACGTGGCAGTAGTGGAATCCGTAACGTTAACTTCGCCGGAGTCCCCGACCCCTACACACCGCCTCCTCCGGGTATGGCGACTACTCGTCGGGGCTGCCTAGCTGAGGATGCCGGTGATCTCCTGGCCGGTCAGTGCTTGCGCGATCTGCCACCGCATGCCGCCTCGCGATCCCTTGATGATCACCACGTCTCCGGGCTGCAGCATCTTGCTAAGCAGTTCCGTGGCGGTCGAATTGTCGGCGACGATGGCGGCGTCCACTCCAGCGTCGGCGGCGCCAAGGGCAAGCTGCTTGGCCATGTTCTGCCCGACCGCGATGACGAAATCGACGCCGAGTTTGCCCGCTTCCTGACCAACATCCCAATGAGCCTTCGGCGCTTCGTCCCCCAGCTCCAGCATCTCGCCGAGCACGGCGATCCGCCGGGTTCCCGGCTCCTTCTCGGGCAGCTGTTCGTCGGTCTGCTCAGGCACCGAGGATCACGCCCCGTCCCGCATAGAACCGGTCGAGTCGCGGCCAGGGGACCGACGCGAACTCTTGTGAGGCGCCGGGCAATCCGGACGGGTTGTGCAGCATCACGCTCTCCTCGTTGGCGCCGACGGCGAGCACCAGGTGCCCGCCCCTGCTCGGCGGATCGACATCAGGGGTACGGACCGTCTTGTGTACGGACAGCAGCACCAGGCGCCCGCTGGCGATGATCTCGGGGATGCGGGTGGCGGGCAGCTCGGGGACCGACTGGGCTTCGAGTCCCCAGCGGGCCGACACGTGCTCGGCGAACGGCTGGTAGATCAGGCCCTTCACCGTGTCCCCGTCACGGAGGTAGGCGCCGGCCTCGCACAGCTCCCGCACGAGCGGTACGGAGGAGGGCACCGGGTGCCGCCAGAAGTCCAGCGCCATCCGCAGGCAGGCGACGCCGCACATGCGCGGGGCCCAGAACGCGTACTCCTGCGGGCTGTCGGCGCCGGACTTCTGCCACAGCGGGTCATCGGCCGCGTCGAGCCGGCCGGTGATGAAGTCGGGGACCAGGTCCCGCGATTCCCACTGCGAGTAGTAGGGGACACGGTGTCGGGTGGTTGGGACGCTCATGCGCCCCAGTCTTGCCTACGGCAGGTAGGCGGGTTTGGTGAACGCGGTCTTGACGATGTGTTGCATCAGGACGGGGTACGGGATTCCGCCCGCCTTCGCCATGGTGGCCAGGTTCCCGCGCTGCGACAGACCGGGCAGGGTGTTGCATTCGAGTACTGTGACGCGGCCGTTGGCTCCCGCCATGAAGTCGACCCGGAGCACGCCGTGCGCGCCGATCATCCGGAACACCCGCCGGGCGATGTACTGCATCGACTCGGTGGCCGTGGCAGGCAGGATGGAGGGGCAGTGCTCGATGCGCAGGTCGGGATTGTGCTTGGCCTCGTAGTCGTAGAACGCGTTTTTCGACTCGACGTCGTGGACGGGGAGGGTCACCAGGCGGCCGTTGGCCTCGATCAGGCCGACGGTGCACGGGATTCCGGGGATGTACTCCTCGACCATGTACTCGGAGTAGGGGTCGTGGATCGTGGCCTCGATCATCCGCCGGAGAGTGGCCTCGTCGTGAGCGATGCCCGCGGCGAGGCTGCCGCCGCCGGAGCTGGGCTTCACGAACACCGGGTAGCCCAGGGTGTTGCGGACGACGGACAGCGTCGATTCCGTCGAGATGTTCGGGTCGATGACGGTCCAGTGCGGGGTGTCGATGTGCGCGAAGGTGAGGAGGTTTTTGAAGGTGGGCTTGTGCATGCCCAGGGCGGACGCCAGCACGCCGGACCCGGTGTAGGGCATGCCAGCGACTTCCAGCGCTCCCTGCACCTTGCCGTCCTCTCCGTGCAGCCCGTGCAGGCCGAGGAGGGCCACGTCGATCCGGTCCGCCAATGCGGACGGCGGCGTCTCCGCGATGTCGATCAGCTCGGTGGTGAGCCCTGCGTCGGCCAGCGCCTTGGCTGCATGCTCACCGGAGGCGATTGAACCGGGTCTTTCGGGGGAGTCGCCTCCACAGAGGACGCCGATCCGTAAGGTGGCGATGTCCGGCACCGTCGTTGGTGTCACGCGATTCTCCTTCGAACGCGAGATGCATCGGTGGTGTTCTCGGCGCGGCGGCTGCTTCTTGGCAGGGGCGGGCCGCCGCGTCGGGTCTTTTGCCGCACGCGAAGCTGCGTGGGGCGTACGCAGGCCTTGGTCTCCTGCGTCATCCTGTGCTGGATGGGCCGCAGCCCTGGCGGTACGCCCAGGGGAGTGGCGTACCCAGGGGAGCCAGAGCCGCGGCCCGGTAGCCGTCCAGGACCAGAGGCGTGGCGTCGCGTGAGCGCTGGACGGCTGCTTGGTGAACCCAACATGGGGAGGACGTCGGTGGACGCCCCCTCCAGCTGGGGATGGTGCTCTGCCCGAGAGCTGGGGGCCATGTCGGCAACCAAGCCCGCCGGGAAGAAGTCAGGTCAAGATGACGGGGTCGGCTTCCCGGTACACGAGCACGTCGACCCATTGCACGGCGTCAGGGATGGGGCGCTCCTGCAACTGGGTCCGGTAGCCGACCCTCCTCAGGTCGGAGGCGAGTCGGCGGAACACGTCGTAGATCTGCGGGCTCACGGCGCCCGGCGTCGGCTGCCAGCGCAGACGGGCGCAGACAGATGCCTCCGGTGGCCACAGGGCACCCTCGATGTCCCACACCACCAGGCGCCGGCCGTACCGAGCGGCCTCGAACTGCTGCAGCATCTTCCTGAGCTGGCCCGCAGGGGTGAGGTTCCGCCAGTCGAATGTGCGCGGGCGCGGCGGCACGTGCGTCCAGGCGCCAGCTGGACGGTCGGGCGGTGTCCTGCCCGGCTCCATGCGGTAGACGAGCAGGGTGGCCCGCAAGTCCTGCGCCGGGTCCACCGGCCGGCCCGCTCGTTCGACGACGTAGCCCAGCGAGCGCAGACCGGCGGTCACCGTCGTCAGACGCGCATCCCAGTCCGACCCGACGACGCGGTCCGGATGCCACTCGACCAGTACGCACAGGTGCGCGCCCCGGGGCCAGGCGCATTCTGGCGCGTACACCGATCGGCACCAGCCGTCGCCGGGCGCGATGTCCCGGTCGTGGAGGTCAGAACCGTCCTTCCGACCCGTCACGACCAGGTTCTCGCCGACCTTGAGCTGGTCCAGGTCGTAGTTGACCACCAGGGGACCGGTCCGCTCCGGTGCGTTCCGGTCGTAGACGGGCCGCTGCCGCCAGGCACTGCGCACGCTGGGCTGTCCTCTTCAGGAGTGGGTAGACGCTTGCGGAGGGCGTTCATCCGCCGAGGGTCGCGGACCACTGGCCGCGGGAGAGGGTCATCGTCCCCTCCGGCGCGATGCTGACGTGCGCCCCGTAGACGGGGAGTTCGCCGTGCTCGATCCACCGCCAGCGGATCTCTTCGAGCAGGTCGTACAGGCGGCGCGGGCCGCCTTGGTGCACGGTCGTCGTGCGCTCGCCCCGCGCGGTGCGGGCGCGGGCCCAGGACCCGTCCGGGTGGGCCATCCACGTGAACCGGCTGCCGTCGTCGGCGGTGTCGGTGTGGTGCTCGATGCCGGGCGCGGTCAGGGTCAGCATCGACCACACCTCCCACGCCTGCGCCACGTCGAGCACTGGGAGCGGTGACACGGTGACCTCGCCGTCGGCGGTGGTGGCGGTGTCGAAGACGCCGTCCAGCGTGGAGGCCGGGTAGTCGTCGCCGGAGCGGGTGGCCATGAACGAGGCTCGGTCCCATGCGACGTGGCCAGCGGCGCCGCCGTCGTCGGTCTTGTCGGCGACGATGATCAGGCCCGTGTTGCTGATCGTCGTGACCAGGCGCCCGCCCGGCCGCAGCGCGGTGAGCCACCCGGCCGGGATACAGGGGACGGATACGGTGGCCACAATCCGGTCGTACTGGCCGGCGAGCGGCTCGGTGAGGTCCGCGACGGCCAGGTGCGGGTGCAGCCCCATGGAGCTGAGCCGTTCGGCCGCCGCCTCCACCAGGTAAGGGTCGACGTCGACGCTGGTGACGTGGTCCGCGCCGATCCGCCGGCACAGCAGGGCGGTGCCGTACCCGGTGCCGGTCGTCACCAGCGTGCGGCAGCCGTCGCCGAGCGACGCGTACCGGTACATGGTCACCACCAGGCTTGGCATAGTGGACGACGATGTCGTCCTGCCTCGGGCGACGGCCCCCGGCTCGGCGTGATCGGCGTGGAGCGGGCCGATCCGCGTCACGAGGGTCTGGTCGCTGTAGGCGGCGCGCATCCACGCGCCGGGGTCGCTGGAGCCGTCGCGGATCTGCCGACCGCCCTCGCCCCTGACCCACCAGCGCGGCACGAGCAGGTGGCGCGGGGTGGTGGCGATCGGCTCGTACCAGCGCGATTCCGGCCGGACCACTGCGCCGGCCAGCCTGCGCGCGTGGCTCTCCCACGGTTCATCCATCGGGTGTTGCCTCCTTGTCTTCGTACTGGGCGCTCATCCCGCTGCGGGGTCGCACGTGCCGCCGCTGGACGGTCCGCAGGAGTCGTCGTTCGGTGAGCAGTCCGGCGGGCACGGGCCCGCGCTGCGGGGGATGCTCGCGGCGAGCTGCTCCCAGCGGGGACTGCGCAGTACCGCGGCCAGGGAACCACTCTTGACGCTGCCGCCGGTCAGGAACCGGCCGATCTCACACACGGCGACCCGCCCGTCCGGGAGGATCGCGGCCTTCTCGTCCGCGCACCGTCCGCACAGTTCAGTCGTCGACGGGAGCGTGGACGACACCGCGGCGTTGCCGATGGCCCGCACCGGGCTGACCGTGACGTCGCGGATGCCGAGCTGCAGCAGCTCGTCGCGGGCCTGCTGCGCGCGCTGCCCGTTGCCCCGGTCGATGACGGCGACTTGTACCGGGATGTTGCGGCGGACGGCCTCGATCAAGTTCGCACGGGTCGAGTCGTGGGAGCCGTGCCGGCCGGTGATGCGGTCGTGCTCGTCGGGATCGTCGCTGTAGTACGAGGTTGCCACGCTCACGTCGGGGCGGGCGTACAGCGTCCAGTGCTCGGCCCGCACGCGGAAGAGGTTGCTGTAGACCCGCACCCGCAGCCCGGCGCCCAGGGCGTGGTGCACCAGGTCGGTGAAGCCCGGGTGGAGGGTGGGCTCGCCACCGATGAACTGCACCGTGTCCGTGCCGAGGGCGGCAGCCTCATCGATGACGCGGCGCCAGTCGCCCTCGCTCATGCTGCCGTGGCCCTGTGTCGGGCCGGCCTGCGCATAGCAGTGCGACGGGCAGATGAGCTGGCATCGAGAGGTGAGTTCCAGCGAGAGGAACCCCAGGCGCGGGGCTTGCTGGGAAGGGGCCGGGAGAACGGTGATCATGTGGGTCTCCTGGGTTCGAGGGGGATGGGCGGGCCCGCGGACGCGGTAGGGGAGCCGCGGCTCGCGGGCCCGCCCGGCGCGCCGGCCAGCCTCGGGGGAAGGGCCGACCGGCGCGTCCGGCCCGGCGCGGGGCGGTGACGCCGCCGTGGGGGACACGATGAACGCTCGTCCCCCCGCCGGAATTTGGGCCTGCTCGACGGCCAGGCCGTCATCCGGGCCGCCGAGCAGGAGATTGTGGGTGACAGACGTCGTCTTTAGGTTGTCGATGATGGGTCGTCGGTCAGCGGAACGTCGGGCGCCGCGGCGGTCGACTCGTCAGAAGGACCGACCTGGTCGTAGACGGTCACGCCGAGGAGCGTGGCGGCGGCGATGTGCCCGGCGGCCCACACGGCAGCCAGTGCGCTACCTAACGGATCTCGGTGCATCACTGGCCGACCTGTCTCATCTCAGAGGTTCGCGCGCGCAGCGTCCGGTACAGAAGTTCCGGCTCGATTTGCCCGTCGCCCCCGTTCGGGGGCATCAGCCAGTGCGGACCAGGCGGCGCCACCCGGTCCACGCGCGACACCCCCAGGTGGTAGATGTACGGCGCGGTTCCGCCCAGGCACTCGACCTCCTGCGGGGCCAGGTCGGCGGGCCAGCGCCGGTCAGTGCCCGGTGGCACGAGGAAGTACAAGGCCGGACGGTACGGGTCGCAGAAGGCAAGGCCGGACAGCCGCAGGTCATGCAGAAGGCGGCGCAGCACATCCGAGGTGGTCTCGTGGTCGAGGCCCGGGCCGAGGGCCTTGTACGGCGCGCGCACGGCGTCCCACGTGACCCCGGCAGTCAGAAGTGCTACGCCCTGCTGCGTCCACTCCCGGTCGGCCACCTCGGGGTCCGTGGCGGCCTCGGCCAGCCATCTCTGCGCCGCATGCAGGCGGGCCCACTCCTGCTGGGTGCGCTCGTACGCGGGGACCGGCGGCATTGGCGTTCCGGCAGTCACCGCGCGGCCTCTCCAGCCGCCGCTGGCGCCGTCTCGGACACGAACGTGCGCTGCTCACGCAGCCACTCGTCCAGGCCGTCCACGGAGGCGAGCGTCTGGCGGGACGTGGTCACGATCCCCATGGCCCGCCGGTTGCCGACGAGTCGCCTGACCGTCTGCCATCCCTGGCCGGCCGGGGACGTCGTCTCGGGTGGCCCGTACTCGATCACCTCTGCCACGATCACCCAGTCACGCGCCTCGGCGTGGCGGCGCAGCCGGGCGACTACGTCCTGCTGGTTCTGGCCGAGGTTGATGCGGTCGTACAGCACGACGGTCGCTCTGCCGCAGAAACTCTCGGTCGACCTCTGCGCTGCATGGAGGCAGGCCCGCTCGTTTCGGTTTCGCTCGTGCGCAGGGACCGGCGGCGTCGGCATTCCTGAGGTCATTATGGCACCGCTCTTTCCGAGATCGTTCTCTTTGCTTGTAAGAGGTAATCGCGCGGTTACGGTCTGCGGGTACCGTTGGGGATAGGTGGGACCGTGAACACCGTGAACGCCATGGAGCTGTCGGGAGTTGAGTACATGGCCTCGAGGAAACGCACGCCCAACCCTGCGCTGGATAGGCTGCTTGAGCAGGCACGATGGACGCGCACGCAGTTAGCGCAGCAAGTCAACCGGCTCGGTCGACAGGCCGGCCTCGATCTCACGTACGACCGCACGGCCGTCGCGCACTGGATTGCCGGTACGCCGCCCAAACCACAGGTCAGGCCCCTGATCCTGGAGGCGCTGTCTGCTCGCTTAGGGCGACCGGTGACTCATGCGGAAGCCGGGCTAGAGCCCGCCGTGTCCGTCAAGGGCTCCCAGCCAGTCGACACTGTCGAGGAATTGATCGACCTCGGAAGGGCGGACATGGACCCATCCCGTCGCGGAATACTGGCCGCAAGTCTTTTCTCGGCAGCGCTCCCGGTGCCCCTGTTCCAGCAGAAGGCGCGGGCGGCCAGCGACCCGGTCACGCCAGGCAAGGCCACGACCCGGATCGGCACTTCTCAAGTCGCCTCGGTGCGCTCCATGACCACGAGGATCGCGGACATCCTCGACGAGTTCGGCGCCGGTCACGCTCGCCCCATGGCAGCCGCATTCCTCGTGAACACTGTCGGCCCGTGGCTGAGGGCGCAGGCGTCCGAGCAGGTGAAGCGGGACATGCTCGCGGCCGCGTCGGACCTGACGTATCTCACGGGCTGGATGGCCATGTACGAGAAAGCGCATGGTCTGGGACAGACGTACTACGTCAAGGCGCTGGACCTCGCCAACGAGGCGGGTGACCACGTCACCTACTGCCGCACGTTGCGCGGCATGTCGCTTCAGGCATCGAACCTTGGACACGGGCGGATGTCGCTGGAGTTGGCAGACTCGGCGGCCGAGGCGGCACCGTCAGCCGGTCCCCGCCTGGTGGCATTCCTGCGCGGTCAGCAGGCGCACGCGGCGTCCATGGTCGGAGACCGGCGCCAGGCCCACGCGCGCCTGCATGAAGCCGAGACGGCGCTGTTGAAAGCGGACAACCGACGCGACGCGATCGGCGGCTACGACCAGACCGCCTACCTCTTCCACGTCTCGCACGTGCTGATGGAGGAGGGCGATCTCGAAGGCAGCATCAAGGCGATGAAGCAGTCCATCCGCGTGCAGCCTCCCCAGGAGCGGCAGGGCCGCGTGCACGCGTACGCGGTGCTCGCCCAGCGGCAACTGCGCGGCGGCTACCTGGACGCTGCTTGCCAGTCGTGGGGCCGGTTCCTCGATGAATACGAGCACGTCTCGTCAGTCCGCGGAGATGATCATTTTGTCACGATGCGCAAGGCTCTCGCCCCGTACGCCAAGGCCCGCGCGGTGAAGGAACTGGCCGGCCGAGTTCGAGAGGTCGCCGCAGCGAAGGCCTGAATGCAGGCGCCTCCGGAGGAGCTGTCGGCAAACCCCGGAGGCACCACCCAAGATACGGCCATCTCGGGATGTACGGGTTCCAACATGGGAATGGCCCCGCTGCCGATGACCGTACCGATGCACCTCGAGCGGGCCCGCGGGTCCCGAAGCGGGCCGCGGGCTGGAGACGTGAGGTGTCAGGGGAGCTGCAGGGCCCGCAGGCGCTCGGCGATGGTGAACGAGTCGAGCCGCAGAGCGGTGATGTCGGCAATCAGTTCACGCCACGTCTCGAACTTCGTGGTCACGCGCTCCCCGTGCATTCCCAGGTAGGCCACGGCTAGGTTCTGTCTCTTTG
>NZ_MUND01000658.1 GCF_002154375.1 Streptomyces glaucescens | reverse complement strand
GTCCCCGCCCGCGGCGGCCTCACCGCCGCCCAGGTCCGCGGCACCGACGGTCTGACCCCGGCCCCGGCGACGGGCTGGCCCGCCCAGGGGCCGGCCCCTGGCGGCTGGCCCAGCGCGGTCTGACTCCCGCCCGCCCCTACACGGGGTTCAGCCTCCACTGCTGGCAGGCGTTGCCCAGCCACGTCCACTGGCGTACATCCGCCCCGTCCGCGGTGGAGCAGTTCGCGACGTCGGCGACCTTGCCGGTGGCCTGGCCCACGATCCGGACGTGTCCGCCGTCGGTGGCCAGGAAGCGGAACCGCTGGCAGGTGTTGTCCAGCCAGGACCACTGGCGCAGGTCGGCCCCGTCGGCGGCGGAGCAGTCCTGGGTGTCGAGCACCTTGCCGGTGGCGACGTTGACGAGCCGGTGGGTGTCGTCGCCCAGGTCCTCCAGCCGCCAGCGCTGGTTGCCGCCGCCGTTGCANNGGCCCGGCCGTGCTCGCCCCGAGCCGGACGGGCGTACCGAAGTCCGGCGTGCCGTCGGCGTTCCAGGTGAACTTCTGCGCCCGGGTCGTGCGCCCGTTGTCGCAGCCCTCGCCCGCCTGGTCGTTGGCGTGGTAGACGATCCAGTTCTCGCGTCCGTCCGGCGACGTGAAGAAGCCGTTGTGCCCGGGCCCGTACACCCCGTTCGCGTCGCTGCGCTGGAAGACCGGGGTGGACTTCTTCGTCCAGGAGGACGCCGACAGCGGGTCGGAGCCGGTCAGCTCCAGCCGGCCGAGCTTGTAGTCGGCGGTCCAGCAGCCGCTGGCGGAGTAGATCAGGAAGGTCCGCCCGCCGCGTTGCAGCACCTCCGGGCCCTCGTTGACGGTGCCGCCCTGCCGCTCCCAGTCGTACGTCGGCCTGGAGATGGTCGAGTACGGGCCGCTGACGGTGTACGGGTTGGACATCGGCGCGATGACGAGGTTCTGGGTGCCGCCGGTGATCGCGCTGCCCAGCATGTACAGCCGCCCGCCCACGTTCAGCAGGCTGGCGTCCAGCATCCACGCGCTGTTGAGCTGCCCCTTGTAGGTGTACGGCCCCATCGGGTCGGAACCGGCGCTCTCCAGGACGTGGCTGCGCTGGGTCGGGTTGTAGTCGGTGACGTTCTGCCCGGC
>NZ_MUND01000657.1 GCF_002154375.1 Streptomyces glaucescens | reverse complement strand
CCCGGGAACTCCCCCCGTATGTGATCTGGGCGCACGGCGGCCCCACCAGCCGGGCCCCGCTCGTCCTCGACCTCGCCATCGCCTACTTCACCTCGCGCGGCATCGGCGTCGCCGAGGTCGACTACGGCGGATCCAGCGGCTACGGGCGGGCCTACCGCGAGCGGCTGCGCGAGCAGTGGGGGGTGGTCGACGTAGAGGACTGCGCGGCCGTCGCGCTCGCCCTCGCCGACGAGGGCACCGCCGACCGGGCGCGGCTCGCCATCAGGGGCGGCAGCGCGGGCGGCTGGACCGCCGCCGCCTCCCTCGCCGCCACCGACGTCTACGCCTGCGGCACGATCGTCTACCCCGTCCTCGACCTCACCGGCTGGGCGTCGGGGGAGACGCACGACTTCGAGTCGCGGTACCTGGAGAGCCTGGTCGGGCCGCTCGCCGAGGTGCCCGGACGGTACGCGGAGCGCTCGCCGGTGGCCCGGGCCGACCGGATCGCCGTACCGTTCCTGCTGCTCCAGGGCCTGGACGACGTGATCTGCCCGCCCGTGCAGTGCGAGCGGTTCCTGGCCCGGATGGACGGGCGGCGGGTGCCGCACGCGTACCTCGCCTTCGAGGGCGAGGGGCACGGCTTCCGCCGGGCGGAGACCTTGGTGTGCGCCCTGGAGGCGGAACTGTCTCTGTACGCCCAGGTGTTCGGGCTGCGGGTGCCCGGCATCCGGTCACTGGAGCTGACCAGGTGAACGAACTCGTCCGGCCCCGCCGGCTCGCCCCCGGCGCCCGGGTCGCCGTCGTCGCGCCCAGCGGGCCCGTGCCCGAGGAGCGCCTCCAGGCAGGCCTCGACGTGCTGCGCGGCTGGGACCTCGATCCGGTCGTGGCCCCGCACGTCCTCGACCGGCACGGGGAGCTCCCCTACCTCGCGGGCGCCGACGCCGACCGCGCCGCGGACTTCCAGGCCGCCTGGTGCGACCCGGCGGTGGACGCGGTGCTGTGCGCCCGTGGCGGATACGGCGTCCAGCGCATGGTCGACCTGCTCGACTGGGAGGCGCTGCGCGCCGCCGGGCCCAAGGTCCTGGTCGGCTTCAGCGACGTCACCGCGCTGCACGAGGCGTTCGCCGCCCGGCTGGGACTCGTCACCCTGCACGGACCGATGGCCGCCGGGATCGACTTCGTGAAGAACGCGCGCGCCCAGGAGCACCTGAAAGCCCCCCTGTTCGCGCCGGAGACGGTCCGCACGATCGGCTCGGCCGGTGGCCGCGCCCTGGTGCCGGGGCGGGCGCGGGGTGTGCTGTCCGGCGGCTGTCTGTGCCTGCTCGCCGCGGAACTCGGCAGCCCGCACGCCCGGCGTACCGGGCACGGCGGGCTGCTCTGCCTGGAGGACGTGGGGGAGGAGACGTACCGCCTGGACCGCTGTCTCACCCAGCTCCTGCGGGCCGGCGCGCTCGACGGGGTGCGCGGCGTCCTGCTCGGCTCCTGGGAGGGGTGCGGTCCGTACGACCGGGTGCGCGCCCTGCTCGCCGACCGGCTGGGCGGGCTGGGTGTGCCGGTGGCGGAGGAGTTCGGCTTCGGGCACTGCGCGGGCGCGCTGACCATCCCGTTCGGGGTGAGGGCCGAACTCGACGCCGAAGCCGGGACGCTGACGCTGGAGGAGCCGGCGCTGCGCTGACACGCACCCACCGGTCGCCCCCTCGTGCGGTTGCCGGGGCGGGCCCCTCACGTCCGCCCGCCCCGTCGGCGGGTGACCGGCGCGCCGCTCCCCCCGCCGGCGGGGTCCCCGTCACCGGTCGAGGGCAGGACGCGGTGCGCGCTTCCGGCGCGGAGGACTGTTCCTGCGGCAGCGGCCCGGGCTCCGTGCCGGCGAGACGCTCGGCCAGGTCCTCGGCGCTGCGGCCGGTGAACTCGTCGCGCAGGCTCTGGCCGGGGCCCCGGGGACCGGTGGCGGCCGTGCGCGCGGCCCCCGGTACCCGGTGTCCCGGCCGGTACCTCCCCTGCGAGCCCGCCCCGGCCGGGGACGCCGTTGCCATGGAAATGCGTACGACGGCGGCCCCCTGCGGAAGGTCCGTCGCCCGGCGCGGATTCGTACCGGGCGGGGTGTGATCACCGTGCGGGTCCCGGTCCCCGGGCTCATCCTGGTGCCATGAGCACGAAGACCAGCGGTGGCTCCCGAGGCCTCGCGGCCGGCCCGTCGTAGGCTGGTGCGATGCCGCACGCCACCACCTCCCGCTATCTCGCCCAAGGCCCCCGGGTGGGCATACGCCACTTCACGCACCGGGACGGCGCCGAGTTCGTCGCGCGCGTCCGGGAGAGCAAGGACCTGCACCATCCGTGGCTCTTCCCGCCGGACAGCATCGAGGCGTACGCCGCCTACGCCGGCCGGCTGATCGACGACCCGGCGAGGGCGGGGTTCCTCGTCTGCGAACTGGACGGCCCGGCCGGGCCGGGGGCGATCGCCGGGTTCATCAACATCAACAACATCGTCGGCGGCGGCTTCCAGTGCGGCGCCCTCGGTTACGGCGCCTTCGCGCACGCCGCCGGGCGCGGGCTGATGCGGGAGGGCCTGGACCTGGTGGTGCGTCACGCGTTCGGGCCGATGCGGCTGCACCGGCTGGAGATCAACGTGCAGCCGGGGAACACCGCCTCCGTCAACCTGGCGAAGGCCGCGGGCTTCCGCCTGGAGGGCTTCTCCCCGAACATGCTCTTCATCGACGGGGCCTGGCGCGATCACGAGCGCTGGGCGCTCACCGTCGAGATGCGGGACGCCGGTTGACCTTCATCGTGTCCAGATCCGTGACGGTGGACCTCAGGCCCGTGAAGCCGTAGCCGAGCCGCTTCAGCACGGACTCGGCGCGGTCCTCCGCGATCGCCGCCGCCATCTCCTCGCCGTCGGCGGCGTCCGACACCACGACGAACCGCATCGAGAAGTGCTTCAGCGGCGCCGGCTCGTACGACAGCGAGCCCTCCTCGGTGAACCGCATGCTCGTCAGCCCGTGCTCACCGGCCTCGGCCAGCAGCCGCGCCCGGGCCTCGTCGGTCAGCCCGTCCCAGGTGCCGCGCACGATCACCCGGTACGTGTGCCGCTCGCTCATCGTCTTCCCTCCGCTCGGCCGATCCGGTTGAAGGGCCGACTGTACGTCGCCGACGATGGACCGTATGCGGAATATCGTGGTGGTCGACGCCCCCTCCAACCTGGGCCTGCGCCCGCCCGCCCCCGGCACCGTGCCCGGCTGCTACAAGCTCGCCGGGGCCTTGCGGGAGCAGCGGATCGTCCAGCGGCTGGGCGCCCTGGAAGGCGGGGTGGTCGTGCCGCCGCGCTACGACCGGGGTGACTGGCAGGAGGGCGACGGGGCTGTCCCTTTTACACCTCT
>NZ_MUND01000656.1 GCF_002154375.1 Streptomyces glaucescens | reverse complement strand
GGTGGTGAGGAGGACCCGGCGGCCCAGGTCCGGCAGCAGCCGCGCCGCGTCGGCCAGTGAGCCGGCCGGGTGCCACCGGTCGCCGGGTCCTCCTCACCACCGGCCGCATGGACCTCGCGGCCTTCGCGCATCTGGACCGGCTGCACTTCGTCGTACGGTCCGTGGAGCCCGCCGGGCCGCCGGTGCCGCCGGACATGACGCAGGTGCTGGCGCGTGGGCCGTTCACCGTGGCCGACGAGCTGGCGCTGCTGCGCGAGCACCGGATCGACGTGCTGGTGACGAAGGACAGCGGGGGAGCGGCGACCGCCGCCAAACTCACCGCGGCGCGTGAACTCGGCCTGCCCGTCCTGGTGGTACGGCGCCCGCCGCTGCCGGACGGCGTGAGCGTGGTCCCCGGCGTGGCGGAGGCCCTGGCGTGGCTGGGCCTCGGCCCGGACACCGCCCCGGAAGACCTCGGCTGAGAAGACCTCAGCGTGGCCCCGTCGGCGCGGGCCGCCGCGGTCGGCCGGGCAGGCCGTGGCCCAGGTCCCCCGACCAGCAGCCGCTCGGCGATCGCGTCGACCGGGGCCCGCGTCCGCGCTCCCGCGGGCGGCCGATGTCCTCCCGCACCCGTTCCTCCGGCCGGGCCGCCCATGCCCAGGAGACGGCCCGGGCCTCGCGGGCGCGGGCCTCGGCGCGCGAGAGGATCGAGCCGTGACGGGTCGGACAGCCCCCGTCCACCACCCGGTCGGACACCGGCAGGAGCACCTCGGGCGGCATCCGGCGGCGCGCCGCGATCAGCTCCCGGGCCGGCGCGCCCGGCCGGCCGGGCGAACAGCTCGGCCCGCATCACCACCCACGGGCCGGCCACGTCCGGCCGGGGTGCCGGAGTCCCGCGGCGGCGGGCGGGCGGCCGCCAGGCCCGTACTGCCGATGATCTTCCCGGCCGCGGCCTCCAGGACCAGCCGCCAGCCCCCGCCCACCGGTGAGG
>NZ_MUND01000655.1 GCF_002154375.1 Streptomyces glaucescens | reverse complement strand
CACGGCAGCCCGCTGCGCACCTTCCGCGCCCCGTCAGGGTGACGGAGGACGCGGGGCACACCGGGTGCGCAGCGGGCTGCCGTGCAGGGGCTGGGTGCTCCAGCGGGCGGTGAAGACGCGGTCCTGGAGCGAGCAGGTGAGCAGCAGGTGGTGCGGGGTCTCCAGGAACAGCAGGTCCAGGCTCAGGGTCGTGGCGTCCGTCCAGCCCCCGCTCACCGCCACCGGGGCGGGGTCCTCGGCGACGGTCCAGCCCTCCCCGCTCAGGCGGAGCGGGAGGTCGTGCCCGTCGTCGGTGAGCGTCACCGTCCAGCCGCCCGGCTCGCCGCGCACGGTGACCGCCGACAGTCCGGGCTGGTCCACGCAGAGGCCACCGGCCGGGACGAACGCGGCGGCGGCCCAGTCGTCCGCCCGGCCGGGGGGCCTGGGCCGGCCCGGGGCGGGCGGCAGCGCGAGCCCCGCCAGCCGCTCCCGCAGGGCCCGCTCCGCCGGCTCTCGGCCGGTCAGGGGAGCGGGCCCGAAGGCGGGCAGCAGATGGGCCCAGACCAGGTTCAGCATCTCCTGCATCCGCTCGGTCTCGGCGGTCGTCACGATCACGGCGTCCTGCTCGGGCAGGACCAGGCAGAACTGGCCGTACGCCCCGTCGCCGCGGTAGCCGTGCCGGGACATCCAGAACTGGCAGCCGTAGCCCTGGTTCCAGTCCTCGCGCTCGGTGTCGCCCATGCGGCCCGCGGTGGGGACATGGGGGCGGGTGGCTTCGGCGACCCAGCCCTCCGGCAGCAGTCGCTCGCCCTGCCGGACGCCGTCGCGCAGGTACAGCTCGCCGAGCCGGGCGACGGCGTCGGTGGTGGCGTGCAGTCCGCTGAAGCCGAGTTCGCGGCCGGTGCGGTCGCGCAGCCAGGCTGCTTCCCCGATGCCGAGCGGGTCCAGCAGCCGCGGGCGCAGATAGGCGGTCAGCGGCTGTCCGGTGACCCGCTGGACGATCGCGGCGAGGGTGTAGGTGGTGGGCTGGTTGTAGGCGAAGACGGTGCCGGGGTCCCGCTCCGGCGGCAGCAGCAGGAAGCCCCGCACCGGTTCCGCCGGGTCGAGGGCGAGGGCGGCGTCGATGGTCTCGCCGAGGTGGCCGCTGGACATCGTCGCCACGTGCCGGACCCGCATGGCGCGGCTGCGCGGGTCGGTGATGTCGGCGGCGAACTCGGGGAAGTACGAGATCACCGGGGCGTCGAAGTCGATCAGGCCCTCGGCGGCGGCCAGCGCGGCGGCCGTCCCGGTGAAGCTCTTGCTGAGCGAGTAGAGGAGCTGGAGGCGGTCGGGGGTGTACGGCGCCCACCAGCCGGCGGTCACGACATGGCCGTGGCGGAGGATCATCAGGCTGTGGGGCTCGATCCCGTCGGCGGTGTCGAGGGCGTCGAGGAAGGCCAGGACTCCGGCGGCGTCGACGCCTTGGGCGGCGGGCGTGCTCGTGGGAAGAGGGCGCGCACTCATGCGGTCATCCTCCCTGGTGACGAGCCGGCTGGGGGAGGGTTCTCGCCGAGCTCACGGAGTCCCGTTTTCACTGCTCGGAGCCGGGGACTCGCCCGTTATGGTGCAAATCGGATACACGATGATGACCGAGCAGGCCGGGCCCCGGGATCTGGTCGAGCACGTGGTGCGGGCCGAGGAGGCCGGCTTCGACTTCTCGGTGACCTCGGACCACTACTTTCCGTGGCTGCGCTCGCAGGGCCACTCCCCGTACGCGTGGACCGTGCTGGGCGCGGCGGCGCAGGCGACGTCCCGTATCCCGCTCATGACGTACGTGACCTGCCCGACCTTCCGCTACCACCCGGCGGTGGTGGCCCAGAAGGCGGCGACCATGCAGTTGCTGTCCGAGGGCCGGTTCCGGCTCGGCCTCGGTTCGGGCGAGAACCTGAACGAGCACGTGGTGGGCGGCGGCTGGCCCTCGGTCGACGTGCGGCACGAGATGCTGGAGGAGGCCGTCGGCATCATCCGGGCGCTCTTCGAGGGCGGGCACGTCACCCGTCGCGGTCAGCACTTCGACGTGGAGTCGGCACGGCTGTGGGATCTGCCCGACGAGCCGCCGCCCATCGGCATCGCCGTCTCCGGCGACCGGTCGTGTGCGCTGGCGGGCCGGCTTGGGGACCTGGTCATCGCGACGGAGCCCAAGCCGGGGCTGCTGGAGGCCTTCGACCGGCACGGCGGTACGGGCAAGCCGCGGGTGGGCCAGCTGCCGGTGTGCTACGACACCGACCGCGACACGGCGATCAAGCGGGCGCACTCCCAGTTCCGCTGGTTCGGCAACGGCTGGAAGGTCAACTCGGAGCTGCCGCACCCCGACTCCTTCGAGTCGGCGACGCAGTTCGTCACGCCGGACGACGTCGCCGGGTCGATCCCGTGCGGTGACGACCCGGAGGCCTTCGTCGAGGCCGTACGCCCGTACGCCGAGGCCGGTTTCACCGAGATCGCGCTGGTGCAGATCGGCGGGGAGACGCAGGCGGAGTTCCTGGACTGGTCGGCGAAGACCCTGCTGCCGGCGCTGCACGACGCGCTGGACTGACCGGCGGCCGGCGAGGACGACACGGCCCGGCGGCCCGCGGAACTCCGGCGGGTCATCGGCTGCTGTCTGCCGGCACTGTGCGGGTCACGGGAGATTGATCACGCCCAGAGCCGAGCATCTTGTGCGTTGAGGGGGTACCAGAAGGCTCTGGACCCGTACTCCCCGGAGGCCTTCTGGTGAACTCCTTCGTGCACAGGACCCTGGTCATGCAGCTCCAGGCCGGCACCGCTGACCGCTTCCCGGTCCTCGCCCACCTGGGGTACGACGCCGAGGACCCGTTCGCCGTCACCGCTGTGTTCAGCCATGACGGCCGGGTGCTCGCCCGGTGGCGGCTGGACCGGGAGATGCTGGCCGACGGCCTGCGCGGCCCGGTCGGCGTGGGCGACGTGCGGATGCGCCCGGAGTCGACGGGCCGCTGGGAGGAGTTGCGCCTGGACTTCTTCGGGGACCCGCGGTCCGACGGCGGCCACCATCACGCGGCGGTGTTCGCCTGGGCTCCGGCGATCGCGTCGTTCCTGGAGGAGACCTACGCGGTGGTGGCGCCCGGCCGGGAGCGGGTCAGGCTCGACGACTTCCTGGCCGAGGTCATAGCGGAGGGCTGAGCGGTTCCCCGTCCAGCGGCCCTGCCGCTCCCCGCGGCCGGGCCGCGCAGCCGTGCTCGCGGGTCCGGCGGCCTCCGCCCGGCCACCGTACGAAACCGCCGCCTGGCTCCGGTCCCGGCCGTGCCGGTCCGGGAACGGCCGGTGCGCATCTCGCCGCTGCGCGGCAGCCGCCGGCCGGCGCCGCTCACCGTGTGAGCGTGCCTCGCCTTCAGCGCGGTGCCGGGATGCCGGAGTGGGCGGCGGCCGTGACCGGCGGTGTGGCGGCGGACGACTCCCCCGCCGCACCGGGCGACGTCCGGGACACGCAGTGGGACATGGTTCCGCGCGCGTTGCTCGGTACGAGCGCCGCCCCGCTGCTGCTCAGCCGGGTGCACGACCGTTGCCTGACACCCCGGCAGCGTTCCGCTGCCCGTCGCAGTGGCCGGCCGCCTCCCACGACGCACCGGGCCGGACGAAGGGCCCCGCCGAAGTCAGCGGGGCGTCACGGTGGGACACGAGGGCCTCCTGAGTACCGGTCATGGATGTCTCAGTCCACACCGAACCCAGAAGGCCCTCACCCCTTCACGTACCCGGCACGTGTGTCACCGACGTCCCGGGACGGCACACCTAGGTCGTGTCCGCAAAGTCCCGTCGTCCGCCCGAAGGGCGGGCC
>NZ_MUND01000654.1 GCF_002154375.1 Streptomyces glaucescens | reverse complement strand
GCCCGAGGCGGAGGCGGCCGCCGGCTCCAAGGTCGTCGGCTACTTCACCGAATGGGGCACCTACGACCGCAAGTACCTGGTCAAGAACATCGACACCTCCGGCTCCGCCGCCAAGCTCACCCACATCAACTACGCGTTCGGCAACGTCTCCGGCGGCAAGTGCGTGATGGGCGACGGCTACGCGGCCACCGACCGCACCTACACCGCCGCCGAGTCCGTCGACGGCGTGGCCGACACCTGGGACCAGCCGCTGCGCGGCAACTTCAACCAGCTGCGCGAGCTGAAGAAGAAGTACCCGCACATCAAGGTGCTCTGGTCGTTCGGCGGCTGGACCTGGTCAGGCGGCTTCGGCGAGGCGGCGAGGAACCCGGCCGCGTTCGCCCAGTCCTGCTACGACCTGGTCGAGAACTCCCGGTGGGCGGATGTCTTCGACGGCATCGACATCGACTGGGAGTACCCGAACGCCTGCGGCGCCACCTGCGACACCAGCGGCCGGGCGGCGTACAGGAACCTCATGGCGGCGGTGCGCGCCAAGTTCGGCTCCGGCAACCTGGTCACCGCGGCGATCCCGGCGGACGCCACCACCGGCGGCAAGATCGACGCGGCGGACTACGGCGGCGCCGCGCAGTACGTGGACTGGTACAACCCGATGACGTACGACTACTTCGGTGCCTGGGACGCCACCGGCCCGACCGCACCGCACTCCCCGCTGACCTCCTACGCCGGCATCCCGAAGGCGGCGAACCACACCTCGGCGACGATCGCCAAGCTCAAGGGCCTGGGCATCCCCGCCTCCAAGCTGCTGCTGGGCATCGGCTTCTACGGCCGCGGCTGGACCGGCGTCACGCAGACCGCGCCCGGCGGCACCGCGACCGGCCCGGCGGCGGGTACGTACGAGCAAGGCATCGACGACTACAAGGTGCTGAAGACCAAGTGCCCGGCGACCGGCACGGTGGGCGGCACCGCGTACGCCAAGTGCGGCAGCAACTGGTGGAGTTACGACACCCCGGCGACCATCG
>NZ_MUND01000653.1 GCF_002154375.1 Streptomyces glaucescens | reverse complement strand
CTACCAGGTCCTCGATCTCCTCCAGGACCAGCTGAGGTGCTGGACCGGCACCTGCACCACCTGCGGACGACCGCTACCCACCCGACGAGACCGCCACAGACAGGCCAGAACCTAACGAAGTACTACTAGAGGGCAACCTGCAGGCGGAGCTTTACCTGGCCGCGCCGGGTTCCCCGCCAAGCGATTCCTGGTAGGCATCCGCGTAGGTCGGAGAGTCCTTGATCAGGTCGTCGCAGAACGCGGCGACGTCGGAGCCGATGAGTTCCAGAACTCCCTTGCCCTCGGCGACGCCCTCCTCGAAGAAGTCGACGATTGCTGGGAGGAGGGGTCCGTCGGGCAGGCTGATCGGGCCGACCTTGAACAGGTACTTCTGCATCTCCTTGTAGACGATCCGGTAGTCCGGCGGGAGTGCCTTGACCCGGGTCATGTGAGCCCGCCACTGTTTCTTGCCTTCGATGATGTCCTGGATGCTCACGTCAGCCTCCCAGTCGGCTCAATTTCCTCGCGACGTTCCTGTTCAACTGCTCGCGCCACCGGTCGCGATAAGTCCGGGCCCCTGCTCCGCCGGCCAGCGCCGTGCAGAAGCCCCGGACGTCGTCGCCGAGCACCTCGTGGACGCTCTGCCCGTCCGCCGCCGACACTTCGAGCAGCCCCAGGGCGGAGTCGAGGATCGGTGTCAGGTTGCGGCCGGTGAAGTCCCCGTAGGGGAAGAGGTGGGCGACGATCTGTCCCCACGCCGCCCGGTAGTCGTCCGGCAGGGCCTCGACCCGGACTTCGAACGCCATCCATTCCCTGGTGAGATCGCTGCCTGTGACCTTCTCCCAGAGGTTCATCTCCCACCCTCCTTGAGGTTGTCGATCCGTGATGAGAGGTAGTGCCATTTCGCCCAGAACTTCGCGAGTTCCTCGCGCCCGGCGTCGTTGAGCGCGTAGAACTTGCGCGGCGGACCGACCCCGGATGGTCGTTTCGTCACCTGGACGAGCCCGTTCCTCTCCAGCCGCAGCAAGATGGTGTACACCGTGCCCTCGATGACGTCGGTGAAGCCGAGCTCGTTCAGCTGACGGGTGATGGCGTACCCGTAGGTTTCCTCGTTGCTGATGATTTCGAGCACGCACCCTTCGAGCGTGCCCTTCAACATCTCTGTCAGATCGTCCATCGCGGGTGCTCCTCAGCCTGACCAGTACTACGTGCTACTGAGTACCGCTTACACGGTATCACCGAGTAGTGGAGCGGCGGCGTCTCCGGTGGCCGCAATCCCGGGCCAAAGGTTCGGTGGAAGACCAGGGTTTCGTCGAACGCTGCAGCCCGGTCATCGATTGAGCTGACGGGTGGACCGTTCCACAACATGCTGGCCAGGTCCTCGATCTCCTCCAGGACCTGCTGAGGTGCTGGACCGGCACCTGCACCCCCTGCGGACGACCGCTACCCACCCGACGAGGCCGCCACAGACGGGCCAGAGCCTAACGAAGTACTACTAGTAGTGCTTCGTTACGTCGGGTGATCTCGTCTGGTGGTGGGCATCTTTTCCGGTATGAGGCTGGGGGAGGTGGAACGGCTCCGGGGTGAGTTATCGGAGTTCGTTGCCGATGTGTTCGCCTCGGTGCCGCGCCGGGATCAGCGGCGGTGGGGTGAGTGTTATCTGCGGGGTCTGATGCTGGAGGGCCGGCGCAAGTCGATCCAGCCGATGGCCGAGCGGCTGCCGGACGGGAACATGCAGGCCCTGCAGCAGTTCGTGAACCAGTCGCCGTGGGATCCGCTGCCGGTGCGGCGGCGGATCGCCGAGCGGCTGTGCGAGACGGTCCGGCCCGAGGTGTGGGTGGTCGACGATGTGTCGTTTCCCAAGTGCGGCACCGTGTCGGTGGGGGTGGCCCGCCAGTACTGCGGAGCACTGGGCAAGCGGGCGAACTGCCAGGTTGCGGTCAGTGTCCACGCCGCGACCGACACCGCGTCCTGCCCGCTGGACTGGCAGCTGTATCTGCCGCGCGAGTGGA
>NZ_MUND01000652.1 GCF_002154375.1 Streptomyces glaucescens | reverse complement strand
TGTATCTGCCGCGCGAGTGGACGGACGAGCCGGACCGCTGCCGCAGGGCAGGAGTCCCCGACGGCATCGTCCACCAGGAGAAGTGGCGCCTGGCGCTCGGCCTGCTCGACACGCTCGCCCAGTGGCGTTTGAAGGCCCCGGTGGTGGTCGCCGATGCGGGTTACGGCGTCAGCACCCCGTTCCGGCTCGGTCTCGAGGAGCGAGGGCTGTCCTATGTCCTGGCCTTGACCGGGAAGGAAGTCGCCCATCCGGAGAATGCCCGGCCGCACCAGCCTGCTTATGGCGGGCTCGGTCCGCCGACGCTGCCCCGCTACCGCACCCCACTGCGGGCCGTCTCCGCCCTCGCAGCCGAGGCCGGTGCCGGCCGGTTCACCGAGGTGACCTGGCGCAGCGGCAGCAAGGGTGCGATGACCTCACGGTTCGCGGTGCTGACGGTCCGGCCGGCGGGCAAGCAGCCTGTGTCCGCCGCCCAGGAGGCGGGCGGCGGCCGCAACCGGTGGGACGGAGTCTTGCCCACCCAGACTCTGCTGGTCGAATGGCCGGACGGCCAGGACGCTCCGACCGGCTACTGGATATCGAACCTGCCCGCCGCCACACCGGTCGCTGACCTGGTGCGGTGGGCGAAGATGCGCTGGCGGATCGAGCACGACTACCGCGAGCTCAAGCACGGCCTGGGCCTTGACCACTTCGAGGGCCGCACCTGGCGCGGCTGGCACCACCACGTCACCCTCGTCACCGCCGCCCAGGCATTCCTCACCCTGCGGCGGCTCGACCCAAAAGTCCGCACACCGGCCTGACCCTCTACCAGGTCCTCGATCTCCTCCAGGACCTGCTGAGGTGCTGGACCGGCACCTGCACCACCTGCGGACGACCGCTACCCACCCGACGAGACCGCCACAGACAGGCCAAAACCTAACGAAGTACTACTAGGCCGTGTCCGCA
>NZ_MUND01000651.1 GCF_002154375.1 Streptomyces glaucescens | reverse complement strand
CCCCTCGCGCCCCAGCTCCGCGTCGTCAGGCTGCCCGGCGCCGACACCGAGCCTCATGCCGAGCGACAGCACCTCGTGAACGTGGCCCGGCACCTGCCCCATCCACTCGTCACCGAGGCCGTCACCCTCGCGGAGAAGGCGCAGGCCACTACGAACACCTCCTGAACTACGGCAAGGAGCTCTTCACCCTCGCCGGCGATCTGCACGCCTTGGCCCTTCAAGTACTCGCACAGGTGGACAGACCGAGACCTTGCTCGGCATCGGCGGGTTCACGTCAGGTTGGCCACAGTGCCGTGTCCGGCGATCTTGATGTGGGAAGGCTCCGAGGCGACTGTCCACCGACCAAGGAAAGGGGCCGCCCGCGATGGGGATGCCAGTAGGGAGCGTATGGGCTATGAGGATCGCAGTTGTCAGCGAGTGGCTGCGCAGGTTCACGGCAAGACGGCAACGGTAACTCACCGCTAACCTGCCAGCCAGCCGGTCGGAGACGTAGCGGAACGGCCCCCGGCAGTCCCCTTCAAGGGGACTGCCGGGGGCCCGTATGTCCCTCTCAGTCGGATTGCTCCAGTGCAAGGCTCTCCATGCAGTCACCGCACCTGATCTTGCGGCGCTCCAAGGTCTTTGAGGAGACCCGGATGACGGCGGGCGGGCTGCACCGACACACAACCTTGACGTAATTGCGGTCCTCCTTCTCCTCCTTGCCTGCGGACACCTCAGCGCCCTCGCCAGTGTCGGCTTCTGTCACAACCCCGCCGACCGGCCCGCCCTTTCCGCCACCGCCCCCACGGGTGCGGGTGGAGAGAAGGTCAGGCACGCCGGTGGTCTGGATCGCCATGCCCAAAGAGGAGATCTGGTCGGCGTCCGTCTTCACGGCCTCCTCGCCCAGTGTCCCGGTTGTCCGTTGCCTGCAGCGCTCGCTTAACTGCGGTATCTGTTCGGCAGACATGAGGATGGAGAACATGCTGCTGACCGGCGTGGGGCTGACGTTCATCGCCGGGCTGCTGGCGGCCAGCGACACCTACTCGACCGGCCTGGTGGACAGGACGTTCGCCGACAACGGAAAGGGCTACGAACAGACCGTCGCGATGCTGCCGACCGCCATCGCTAACCCGATGCTCATGCGCAGCGGCCGCCCAGGTAGCCGTTGGTGCCGTCGCAGCGGGGCAGACGACGAAGCGCCAACAGCTATCACGGCGTGATAGTACAGCTCGAGATCACCAACCCCCCGCGTCACCGGGCATCCGCCGGGTAGCCCACCCGGTTGCAGCTGGGCGACGGGGGCCGTCAGATCCTCCCGACGGGAGCCCACGC
>NZ_MUND01000650.1 GCF_002154375.1 Streptomyces glaucescens | reverse complement strand
CGCACCATGCCCCACACCCTGGAGCGCTACGGATCTCCGGACGCTCTGCGCAAGGCAGGCCACCGCAAGCTCGTCGAGGTGATCCGGCCCAGGGCCCCGCGCATGGCCCAGCGGCTGGCCGACGACATCCTCACCGCCCTGGACGAGCAGACCGTCGTGGTCCCCGGCACCGGCACCCTGGACGTGATCGTGCCCTCGTTGGCGAAGTCCCTGGCCGCCGTCCACGAACAACGCCGGACTCTGGAGGTCCGCATCGAGGCTCTGCTGGAGGCCCACCCTCTTTCCCAGGTCCTGACCTCGATGCCCGGCATCGGCGTCAGGACCGCCGCAGTCCTCCTGGTCACCGTCGGCGACGGCAGCACCTTCCCCACCGCCGCCCACCTGGCCTCCTATGCCGGTCTTGCGCCGGCCACCAGGTCGTCCGGGACCTCGATCCACGGCGATCACGCTCCGCGAAGCGGAAACCGGCAGCTCAAACGCGCGATGTTCCTGTCCGCGTTCGCAGCCCTGCACGATCCCGCCTCCCGCGGCTACTACGACCGCTGCCGAGCCCGCGGCAAAACCCACACCCAGGCCCTCCTCCGCCTCGCCCGCCACCGCATCAGCGTCCTGTTCGCCATGCTCCGCGACGGAACCTTCTACCAACCCCGCACCCCACACCTCGCTTGACGAAAGACATAGAGGCACCCCCCACCGTCCGAGGACCAACGGCACCCGTCAGGCAGCACCCTGCCCACTGTCGAGCGCCGTGACCATGCCAGCCACGATCACCGTGTTGAAGTTGAAGACGAACGCGACGATCGCGTTGGCCGCCACCGTCCGGCCCATCTCCCGCGACATCACCGTGACGTCCGTCGTACCGAACGTCGTCATGACTGACAGGGCGAAGTACACGTAGTCGGCCCAAGCCGCTGTCTCCCCACCCGGGGAGTCCAGCGCCGCCTCGTCCTCCACGAGGTTGTCGGTATGGAACGCGACCACGAAAGCGACCGGGACGCAGATTCAGGCGACGACGACGAGACGACCCGCACCGTCGCCGGGAAAGCGGAACCCAGATGCCCGGGACGCCAGACCGCCGACGCGATGAGGACCGACATCCCGGGCCCCGGTGAAGTCGAGGCGCAGCTGGCGTCCAGCCGGCCGTATGACTCGCAGGTGCAGCGGGGGCTAGATATGCCGGCAGCTCTGCTGAGGCTTCCGACAGCGCCCGCTATGGGCGCGTATCGGTCCGCCACGGACACGTCCTCGTGCGGAGCCGCACTTCCAGGGTGCGCCGCGCTTTGTCAAATCCCCCTGGTGTCAGGGGAGGTGTCGTCTAGCGTCTGGTCTGTCGCGAAGGGATGGAGGCAGTACTGATGAGCGGGAGCGGCGGGAAACGGAGCCGTCTTTCATCCAAGGCGGTTCTCGCCGTATGGGTGCGCAGCGGAGGCAGGTGCATGCTGTGCAACGCGTACCTGCTGGAGGGGGCGATGTCGGGACGGACGCTTCCTTTGGGGGAGGTCGCGCACATCGTCGGGCAGAGCACTGATCCGCGCTCGCCGCGCGGCGGGGATCTGTTGGAGAAGGCGCTGCGGGATGAGGCAGACAATCTGATGCTGCTGTGTGCCCAGCAACATATGGAGATCGATGCGAAGGCTACACTGGACGTCTTCACCGTCGAGTGGCTGCGCCGTGTGAAGCAGGAGCATGAGGACCGTGTCAGGCACCTGACCGCGCTGGGGCCGGAGAGGGCCACCACGGTGGTGCGGATGGTGGGGTCGGTGCACGGAAATGCGGTCGAGCTGTCGCGGGAGACCGCTGCGGACGCTGTGACGGCAGGCCGCCGATTTCCTTTGTACCTGGAGTCCTACACCCGGCACGGTGTGGAGATAGATCTGCGGCACACTCCCGGCGAGCAGGCAGCCGCTGCCTGGGACGCGGAATCTGCCGCCGAGGCCAGCCGTCACTACTATCGGCAGGCGACCAAGGTCATCGATGACGTGGTCCGCAACCGGCTGCGACCAGGGATAGAGCGGGAATCCGTGCAGCACGTGAGCGTGTTCGGATTCGCGCGTCTGCCATTGCTGGTCTATCTCGGGTCGCTCTTGGACGACACCGTACCGACGGACATCTACCAACGTCACCGGCACGAGCAGTCCTGGGTGTGGCCTGCCGAGAGCGGCCCGGTCACCGAGTTCGCCGCGCATCCGGTCCAGGCTGGGGCGGACGGGGACGAGGCTGTCGTCGTGGTGAACATCTCCGGCATCATCACCCCTTCTGAGGTTCCGCGGGAGCTTTCGGCGCTGCGCCGCTACGAGGTCAGCCCGGTGGGCACGCATGCTGGTCCGGACGTACTGCGGTGCCGGGCGTCACTGCGACAGGTGGAGGAAACGCTACGGACGCTTCTCGCGCGGCTGGAAAGGGAGGCTAAGTCGCTGCGCCGCCTGCATGTCCTGCCTGCCGTTCCCCTCTCCGCGGCTATCGCCCTGGGCCGTGCTCACCATCCGCAGGTGCACCCGCAGCTCGTGATCTACGAGCGCTTGGCAGGCAGCTACGTGCCCACCTTGGAGGTGGGGCAGGTTCCCGGCTGACCTGCGCACGGCGGCCCGCCGTGCG
>NZ_MUND01000649.1 GCF_002154375.1 Streptomyces glaucescens | reverse complement strand
CCCACGGTCCGGCCCCCGCCCGGGGAGCGGCCACCCCGTATTCCTCGGCCAGCCGCTCGATGGCCGCCGCGCCCGCCAGGGAGTGGAAGCCTCCCTCGCAGTCCGTGGCCGACGGCAGGCCGGCCGTGCCCGGGACGGGCAGGAAGCCGATCTCCCCGGTCCCGCCGGAGGCACCGCGGCGCAGCCGGCCGTCGAGGATCACCGCCGCGCCGGTGCCGTGGCCGAGCCAGAGCAGGACGAAGTCGTCGCGGTCGCGGGCGGCGCCGTCGCGCTGTTCGGCGCGGGCGGCGAGGTTGGTCTCGTTCTCGACGATGACGCGGGCCCCGGGGAGCCGCTCCGCCAGCGCCGCGACCAGGCGCCGGTGCCAGGCGGGCAGGCCCGTGGAGTCGCGCAGGTCGCCGGTGGCCGGGTCGATGAGTCCGGGCGCGCCGATCCCGACGGTGTGCAGCCGGTCGGCGCCGGCCTCCTTGGAGGTCCGTTCGACGAGGGCGACCGCCTGTTCCACCGCGGGCCCGGTGCCGGTGTCGTCGCCGATCGGCACGGACGCCTCGGCGAGCACCCGCCCGAGCAGGTCGGAGACGACCACGGAGACGCCCTCGGTGCGCACGTCGAGCGCGGCGAGGTGGGCCCGGTCGGCGACGATGCCGTAGAGCTTGGCGTTGGGCCCGCGGCGCTGCTCCCCCGCTTCGCCGACGACGTCGATGAGCCCGGCGGCGGTGAGGCGTTCGACGAGGTCGGCGACGGTCGGCCGGGAGAGTCCGGTCAGCTGCTTCAGCTGCCCCGCCGTCAGGGGTCCTTCCTCCTGGAGGAGCCGCAGGGCGAGCCGGTCGTTGATGGCTCGGGCGGTGCTCGGGGATGCGGGCATGCCGGGATCCTCCCAGACGGGCGGGTGCCGCGCGGCGGGCGGCCGGGGATGCTCCCTATCCATCAGGAAGGGTTCCTGATAGTTTACGGCGCCGGAGCACCCCAGGGCGAGCACGGGGTGACAATCACCCGGGGAGGGGCCGGAGAATGAGCGAAGTGGTCTACGAGCAACGCGTCGTGCGACGCGCCCGGTACGCCGTGGCCGCCGTGTTCACCGTGCACGGCGCGGTCACCGGTTCGTTCGCGACCCGGGTCCCGTGGATCCAGGACCACGCCGGGGTCAGCGCCGGCCAGCTGGGCCTCGCCCTCGCCTTCCCGGCGCTCGGCGCGTCCGTCGCGATGCCGCTCGCGGGCTGGTTCAGCCACCGTTTCGGCGCCCGGACGGCGCTGCGCGGACTGCTGGCGCTGTGGACGCTGTCACTGGTCCTGCCCGCCCTGGCGCCGAACCTGGCCACGCTCTGCCTGGCCCTGTTCGTCTACGGCGCGACGGCGGGCATGTCGGACGTGGCGATGAACGCCCTCGGCGTGGAGGTGGAGAACCGCCTCGGCCGGTCGATCATGTCCGGCCTGCACGGCATGTGGAGCGCGGGCGCGCTGATCGGCTCGGCGGCGGGCACGCTCGCCGCACACCTCGGCGCCGACGCCCGGCTGCACCACGCGCTGGCGGCCGGTGTGCTGACCGTGGTGGGCGCGGTGGCCTGTTCCTGGGTGCTGGACCTCCAGCCCGCCGAGGACGAGGAGCCGCCGCCCCGGTTCGCACTGCCGCCGCGCTCGGCGCTGCTGATCGGCGCGGTCGGGTTCTGCGCGGTGTTCGCGGAGGGGGCGAGCCTGGACTGGTCGGCGGTCTACCTGGAGGACGAGCTGGGCAGCTCGGCCGCCCTGGCGGCGGCCTGCACGACCGGCTTCACGTTCACCATGGCGGTCGCCCGGATCGCGGGCGACAAGGTGGTGGACCGTTTCGGCGCCGTGCGCACGGTCCGCTGGGGCGGGGTGCTGGCCGCGCTCGGCGGCCTGCTGATCGTGCTCGCCGGGCACCCGGCGGTGGCGATGACCGGGTTCGCGCTGATGGGGCTCGGCATCGCCGTGGTGGTCCCGCTGTGCTTCGCGGCCGCGGGCCGCAGCGGCCCCAACCCCAGCCAGGCCATCGCCGGCGTCGCGACCATCACGTACACCTCGGGGCTGATCGCCCCGAGCGCGATCGGCGGGCTCGCCCAGGCGACCAGCCTGGTGGTGTCGTTCGTCCTGGTCACCGTGTTGTCCAGCGGGCTCGCCGTCTTCGCGGGCGTGCTGCGGGCCGGTGACCGGGACCGTCCGAAGGTCAGCCGGCCGGACGCAGCAGTTCCCGGCCCGCGGCCCTGAACCGCTCGCTCCACGGCGCCGGGCGCAGGGTGTCGGCGTCCAGCCGCACCAGCACCCGGCTGCCGTGCGCGTACGTCGTCGATCCGTCGGCCGAGCAGAACCGGAAGCCGTAGGTCAGGCCCGTGGTGCCGAGCCGCTCCAGCCACAGGTGGACGGCGTAGGCGCCGGGCCGGGTCACGGGCGCCTCGTAGCTGATGCACAGCTCCTTGACCGCGTTGCAGGCGTCGCCGGCCGCCGCCCAGTCGCCCTCGAAGCGGAAGCCGTGCTGCTGCCACAGTTCGGCCCAGGCCCGCTCCACCATCAGGGGGTAGCGGGCGTTGTGCAGCAGGCCGAGCGCGTCCAGGTCGTCGAAGTGGACGGTGACGGGCATGAGCCGGCCGTAGGAGAGGGCGGGGGCGATCGGGGCTTCGGCGGTCACGGACGGTGCTCCTGACATGAACCTGAGGTGGAACGTTCAACCATCCATCCTAAGCGGACGCTCAGCACCCTCTCCGGGCAGGGACAATGGTCGGCGGCACCCGCACGTACGACGAAAGCGAAACCCCATGGATCTCGGCGTCCGCTGGAAACTGCACGGCGACGGACGCACCCCGGCCCCAGGAGCCGTCGTCCGCCCCGACGAACGGCTCTCCTGGCCCCGTACGGCGGGACTCGGCGCCCAGCACGTGGTGGCCATGTTCGGCGCGTCCTTCGTCGCCCCGGTGCTGATGGGTCTCGACCCCAACCTCGCGATCATGATGTCCGGCGTCGCGACGATCGTCTTCCTGCTCGCCACCCGCGGCCGGGTGCCCAGCTACCTCGGCTGCTCGCTGTCCTTCGTGGGCGTCGCCGCGGTGATCCGCGCCCAGGGCGGCACCAGCGCCACGGTGACCGGCGCGGTGCTCGCCGTCGGCGTCGCGCTCTTCCTGGTGGGCCTCGCGGTGCAGCGGTTCGGGGCCCGGATCATCCACGCCGCCATGCCCCCGATCGTCACCGGCGCGGTCGTGATGCTGATCGGCTTCAACCTGGCCCCGGTCACCGCCTCCACCTACTGGCCGCAGGACCAGTGGACGGCCCTGCTCGTCATGCTGTTCACCGGGCTGGCCGTGGTCTGTCTGCGCGGTTTCTGGTCCCGGATCGCGATCTTCCTCGGCCTGGTCTTCGGGTACGGCATCTCCTGGGTCCTCGACCTGGTCTTCGGGAAGATCCACTCGGTGGACGGCAGCGGCAAGGTCATAGACCACTGGCGCCTCGACCTCTCCGCGGTCGGCCAGGCCGACTGGATCGGCCTGCCCTCTCTCCACGGCCCGTCCTTCGAGTGGTCGGCGATCCTGGTCGCGCTGCCCGTCGTGATCGCCCTGGTCGCGGAGAACGCCGGCCACGTCAAGGCGGTCGGCGAGATGACCGGCGACCCGCTCGACGACAAGCTCGGCACGGCGATCTCCGCGGACGGCGTCGGCTCCGTGCTCTCCACCGCGGTCGGCGGCCCGCCCACCACCACCTACTCCGAGAACATCGGCGTGATGGCCGCCACCCGCGTCTACTCCACGGCCGCCTACTGGGCCGCCGCCGCCTTCGCGCTGCTCTTCGGCCTGTGCCCCAAGTTCGGCGCGGTCGTGGCCGCCGTCCCGGGCGGAGTGCTCGGCGGCATCACCGTCATCCTGTACGGCATGATCGGCCTGCTCGGCGCGCAGATCTGGATCAACGCCAAGGTGGACCTGCGCAATCCGCTGAACCTGGTGCCGGCCGCGGCGGGGATCATCATCGGCGTCGGCAACGTGTCCATGGAGATCACCGACACCTTCTCCCTCAGCGGCATCGCGCTGGGCACCATCGTCGTCATCACCGGCTACCACGCGCTGCGCGCCTTCGCGCCGGCCCACCTCAAGACGCAGGAGCCGCTGCTCGACGAGGGCACGTCCAGCTACGACGAAGGCGCCCGGACCGCCGCTTCGTAGCGTCCCGCGGAACCGTTTCGGCGCGCCGGGCCGCAGGCGTACGACGGGGTGAAGGCGCCAGGCACCCCCTTGCGGCCGTCAGACTCGCCCGGCGGCTTCCCGCACGGCCAGGCGTCGACGCGCCGCTCGCCGGTGGTCAGGGCCGGGGTCCGGCCGAGCCGGCGGTCCGCCGGGTCATGTCACTGACCGCCGGCGGGGTCGCCGTCGCCGTTGGTGCCGAGGCGGAGTCACGGTCCGGGACGGCGTACGGCACGAGGACGGGCACCCGACTCGGCCCTCGGTGGCGGCCGCGACCGGGGCACGTGAGCCTGCCGCCCACCGCTCCCCCTCGTGTCGCCGCCTCCGCCACGGCTCACTCTCCCGTGCGACGGACGACGGACCCGTTCCCCCGTTCCGGGGAAGCTCCGGGCTCGATCGCACGCCGTCAACCCGGCGGCTGGGACGCTGCCCCCATGGCGCAGTTGGAATACTTCACCACCCCCGTCGACGCGGTCGTCTCCCGCATGCGCGCTCTCGACGCATCCCTGCCCCCGCGGGACGGAGTCGCGGTCTTCAACCGCGTCTACCTCGCCGTCACCGAGGCGGTCGACCGGCGGATCGACGGCGGGCGGTTCCCGGACCCGCGGGCCGCGATCACGCTGGACGTGCGGTTCGCGGAGCGCTATCTCATGGCCGTCGAGGCGGCCACCGAGGAGCGCCGCCCGCCCGCCTGCTGGCGGCCCCTGTTCCAGTTCCGGCGCCATCCCGGCGTACGCCCGCTGCAGTTCGCGCTGGCGGGCATCAACGCGCACATCGGGCACGATCTGGCGCTCGCCGTGGTGGACGCCTGCCGAACGCTCGACTGCGATCCGGCCGAGCTGGAGGACGAGTTCGACCGCGTGGGCGACCTCCTCGTGACGCTGGAGGAGCGCATCCGCGAGGATCTGATGCCGGGCCCCGACCTGCTCCAGGTCGCCGACCCGCTCACCCATCTCCTCGGCGCGTGGAGCCTGGACCGGGCGCGGGACGCGACCTGGTCGGCGGCGCGGGCGCTGTGGGCGATGCGCCGGCTGCCCGACCTCACCGAGGAGTTCGTCGAGCGGCTGGACGCGGCGGTGGGGTTCGCGGGACGCATGATGCTGACGCCGCTGCCCGCCTGAGGCTTCCGGGCGCCGCCGCCCGCCTGGGCGCCCCGGGGAAGACGTGCCGCCG
>NZ_MUND01000065.1 GCF_002154375.1 Streptomyces glaucescens | reverse complement strand
GGCGACCGCGGTCGCCCCCGAGGGCCGCATCTCGCCCTACGACCTCGGCATCTGGAACGACACGCAGGTCGAGGCGTTCCGCCGGATCACCCGCTTCCTCACCGGCCAGGGCACCGTGCCGGCGATCCAGCTCGCCCATGCCGGGCGCAAGGCCTCCACCGACCAGCCCTGGAAGGGCGGGGCGCCGCTCGGCCCGGACGCGTACGGCTGGCGGCCGCTCGCCCCGAGCGCGGTCCCCTTCGACGAGCGGCACCCGGTCCCGGCCGAACTGACGGCCGAGGAGATCCGCGCGATCGTCGGGCAGTTCGCCGACGCGGCCCGCCGCGCCCTCGCCGCCGGGTTCGAGATCGCCGAGATCCACGGCGCCCACGGCTATCTGATCCACGAGTTCCTGTCCCCGCACTCCAATCACCGCACCGACGCCTACGGCGGCTCGTACGAGAACCGCACCCGGTTCGCCCTGGAGGTCGTCGACGCCGTCCGGGAGGTGTGGCCGGACGACAAGCCGCTGTTCTTCCGCGTCTCGGCGACCGACTGGCTGGAGGAGGGCGGCTGGACCCCCGACGACACGGTCCGCTTCGCCCGTGACCTCCAGGCACACGGCATCGACCTGCTCGACGTCTCCACCGGCGGCAACGCCGCCGCCGTCCGCATCCCCACCGGCCCGGGCTACCAGGTGCCCTTCGCCGCGCGCGTGAAGGCCGAGACCACCCTGCCGGTCGCGGCCGTGGGTCTGATCACCGACGCCGAGCAGGCCGAGAAGATCCTGTCCAACGGGGAGGCGGACGCCGTCCTGCTCGGCCGGGAACTGCTGCGCAACCCGTCCTGGGCCCGGCACGCGGCGCGGGAGCTGGGCGGCGAGGTGCGGGTGCCGGACCAGTACCACCGGTCCGTCTGAGCCACCACGGCACACGCCCCGGGGCGCCGCCCGCCGCTCCGGGCGGGCGGCGCCCCGGGCTCAGGCTCCCGCCGGCTCCACGACCCGGCCCTCCACCGCGGCCGGCTTCGGCGGGGCGTCCTCGGTACCGCGCGAGCCGGCCGCACGGGCCACCCGCAGCACCGTCCGCTCCAGGTCCGGCAGCACCCTCTGTCCCGCCACCGCCAGGGTGATCGCCATCGCGACACCCGCCCAGGCGAGGGGGCCGAGCGGGGTGCAGCCGACCAGACGGCTGGCGACGGGGGTCTGGACGAGGGCCACCAGGGCGGCGGCCGAGCCCAGCGCGGTGACCTGGACCAGAGGACTGTCGCGGCGGTCCAGCAGGGTCTGCGCGAGCTGGGTGCCGACCACCGCGCACAGGGCCATCGTCGTCGTACGGCGGGCCGTGCCCGGGGTGAACCGGCCGAACAGCCAGGCCGCGACCGCGCCCAGGCACGTGGTCAGCGCCCGGTGCCGGATCTGCCGCATCAGCGGCGCGCCCAGCAGCGAGGTGCCCAGCGGCCCGGTCGACGCCGTCTCGGCCGGGTCCCGCTGCGGGGTGACCGCGACGGCCATCGCCGGGAACAGGTCGGTGAACAGGTTCACCAGCAGCATCTGACGGGTCGACAGCGGCGCCGCGCCCGCGAGCAGGGTGCCCAGGATGCCGAAGCCGACCTCGCCCGCGTTGCCGCCGATCAGGATGGCTACGGAGTCGGCGACGCTGTGCCACAGGGCACGGCCCTCGCCGACCGCCTCCACGAGGACGGTCAGGTCGTCGCCGGTGAGCACCAGGTCGGCGGCGTTGCGGGCAGCCGCGGAACCGCGGGCGCTGATGCCCACGCCGATGTCGGCGGCGCGGATGGCGGCGGCGTCGTTGGCTCCGTCGCCCACCATCCCGACCACCCGGCCGGCGTCCCGCAGCGCCTCGACGACCTGGAGCTTCTGCTCGGGCGCCACCCGGGCCACCACGTCCGCGTCGCGCAGCATCCGGGAGCGCTCGCCGCGGTCCGCGGCGGCCAGGTCGTCGCCGGTGACGACGGCGGTGTCCTCCGGCCAGCCCAGGTCGAGGGCGATCGCCCGCGCGGTCTGCGGGTGGTCGCCGGTCAGCATCACCGGCCGGACGCCCGCCGCGCGCAGCCCGCGCACCAGCACGTCGGACGTCTCGCGGGCCACGTCCGCCAGCGCGAGCAGTCCGACGAACTCCAGGTCGTGCGGCTGCTCGTCGCAGACCTCGGCGTCGTCCTCGGCGTCGGCCAGGCGGCGCCGGGCGACCGCGAGCACCCGCAGGCCGTCGGCGGCCAGCGCGTGCGCGGTCTCCTCCGCGTGCTCGGGCAGTTCGCGGCAGGCGGGCAGCACGACCTCCGGGGCGCCCTTGATCTCGAACACCCGCACGCCGTCCGCCGCGTGACCCACCGCGCCCGCGTAGCCGCGCCCCGCCTCGAACGGCCGGGCCTCGGTCTGCGTCCACTCCGGGTCGTCCCGGCCGGCCGCGTCCAGCACGGCCTCGTCGGTGGCGTGCACCACCTTCTCGCCGCCGTTGAGCTGCGGGCAGGCCCGTACGGCTATCCGCAGCACCCGGGAGTCGCGGGCCTCGTCGAGGGCGCGGACCGTGCTGTCCGCCTCCGCGACCCGGACCAGGCGGAGTCTGTTCTCGGTGAGGGTGCCGGTCTTGTCGAAGCAGATGGTGTCCATCCGGCCCAGCGCCTCCAGGGCGCGCGGGGTGCGCACCAGGACGCCGCGCCGGCTCAGCCGCCGCGCCGCCGCCAGCTGGCCCACGGTCGCCACCAGCGGCAGCCCCTCGGGCACGGCGGCCACCGCCACCGCCACTCCGCCGCTGACCGCCTCGCGGATCGGCGTGCCGCGCAGCAGGGAGAGGCCGGTGACCGCGGCGCCGCCCGCCATGGTGAGGGGCAGGGCCTGGCGGGTGAGTTCCTGGAGCCGGGCCTGGACTCCCCCGGCGGGCGGGGTACGGGCGGCGAGGTGGACCGCCCGGGAGGCCTCCGTGCGGTCGCCGGTCTCCACGACGACGGCCCGGGCGTGCCCGGCGACCACCGTGGTGCCCTCGAACACCATGCAGCGGCGGTCCGCGACGGCGGCGCTCGGGGTCGGCTCCACCTGCTTGTCGACCGGCAGCGACTCGCCGGTCAGCGCCGACTCGTCGACCTCCAGGCCGTCCTCCCACAGCAGCCGGGCGTCGGCGGGCACCACGTCGTCGGCGTTCAGCTCGATCACGTCGCCCGGCACCAGGCGGGCCGCGTCGACGGTGCGCGGGCCCCTCCGCCGCCGGTCGCGCCGGGGCTGCGGGGCTCCGGACTCGCCGTCGGCCGTCACCCGGGCCTTCTGCTTCTGCTCGGCGACCAGTCCGGACAGCGCTCGTTCGGCCCGCAGCCGTTGCAGGCCTCCGACGAGGGCGTTGAGGTCGAGCGCGCCGACGACCAGCAGGGCGTCGGCGACGGAGCCGAGTATGGCCGACGCGGCCGAACCGACCGCCAGTACCGGGGTGAGCGGGTCGTCGAGCTCGTTGCGTACGGCCCGGGCGAGCTGGAACGACCAGCGGGCGGGAGCCATGCCCGGCAGCCGCGTGACCGTGCCGGCGGCCTCGCGCACCCGGTCCACCGCCTGCTCGAAGGCGGTCTCCTCGGCCTCGACCCGGTCGGCCAGCCGGGCCTGGACGGAGCGCGGGTCCAGGGCGTGCCAGGCCACCCTCGGGCGGGGATGCGGGGCCCGCGCGAATGCCACGCCGACGGCCGCGCGCACCCCGCCGAGCAGGGCCACCGCGGCGCCCACGTCGACGGGCGCGTGCCGCAGTCCGGGCAGCAGCGGGTTGCTCTGGCGCCGGGACTCGCCCACGGCCACCAGCAGTCCGGACAGCGCTGCACCCGAGCGGGCGAGGGTCTGCGAGCGGCGTCCGACCTTGCGGGCGGCGGGCACCGCGGCCAGCAGCCGCCACACGTCGGGCAGGCCGTGGTGGGTGAGGACGTCCGCTCCCCAGGCGACGGCCGCGTCGCGGTCGGCGAGTGCGACGGCCAGGTCTCCGGCGAACAGGGCCTCCAGTACGTCGGTGTCGTCGGCTGAGGCGGGCCGGGCCACGGTGATCACACAGCCGTCGTCCTGGCGCAGCCGGCCCACCGCCTCGGCGGGCGGCCGGCCGGCGGGCACGATGTGGTCGGCGAGGCCGATGAAGTCGGTGAGGGCGGGGTCGTCGCCGACCACCACCCGCAGTCCCGCGCGGCGCGCCGCGTCGAGCACCGGCTCGGCCCACGGGTCGGCGTCGCCGTCCGGGGTGCGCAGCGCACTGGGGTGCAGGAAGACCGTCCCGGCCGTCTCCAGGCGGCGCAGCCGCTGCTGGTCGCGGACCAGCACGCCGGTGCGGGCCAGGGCGCAGCTGAGGGCGGCGTGGAAGGCGGCGGGCCCGTAGCGGGCGGCCTTGGGGGAACCGGCGAGCACCGCTTCGGCGGCCTCGCCGGCGCTGTGCTTGACCAGCAGGGTCGCGAGGGCGCCGACGAGGGCGCCGGACTCGGCGTGGACGGCGTACTCCTGGGCCGGGGTGCGGCGCAGCGGCGGGCGCGGGAACCGGTCCATGGCCACACCGTCCCGGTGCGGCACGCACAGCCGGTCGTGGACGGCGTCGAAGGCGGCGCCCCGCGCCAGGGTCTCCGCCAGCCCGCAGGTCCGCAGCGAGCCGTCGAGCAGCAGGGCGACCGGGTTCTGGCCGGCGCCGTGCACGACCGCGTTGACGCCGGCCAGCACCAGGTCGGCGCGGGAGTCGCCGAGCCGTCCGCGCAGCCAGGAGCGGAACCGGGGGTGTTCGCGCAGCAGGGTGTTGCCCGCCGAGACGAACTTGGGCGTGGGCGGCAGCCGCAGCGCGGAGGCGGCGAACGCGCCCCCGATGCCGAGCGCGTCGACGCCCAGCGCCAGCAAGGCGGTGCGCACCCCGGCCGGGTCGCCGGGATGGGCGAACTCCTCCACCGACTCGTCGTCGGGGGTCAGTCCGTGCCGTTCGGCGAGGTCGGCCGCCTTCTCCAGGACCGTGTCGGCGACGGCGGCCTCGGTCGCGGCCACCACCAGGCGGGACAGCCCGCCGTCCCAGTACGCGTACGCCACGTCGGGCCGCTCGGCGAGCGCGGCGGCCACCCGCCGGGCGGCGTGGGCCGTCCCGCCCGTCTCGTGCGCCCGTTCCGGCGCGGTGGTCCTGAGCGCCAGGTGCGCCCGCCGCCCGGATCGCCAGTGCTGCCTCTGCCCGGGCAGCACGGCAGCCCGTGCGACCCGCGCGACCCGCACGGCGGAGTCCGCGCCGCGCACTCCGGCCCGTGCCGTCCCGGCCGCCGCGCCCGCGGCCATGCCCACGGCGGGCGCGGTCCCGCGCGCCAGCAGCCGCGGCCCGGCCAGCAGGGCACCGGACACGGCCGTCACCGGCCCCGTCAGCAACCCCATCGCACACCTCAGCTCGTGCTCAGCCTGCTCGATTCATGGTCGGTCGTTGTCGGTTTGTCTTGGGTTCGTGGTCGGTTCGTGGTCCGATTCGCGGTCACCCGCGGTCGGTTCGCGGGCCACGGAGTACCGGGGTCACGATCAGCTCTCGCTCGGTTGCCTCCCTGCGCCGCCCATCGCCGCGGTGCGCCGCCGGGCCGCGGTGCGCCGGTGGGCGGTCGCCGCCTTGATGGTCGTCGTGCCCGTCCCGTGCACCGTCTTCGTGCGGGCGGCCGTCGTCCGGTGGCCCGACGCCGTCGTCCCGCCGGTCTCCGTGTCGGGGCCGCCGGGCACCTGGGTACGGCCGCCGGACGCCGTCGCGGAAGCGCCGGAGGAGGAGCCCGTGCCGGACCGCGTCGCCATGGACGCCGCAGGGCCCCCGGAGGCCGCCGCGCGCGAAGCCGCGCTCGTGGTCGCCCTGGCCGCCGCGCCGTCACCGGCCCGCGCCGTTTTCATGCCGCTGTCCTGCCCGGATCGCTGTTCCTGCCGCTGCCCGGGCTTCGGCTGGGTCAGCCAGGCCACGGCCGCTCCGGCGACCGCCACGGGCCACTCGACGACACCCGCGACGCCGAGCAGCCCGGCTCCCGTGTAGACCGCGATACGGCGCCCGCGCGGCGACACCGCCCCGACCGTGTCGAGGGTGCCCTCGGCGGCCTTGCTCACCATGCCCGCGCCGGGCATCCGGCGCAGTGCCGAACCGGTGACGCGCACCGGTCCCGTCAGAACGGAGGACGGCTTCAGCCGTGTCATGACTCCCCGCCTCCCTCGGATGGGGTTCGTGCATGGCCCGAGTTCCCGGGAAACACCCAGTCACCCGTGGGGAGCAAGGCAAACACGGGTGGCCGGAGGGATCTCCTCCGGCCACCGTGCGAGCCCGTCGGTCAGGCGGTCGTGCAAGCGGTCCCGTTGAGCGTGAAGGCGCCGGGTGCCGCGCTGTTGCCGCCGTGGCCGGCCTGGTAGCCGATGGTGACCGTGGCGTTCGGCGCCAGGGTGGCGTTGTACGCGGCGTTCGTCGCCGTCACCGCCCCGGCGGCCGGGGCGTACGTGGCGCCCCATCCGTTGGTGATGGCCTGGCCCGCGGGGAGGGTGAAGCCCAGGCGCCAGCCGTTGATCGCCGTCGTACCGGTGTTGGTGATCGTCACGGAGGCGGTGAGCCCGGTGCTCCAGGCGCTCGTGGTCGCGGTCACCTTGCAGCCGGACGGCTGCGGCTGCGGGCCGGGCCCCTGGCCGTCGAGGCCGAAGAAGGTGAGCACGCGCGCGCCCATGGTGCCGTAGGCGTACAGGTTGTGCCCGACGCCCTGGAGGCTGATCGCCTCCACGGGGGCTCGGTCACCGGTGCCGCCGTAGCGGGTGCGGGTCCAGCCGGTGGCGGGGGTGTCGGTGGACGCCGGGGTCTGACCGGCGCCCAGGACGTTCGTCCACTGCTTGATCTCCTCGCCGAAGTTGGGGTAGCGCAGCACGTCGTCCTCCGTGCCGTGCCACAGCTGCATCCGGGGCCGTGGGCCGGTGTAGCCGGGGTAGGCGCCGCGGACCAGGTCGCCCCACTGCTGCGGGGTGCGGGTCACGGTGCCGTTCGCGCAGGCGCTGTTCCACTCGGAGCCGTCGGTGGTGGCGAAGCAGCCGAAGGGCACCCCCGCGAAGGCGGCGCCGGCGGCGAACACGTCCGGGTAGACGCCCAGCAGGACGTTGGTCATCATCGCGCCGGAGGAGATGCCGGTGGCGAAGACCCGCTTCGGGTCGGCGTCGTAGGTGGCGAGAACCCAGTCGACCATCGACTTGATGCCGACCGGGTCGCTGCCGCCGCCGCGGCGCAGGGCCTGCGGCGAGGAGACGTCGAAGCACTTGCTGGACCGGGTGACCGACGGGTAGACGACGATGAAGCCGTGGCGGTCGGCGAGCGAGGCGTACTCGGTTCCGTTGTACATCGCCGGTCCGGAGCCGGTGCAGTAGTGGACGGCCACCAGGACCGCCGGGTTCGGGGTGACGTTCTCCGGGACGTACAGGTACATCTGGAGATTGCTGGGGTTGCTGCCGAAGCCGGTGACCTCGGTCAGGGTGGCGTAGGGCACGTCGGCGGCGGCGTCGGTGCGGGCGGCGGCCGGTGGTGCGGCGAGCAGCAGCGCGGCGAGCAGCGGCACGAGCGCTCCGTAGAGCGCGACGAGCGCTGTGCGCAGGGGCCTTCTCCTCGCGGTGGTGCCGGCGGTGGCGGACACGTGGTCGTCCCTTCCTGTTCGCGGCTCGGGGTCGTTCGGTGCGGGGAGCACCAGCGGCGCGGCAGCGCCGTGGAAGCGCTCCCACACCGTCACACGGGAGCCGCCGCGCCAGCGTTCACCTGAATCCCGTTCACGTCGGGACTGGCCGAATCCGTTCTGCGCGAGGCGTTGACCAGAAAGCGCTTGCCCTCTACGGTCCGTTCAACAGCGTGACCAACTGACGCCACCTGAGCAACGGAAGGTCACGTTTCCCGCACTTGCCGTACAAGCAAACGAACATTGTTCATGTAGGCGAACAGCACTTGGACACCCCCGCCCCCCACAGAAGGAATCGGGACATGGCATCTGCGACATCCGTCCGCGCCAGGCGGCACACCCTGACCGGAGCACTGGCCACGCTCGGCGTTTCGGTTGGCATGATCATGACCACCGGCGCCCCGTCGGCGAGCGCCGCCACCTGGCCGACTCCCACCAGCAGCCAGCCGGTGAGCGCCACCATCACCCTGAACGCCTCCAAGGACTACGGGATGCAGCGGCTGTACGGCAGCGGCGCCCTCGGCGGAGGCGACCAGTCCGAGGACCAGCAGCCGATCCTCAAGCTGGCCGACGGCGTCACGCTGAAGAACGTCGTCATCGGCGCACCCGGCGCCGACGGCATCCACTGCATGGGCAGCTGCACCCTCCAGAACGTCTGGTGGGAGGACGTCGGCGAGGACGCCGCCACCTTCCGCGGCGGCACCGGCGCGACCTACCACGTGATCGGCGGCGGCGCCAAGAAGGCGGCCGACAAGGTCTTCCAGCACAACGGCGGCGGCACGCTGAACATCTCCAACTTCGCCGTGCAGGAGTTCAAGACCCTGTACAGGTCCTGCGGCGACTGCTCCACGCAGTACACCCGCAAGGTCAACCTCAACACCATCGAGGTGACCGGCACCGGCACCACCGCGCGGCTCGTCGGCATCAACGTCAACCGCAACGACGTGGCGACGCTGCGGAACATCACCATCTACAACGACGCGAGCCGGAAGGTCGTCCCCTGCCAGAAGTACAACAACAACACGGCGGTGGGCGTCGGCCCGGACAGCACCAACTGCCTCTACTCCACCTCGGACATCACCTACCGCTAGACACCCGCGGGCGGTGAACCCCCGGCCGTACGAAGCGTCCCCACAGCGCTTCGTACGGCCGTCGCGCTGTCCGCGGTGCCGCGGTCCCCCACGGCTATCCGTGCTCCACGCGCGACCGCTGTCCGTGCTCCACGCGCGCGTGCACCTGCGCGGCCAGTTCCCGCTGGTAGTCCGTGTACGCGGTCCGCAACTCCCCGCCCGGCCAGCCGGCGGGCAGCAGTGGCGCCGGCAGCACCGGATCCGCCAGCAGATGCCGGACGACGGCCGCGAACGCGGTGAGCCGGCCGTCCGGTCCGGGCGCACGGGCGACCTGACCGAGCAGGGCACGGGCCGTGGCAGCCCAGGCGTCCAGCGGCCACAGCGCGGCGGCCAGCTCGGCGGCGGGCCGGGCGGGGCGGACCGTGCCGCGCTCGCCCACCTGCCCGAGGTCGTCCGGCAGCGGACGGCGCAGATTGGCGGGGCGGAGCCAGACCCCCTCGCGCAGCTCGGCGAGGCGCAGGGCGGCCAGCCGGGCACGCAGCTCGGCCCGTTCGGCAGGCTCGCGCCCGGTCGCGGTGACCACGACCATCTCCCAGTCGCCGTCCCACGCGCGGGTGTGCGGCCGTACGGCCTCGTCCTGGCGGCTCCGGCGTTCCTGCAGTCGTTCACCGATGCGGTAGCCGGTGCCGGTGCGCCGCAGGTCCCCGGCGGCCGTCATCCGGCTGAGCGCGGCCCGCAGCGTGGAGCCGCCGACCCCGAACGGAGCCACCACGCGCGCGAGATCCTTCGCGGGCAGCTCCGGAGGGTGCGCGCCGAGCAGCAGGCTCAGCACGACCGACCGCGCGGACAGCGGGCGCAGGTCGAGCTCGTTCGTCGGCATGGCCTCGTCCATGGCCTCGTACTGTACGGCGCGACGCACTGTTGCACTATTGCTGCGGTCGCAGTGCGAGTGCAACACTCGCCGTATGGCCTCCACCGTCGCGCACGAGCAGCAGGACTCCGCCACCCATACGGTGACCAACCAGCCGCCGCCCCTCGCCCCGTACGACGCCTCGGCCGACCCCGCCCTCCTGGAGGGCCTGCGCCGCGAGGGTGCCGGATGGGCCGAGGAGGACATCCGGCGGCTCGGGCGGCGGGCCGGGAGCGCGCAGGCGCAGGAGTGGGGCGATCTGGCCAACCGGCACGAGCCGGTGCTGCGCACCCACGACCGCTACGGCCACCGGGTCGACGAGGTCGAGTTCCACCCCAGCTGGCACCACCTGATGGAGGTGGCCGTCACCGAAGGACTCGCCGGGGCGCCCTGGGCGGACGAGCGGCCCGGTGCCCACGTCCTCCGTACGGCGGGCGGACTCGTGTGGGGGCACGCGGAGGCCGGCCACGGCTGCCCGACCTCGATGACGTACGCCGCCGTCCCCGCCCTGCGCCGCGAGCCGGAGCTGGCCAAGGTCTACGAACCCCTGCTGACCAGCCGGGAGTACGACCCCGGCCTGCGGATCCCGGCCGAGAAGCGCGGGCTGCTGGCCGGGATGGGCATGACCGAGAAGCAGGGCGGCTCCGACGTACGCACCAACACCACGACCGCCACGCCCACCGCCGAACCCGGCGTCCACACGCTGCGCGGGCACAAGTGGTTCACGTCGGCGCCGATGTGCGACGTGTTCCTGGTGCTGGCGCAGGCACCGGACGGGCTGTCGTGTTTCCTCGTCCCGCGCGTGCTGCCGGACGGGACCCGCAACACGTTCCGCGTCCAGCGGCTGAAGGACAAGCTGGGCAACCGCTCCAACGCCTCCTCGGAGCCGGAGTTCGACGGGACCGTCGCCTGGCTGGTCGGGCCCGAGGGTGAGGGCGTCAAGACCATCATCGAGATGGTCAACTGCACCCGGCTGGACTGTGTGATGGCCTCCGCGACCCTGATGCGCAAGACCCTGGTGGAGGCAGGTCACCATGTGCGGCACCGCACCGCGTTCGGCGCGCGACTGCTCGACCAGCCGCTGATGCGCAACGTGCTGGCCGACCTCGCCCTGGAGTCGGAGGCCGCGACGACCCTGACGCTGCGGCTGGCGGGCGCCGCCGACCGGGCGGCGCGCGGGGACGCCGGGGAGCGTGCGCTGCGCCGGATCGCCACCGCCGTCGGCAAGTACTGGGTCACCAAGCGCGGCCCGGCCTTCACCGCCGAGGCCCTGGAGTGCCTGGGCGGCAACGGCTACGTGGAGGACTCCGGGATGCCCCGGCACTACCGCGAGGCCCCGCTGCTGTCGATCTGGGAGGGCTCCGGGAACGTCAACGCGCTCGATGTCCTGCGCGCGCTGGGCCGTGACTCCGCCGTGGCGGAGGCCCTGTTCGCCGAACTCGCCCTGGCGCGCGGCGCGGACCCGCGTCTGGACGCCGCGGTGAGCGCGCTCAAGGACGGCCTCGCCCAGGCGTCACCGGCCGGCGCCCGCCGGCTGGTGGAACGGATGGCGCTCGCCCTCCAGGCCTCCCTCCTCGTCCGCTTCGCCCCGCCGGCCGTCGCGGACGCGTTCTGCGCCACCCGGCTGGGCGGCGACTGGGGGTACGCCTTCGGCACGCTCCCCGGGACGGCCGACCTCGACGCGATCCTCGCCCGGGCGTTCCCCGCGGACGCCTGAGGGCGCCGCGTCCTCGTCGTCGGTGCGGTGCGGACACGCCCGGTCGGCACACCGCCCGGGGAGGACGCGTGTGCGCGGGGACCGACGAGACCGACTGGGCTTCGCTGCGGCATGCGTACGGCGGCGCGGAGGTCTTCGTGCGGCTGGCCCGGGCCGCCGTCCCGGGCGTCGGACGGGCAGCCGCGCGGGCAGTGGTGACGTTCCTGGACGAGCCCGGGCGGGTGCTCGGCCTGCCGCGGGAGCGGATCACGGCCGAGCGGGACGACCGGGTCCTGATCGCCCTCGCCGAGAGCCTCGGCGACGCCGCCCGGCGGCCTCCCGGGCACGCAGCCGAGACCGTCGGCCTGCTCATCCGGCAGAGCGCGCCGCCGTAGGGCCCCGGACTGCGTCTCGCCGCGCTCGGACGGCTCGCGGACCGCGCCCCCGACCGTCTCCCGGCCGACCCGGTACCGACCGTCCGTTTTACGGTTGCTGCCGGCGCGGTCCGGTGCGGGCGGTGGAGCGGGACGCGGCCAGGTCCTGCCGGTGCTGCTCCGCGAAGTGGAGCGGGGCAGCCGTGCGGCCGCGGAAGTACTGGCGGGCACGGACGGGCGGGCCCGCCCGGCGCTGCCAGCGCTGCGGCGCCTCGCCGGGTCCGCCAGCTGGGGGACCGCACGGCCGCCGCGTGCGCGCTCGCGCGGATCACGGGGGGGCCGCCTCCGTCGCCCCGGTGCTGCGCGCCGCCTGGGCGGAGCACCCCTGCACCCGCCCGGTGATCGGCGTGCACCTGGCCGCACCGGGCGCCGCGGCGGTGCCGCTGCGGGACCTGGCCGAGGCGGAACCGGCCGCGCGGCGACGGCACACGGCGCTGACGGACGGCTGCGTCAGCCATGACATCGCGGACGACGCACGGCTGCCGCGGGTCTGCCGGAGGGTGGTCGCGGCGGACTGAGGACGCGCCGCCGACACCACGGCGACCTGCGGCGACGGCGTCCTGAGGGGTGACTGTCAGTGGCGGGGTGCAGACTGGCCGATGTCTGAGACGAAGATGTCGCGGAGGTGATCGGCATGACCGAGGTACTGCTCGCCGTGGGCACGCGCAAGGGTCTGTTCATCGGGCGCCGGCGGGGCGGCGCGTGGGAGTTCGACGAGAGCCCGTACTTCAACGCGCAGGCCGTGTACTCGGTCGCCATCGACACCCGCGGCTCCGCCCCGCGGCTGCTGGCCGGAGGCGACAGCGCCCACTGGGGTCCGTCCGTGTTCCACTCCGACGACCTCGGCCGCAGCTGGACCGAACCAGCCCGGCCGGCCGTGAAGTTCCCGCCGGACACGGGTGCCTCTCTGGAACGGGTGTGGCAGCTGCATCCGGCGGCAGCCGAGCCGGACGTCATCTACGCGGGCACCGAACCGGCCGCGCTGTACCGCTCGGAGGACCGCGGGGAGAGCTTCACCCTGGTCCGCCCCCTGTGGGAGCACCCGACCCGCTCCCAGTGGATGCCGGGCGGCGGCGGAGAGGGCCTGCACACCATCCTCACCGACCACCGCGACCCGCGGTCCGTGACGGTGGCCGTGTCGACGGCCGGCGTGTTCCGCACCACCGACGGCGGTGCCGGCTGGGCACCGTCCAACTCGGGGGTCTCCGCCGTGTTCCTGCCCGACCCGAACCCGGAGTTCGGCCAGTGCGTGCACAAGATCGCCCGGGACGCGGCCGATCCCGACCGGCTCTACCTCCAGAACCACTGGGGGGTGTACCGCAGCGACGACGCGGGTGCGCACTGGACCGACATCGGTGCGGGCCTGCCGTCCACGTTCGGCTTCGCCGTCGCGGCCCATCCGCGCCGCGGGGACACCGCGTACGTGTTCCCCATCACCGCCGACTCCGACCGCGTGCCCGCCGACCGGCGCTGCCGCGTGTTCCGCACGACGGACGCGGGCGGAAGCTGGGAACCGCTGACCGCCGGCCTGCCGCAGGAGGACCACTACGGCACGGTCCTGCGCGACGCGATGTGCACGGACGACGCCGATCCGGCCGGCGTCTACTTCGGCAACCGCAACGGCGAGGTGTACGCCTCGGGCGACGACGGCGAGAGCTGGCAGCAGTTGGCCTCGCATCTCCCGGACGTGCTGTGCGTGCGCGCGGCGGTGGTGTCTTGAGCCGGTTACGGCCAAAGCGGCCGGGCCCGGCCCTTGGCCACCGGTTGATCTCCCTGTGCCGCACGGCAGTAGGGTGACGCCCGTGGCACCACGACCGTTGCATGAAATCGTCGAACCGGGCTGGGCGAAGGCCCTCGAACCCGTCACCGGAAGAATCGCCGAGATGGGCGACTTCCTTCGCGCGGAGATCGCCGCGGGACGCACCTACCTCCCGGCCGGGCAGAACGTCCTGCGGGCCTTCCAGCAGCCCTTCGACGAGGTGAGGGTCCTGATCGTCGGACAGGACCCCTACCCGACCCCGGGGCACGCGGTGGGTCTGTCGTTCTCCGTCGCCCCCGAGGTGCGGCCGCTGCCCGGCAGCCTGATCAACATCTTCCGCGAACTGCACACCGACCTGGGGATCCCGCAGCCGTCGAACGGTGATCTCACGCCGTGGACCCGGCAGGGGGTGCTGCTGCTGAACAGGGCGCTCACCACGGCGCCCCGCAAGCCGGGAGCGCACCGGGGCAAGGGCTGGGAGGAGGTCACCGAGCAGGCGATACGCGCGCTGGCCGCACGCGGCAAGCCGCTGGTGTCCATCCTGTGGGGCCGGGACGCCCGCAATCTCCGCCCGCTCCTCGGCGACCTGCCGTCGGTGGAGTCCGCGCACCCGTCCCCGATGTCGGCGGACCGCGGCTTCTTCGGCTCCCGTCCGTTCAGCCGCGCCAACGACCTGCTGATCCGCCAGGGCGGCCAACCGGTGGACTGGCGCCTGCCGTGACGGACGGCACCGGGTCCGCCGGTTCCCGGGCCGCCCGCTTTGGCGGCGCCGGATCGCCCGGGCCCCCCGCCGCAGCCTCCGGCGCCACCCGGTCCGCCGGGGCCCCGGGCGGCGACCCGGGCCGCATCCGGCCTGCCGGATCGCCCGTCGCGGGCTCCTTCGGAGCCGACTGTGCGGGATTCCTCGCCGTCGACTCGGGCGGCTCCGGGCTCCGGGTCGTCGTCGGGACGGTGGAGGCCGGGGCGCTCGGGCAGCAGGAATCGCGGGTGCCGGTGCGCACGGGCGCGCGCGGGATCGACGCGGGGCACCTGAGGGAACAACTGGTCCCCCTGGTCCGGGCATTGGCCATCGAGACCGGGGTGGCGCGGCTCGGCACGGCCGCCGTCGGCGCCGCCGGTTTCGGCACCCTGGGCGACGCGCTGCGCGCTGAACTGCCGGACGCCCTGCGGCGGGAGTTCGGGATCCGCCGGGTCGCCCTCGCCGCGGACGCCGTCACCGCGTACGCCGGCGCTCTCGGCCCGCGGCCAGGGGCCGTGATCGCCGCGGGCACCGGGCTGATCGCGGTCGGCACGGACCTGACCCGCTGGCGGCGGGCCGACGGCTGGGGGCATCTGCTCGGCGACAGCGGCAGCGGGGCGTGGATCGGCCGCGCCGGGCTGGAGGCCGCGCTGCGGGCGCACGACGGGCGAGAGGGCGGCTCGGCCCCGCTGCGGGCATGCGCCGAGCGGCAGTTCGGCCCGCTGCCGGACCTCCCGGGCGTCCTCTACCCGCGGACGGACCGCCCCGCCGTCCTCGCCTCCTTCGCCCCGCAGGTGGCGGCCTGCGCCGCCGAGGACCGCGTCGCCGCGGGCATCCTGCGGGCGGCGGCCCGGCACATGGCCGACGCGGCGGCAGCGGTCTGTCCCGCACACGGGACGCCGGACGTGGGTCTGACCGGGGGCCTGTTCAAGATGGGCGAACCGCTCCTCGCCCCGGTGCGGGAGGCGCTCGCCGAGCGGCTGCCGCACGCCCGCTGGGTGCGCGCCGAGGGCGATCCGCTGCACGGCGCGGTCCGGCTCGCCATCGCGCTGGCGACGGGCGCGCTCACCCTCCCGAGGGACGACGGGATGCTCTGCGTCACGCTGTCGGAGTGACACCTCCGGGCATCGATCCGGCCAAACAGTTCCGGCCACCGAGCAGGCCACCGCACGGACCGCCGTGAGGAAAACCCGCTGATCAGTTCTGTCCTCCACGTAACTCATCAGACAAAACCGGACGGAAACCGCTCACCTGCACCCTCCCCGAACAGGGGAGCCACGGAAGCCACTAACATGCGGCACCATGAGCTCCCCCACTGGGCCCGCGTCCGGCCTGCCAGTACGAATGCCGCGCCCCCGCCAGCCCGGGCGGCACCGCCGACCCGAGCCCCTGGCGGCTCCCGAGGGCGCGCCCGCGCTCGTCCTCGCGGTGCCCGGCGCGCCCAGCGCCGCCACCCGCGGCCTCGCCGAGGAGATCGTGAGCATCGCCCGCTCCGAGCTCCCCGGCCTCGACGCCCGGATCGGGTACGTCGACGGGGACGACACCGAGTTCCCCACGCTCCAGGCCGTGCTCGCGCACGCCGCCGACGAGCGCACCGCCCGCTACGAGCAGGCCCTCGCCGCGGGGGTGGAGGCCACGGAGCCCGAGGGCCCCGTCGGCGTCGTCGTGCCCCTGCTGGCCGGTCCGGACGCCGCGCTGCTGCGCCAGGTCCGCCAGGCCGTGATGGACAGCCGGGTCGCCGCCGAGCTGACCGATGTGCTCGGCCCGCACCCCCTGCTCGCCGAGGCGCTGCACGTGCGCCTGTCGGAGTCCGGTCTGGCCCGCGCCGACCGCGCCCGCCTGTTCACCGTGGCGACCGCCGCGGACGGCATCGTCCTCGCCTCCGTCGGCGGCGAGGAGGCCGTGCAGGCCGCCGGGATCACCGGCATGCTGCTCGCCGCGCGGCTCGCCGTGCCGGTGATGGCCGCGGCGCTCGACCAGGAAGGCTCGGTCGCCTCCGTCGCCGAGCAGCTGCGCTCCGCCGGCTCGCAGCAGCTGGCGCTGGCGCCGTACCTGATCGGCCCGGAGATCGACGCCGCGCTCATCGAGGCCGCCGCCGCCGAGGTCGACTGCTCCGCCGCCGAGCCCCTGGGCGCGTACCCGGCGATCGGCAAGCTGGCGCTGGCCAAGTACACGACGGCCCTGGGCATCGCCCCGCAGCAGCCGCTGGGCGCTCCGGTCCGCTGACCCGGCCGCACCGCCGCACGGTGAAGGGCCCGCTCCGCACCGGGAACGGGCCCTTCACCGTGCCGCCGGGGCGCTCGTACGGCGGGGCCGTTCGTAGCCGGTGCCACGGCGACGGGCGCAGCACCCGCCGTCCGCGGCGGGATCCGCGATGCGCGGCTCCTGGGCGGTCAGCAGGCCGCGTCCCCCCGAGCACCGCGCCCGGCAGGGCCCGGTGGCGTGCAGCTGCCGCTCCGCCCGCACGGTGGGTGTGTTTCGCAGGCAGGTGCGCAGGGCGCCGACGGCGCGGACCTCGTCTGCGAGTCCGGGCTGCTCGCCCGGCATCCGCGGCGGCGGCCCGGGTCCCGTACGCAGGCGCGTCCGTACGGCAGTCACTCGGGCCGCCGCCGCGCTCCCCCTCCCCCGCTGCGCTCGCCCCGCGGCGCGTTCAGCCGAGGACCACGCAGGATGCCGCCGTCACCTCGACGGCCCCGGCGCGGCGCGGCCGCCCGGTCGACGGGTCGACGGTGAACCACGTCACGTCGCCGGAGCGCTCGTTCGCGACGTACAGGTGGCCGCCCGAGGCGGTGAGGGCGCGTGGCCAGTGGCCGCCGCAGGGCACCGTCGCGGTCGGCCGCAGGGTCTCGCCCTCGACGGCGAGGACGGAGAGCACGTCCTCACCGCGTGTGGCCGTCCATACGAACCGGCCGTCGGGCGAGACGACGATGCCCGACGGATAGGCGTCGCCGGCGGGCGCGCCGGGCAGTACCGGCGTCTCCGTCAGCGGGCGCAGGAGGCCGTCCTCGGCGTCCCAGCGGCAGACGGTCACGGTGGGACTGAGCTCGTTGACGACGTAGGCGTACGAGCCGTCGAGGTGGAAGGCCAGGTGGCGCGGGCCGGAGCCGGGCCGCAGCGGGGTCTCCCGGTGCGGGACGAGTCCGCCCTCCTTCAGGGCGCACACGCGCACGGAGTCGGTGCCGAGGTCGACGCTGACGATCCACCGCCCGCTCGGGTCGGCCTGCACGTGATGGGCGTGCGGGCCCTGCTGGCGGGGTACGTACGGCCCCGATCCGCTGTGCTGGAGCACTCCGGAGGCGGCGGGCGCGAGGCTGCCGTCGGGGCGCAGGGGGACGACGGTGACGCTGCCGGAGCCGTAGTCGGCGGTCAGGACGTGTCCGGCGTGCACGCCGAGGTGGGTGGGTCCGCCGCCGACGCGCACCGGAGCCCCGACGGGCCGGGGCACGTCCCCGTCCACCCGGAACGCGGCGATCGCGCCGTCCGCCGTCTCGCTGACCGCGTAGAGCATGCGCCCGTCGGGCGCCAGTGCCAGGTACGAGGGGTCGGGCAGGCCGTCGACGCAGTTCAGGAGGGTGAGCGCGCCGCTGTCCGGATCGACGGCCGCCGTCACCACCCCGGGGCCGCCGGCCGCCGTGAACGACCCGATGAACGCCCGTCGCTGTCCGCCGTCTGCCACCGCTGTCCCCTCTCGGTCCTGGGCTTCCGCAGGCGACGGTAGCAGCGGATCGGCGAAGGTCTAGACCAAGCGGGTGAAGATGTTCTTCGTGGCGTCCGGAGAGCGCCGGGCACTCTGGTGGCCTCAGGCTCCGACGAGCGGCGAGCCCGACGGGGCACGCAGCGGGGTCGCCAGCTCGGCGAGCGCACGCTCCAGGCCCTGCAGATGGGCCAGGGCCGGCTCCGCGGCGGGCGGCTGGTGCGGCGCGAGGCCGGTGATCTCACGACCGGCCGGAGAACCGGTCAGCGCCTCCACCGCGGCCTGGACCCGCCAGCAGGCGGCGGCCAGCCGGGCGTCGTGGGACGCCTCCGGGTCGGCCGCGACGGCCACCAGACCGCGGATCTCCCGAGCGCAGTCGTCGAGCAGGGCGAGCACCCGGCGGGCGCGCCGCTTGCGGCCCAGCATCGGGTTCAGCGGATGCACCAGCGGGGCGACCGCGAGCCGCACGCGGGCGAGCAGCTGCTCCAGCTCGGCCACGCGCGGGGCGGGGTCGGCGGCCGGGTCGCCGGCGAGCCGGGCGGCGGTCTCGGCGGTGCAGGCGTGGACCGCGCGCAGGGCGCGCTGGATCCAGGCGTCGGTGACCGTATGGGTGGTGACGGGCAGGACGAAGAGCACGGCCAGCACGGCACCCAGCGCGCCCACTCCGGTCTCGGCCAGGCGCAGGGCGAGCAGTGCGGGGTCGAGCAGGCCGAGGAGGCCGTAGAGCAGCGAGGCGAGCAGGGTGACGCAGAGCATCATCCAGGTGTAGGAGACGGCGGCCGTGTAGAAGATGCCGAAGACGCACAGGGCGAGCAGCGCGACCGAGGCGGCGGGCGCGCCGTGCAGCGGGACCGCGACCAGCACGCCGAGGCCGATGCCGAGCACCGTGCCGAGGACGCGCCGGAAGCCGCGCACGAGGGTCTCGCCGCGCGAGGTCGTGTTCACGAAGATCCACCAGGTGGCGCCGACGGCCCAGTACCAGCGCTCGCCGGACACCAGCTGGCCCACGACCAGCGCGAAGCCCGAGCCGACGGTCGCCTGCACCGCCTGGCGGGTGGTGATCCGGGCGAGTCCGGTGCCGTCCGGCGGGGCCACCGCGGGCACCGGGGGCAGCCGGCGCTCGTAGCACCAGAGCCCGAACCGCACCGCCGCCGCGGTGAGCACGGACAGCAGGACGGCCGCGTACAGCTCGGGCAGTCGGCGCGGGGTGGCCTGGAGGAACTGCGCGATGAAGTAGGTCATGAAGGCGAACACGCCGAGGCTGTGTCCGCGCGGGCCCCAGCGGCGGGCGTAGACGCCGGCGCCGACCACGGCGAGGAAGACGAGGTCACGGGCGACGGGCAGGTCGTGCACCGCGGCGGCGACGGCGAGCACCGGCAGCCCGACCGCCGGCAGCAGGGCGGTGGTGACCGCCTGGCCGCGCACGGTGGCGTCGGTGACGGTGAACAACGCGAGCAGTGCGGCGAGGCCGCCGATGACGGCGCCGACGAGGGAGTGGCCGGCGAGTCCGCAGACGACGACCGCGAGGCCGATGCCGAGAACCGCGCGCGTCGCGAAGCGCAGCCGCGTCCGCCCCGGGTCCGGAGCCACGAACACCCTCTTCAGCACTGCTTACCGCCCCCTGGAGCTGATCGGCACGAAAAAGGCGCCGCGGGATCCGCAGCGCCATCGACCTCCCCATGACAGCATCAATCCCGCCACTGGCTCAAGTGCTCCTGCTTCCACTGGTCCATTGGCCCATCATCTCGCCTCGGGATGCGGCCGACACCGGGCCATCGGACCATGGCGAGTGGTTCAGCAGGCCGAGGACGAGCTGGGCCATTGGTACAGTCACCAAAGATCACCGAGGAGGGGGCCGCGCACCATGGCCGTGGACGAACTGGACACCCGCATCCTGCGGCTGCTGCTGGAGCAGCCGCGCACCAGCGTGCGGGAGTACGCCCGCATCCTCGGGGTGGCCCGCGGCACCCTCCAGGCGCGACTCGACCGGCTGGAGCGGGAGGGCGTGATCACCGGCACGGGTCCGGTCCTCTCCCCCGCAGCCCTCGGCCATCCGGTGCTCGCCTTCGTCCACATCGAGGTCACCCAGGGCCACCTCGACGACGTAGGCGACGCGCTGGCCGCCGTGCCGGAGATCGTGGAGGCCTTCTCGATCACCGGCGGCGGCGACCTGCTCACCCGGGTCGTGGCCCGCGACAACGCCCACCTGGAGGATGTGATCCAGAAGCTCATCAGCCTCCCCGGTGTCGTCCGCACCCGCACGGAGGTGGCCCTGCGCGAGCGCGTGCCGCACCGGTTGCTGCCCCTGGTCGAGTCGATCGGCCGCACGCCGAAGAGCTGAGCCGCCGCCACCGCACCCGGAGATCCGGCCGGAATCCGCCTTGGCATCCTGGTTCCATGAACACTCTCGGCAGCATCTCGGTCATCTTCGATCTCGACGGAACACTCGTGGACAGCGAGCCGAACTACTACGAAGCGGGCCGGCAGATCCTCGCCGAGCACGGCATACCGGACTACACCTGGGCCGACCACGAGCGGTACGTCGGCATCAGCACCCTGGACACCATCGCGGACTGGCAGCGGCGGTACGGCCTGGGCGCGCCCGCCGAGGACCTGTTCGCCGCCAAGAACCGCCGCTACCTGGAACTGGCCCGCGCCGAGACGCCCACCTATCCGGAGATGCGCAAGTTCGTCGAGCTGCTCGCGGCGGAGGGCGTTCCGATGGCCGTGGCTTCCGGCTCCTCCCCCGAGGCGATCGACGCGATCCTCGCCGCCACCGGCCTGGACGCCTTCCTGCGCACGGTCGTCTCCGCCGACGAGGTCGCGCGCGGCAAGCCCGCTCCGGACGTGTTCCTCGAAGCCGCCCGCCGCCTGGGCGCGGATCCGGCCGACTGCGTGGTCCTGGAGGACGCCGCCCCGGGCGCCGCCGCCGCACACGCGGCGGGCATGCGCTGCGTCGCCGTGCCGTACGTCTGCGACCAGGCCGACGACCCGCGGTTCGGCACGGCGGAGCTGGTCTTCCGCGGCGGCCAGCAGGAGTTCACGGCGCGGGCGGCGTACGACTGGCTGGCCGACGCCACCGCGGCGTCCTGACCCGGCGGTCCCGGCCGAATCGGCCGGGACCGTTGACTCCCTTCTGCCCCACCTCCACTTTCTGGTCGAGCTTCCGCACGCTGTTCGATATATCGAATACAGAGGTGTATCCATGGCACCGCCCCTCTCCCGCCGGACCTCCTCCAGACAGCGATCCTCGCCACGGCCGGGCCCGGCCTCGCCGCCACCGCGTCGACGGCGACGGCCTGGGCCGCCACCCTCCCGGCACCGGCCGCCTGGAGACTGCGCCCCTTCCGCCTCGAGGACGTGACCCTCGGCAGCGGTGTCTTCGCCGACAAGCGCCGGCTCATGCTCGACCACGCCCGCGGCTACGACGTGAACCGGCTGCTCCAGGTCTTCCGCGCCAACGCCGGACTGCCGTCCGACGGCACCGAGTTCGCCCCCTTCTTCGAGGGCACCGAGGACCCGACGCACGCCTACGTCCGGCGTGCGGAACCCCGCGTCGTGTTCGGCGGCACCGACTCCGGCGTGGCCAACCCGGCCAGGCCGGACGGCACGACGCTGCTCGACGAGATCTGGGCCGGGGCGCCGTTCGCGAGCAAGGGCGCCCTGGTCGCGCGGGTGTGGACCACCGTGGACGCGTGGGTGGCGGCCGGCCTGCTGGGCAGGGCCGACGGCGACAGGATCGGGGCCACGGCGGCGAGGGCGTCGTACGTGTCGTGACGCCCGTCCGTGCACCGTGCCCCGGTTACGACCGGCGGCGCGGCTTGCCCCGTCGCGCGCCCTTGGGCGCACCCTTGGCGCCGCCCTTCGCGGCGGCGCCCCTGGCACCTCCGCTCTTGGCCGCACCGCTCCTGGCACCGCCGGACCGGGCGCCCTGCGGGGTCGTGCCGGCGGTGCGCGACCCTGCCGCGGGCTTGCGCCGGGCCGTGCCCTCCTCCGCGCCCTTCTCGGGCTGCGGGCGGGTACGGCCCCGGGTGCTGTTGACCGTACGGCCGCGGACGATGCCGATGAAGTCCTCGACCAGGTCCGTGGTGGCGTCCTCCGGCCAGGACAGGGCGACGCTCGACTGGGGCGCGTCCGTGACCGGCCGGTAGGTGAGGTCCCGGCGGTGGTGCAGCCGGGCCAGCGACTGCGGCACCACCAGGACACCGATGTTCGCCGCGACCAGTTCGATCGCGTCGGCCGTGGTGGCGGGCCGTTCGAAGGCGGGCTCGCCCGGCGGCCGCTCCCAGCCGAGGACGTCGTCGAGGGGGTGCAGGACCACCTCGTCGGCGAGATCGTCGAGGGTGATCTCCTCCGCCGCGGTGATCACGTGGTCCTTGGGGACCACGGCGACGGTGGTCTCGGTGTAGAGGGGGATGGCGCTGAGGACCGTACGGTCGACGGGGAGGCGGACCAGGCCCGCGTCCGCGCGGCCGTCGCGCAGGACATCGGAGGCCTCGGCGGGCTCCACCTGGACGAGCGTGAGGGGGACGTCGGGCGAGCGCTGCTCCCAGACCCGCACCCACTTGGCGGGCGTCACTCCGGGGACGTACGCAAGCCGGAACGAGGGGGAATCCGCCGAGTCGGTCATCCCGCCAGGTTACCGGCTGTGGTCGGAGGTCTCGTCGGCGGCCGATAGTCTGGACGGCATGAAGTCGCACCAGAGCACCCAGACGATGAAGCCCGCGACCGCGGCGAAGAAACTGGGTGTGTACCTCCCCGCCACCCCCGCCGAGTTCCAGGAGGGCGTCGTCTCGCGCGCCCAGCTGAACGAACTCCAGGAGAACCCGCCGGAGTGGCTGCGGGAACTGCGACGCAACGGCCCGCACCCCCGGCCGGTGGTCGCCGCGAAGCTCGGCGTCTCCATCGCCGGTCTGGCCCGCGGCGGGGTCACCGAGGCGCTGACCACCGAGCAGATCGAGGCGCTGAAGCAGGAGCGGCCCGAGTGGCTGGAGAAGGAACGCGCCACGCAGGCGGAGGTGCGCAAGGAGGCGGCCCGGCTGAAGAAGCGGGACGCCGAGCGCGCGCAGCAGGGCGACACGGACGCCTGACCCGCGCCCTGAGGGCGGGCTGCCGCGGGTCCTGCTCGTTCCCACGCGGCCACCGCCGCTTCGCCAAGCAGTGTCAGGGCCAGACACGGGAGCCGGCGTGACCGACCCACACGGCAGCGGCCAGCCGACCGACCTGCCCTAGGCCGTGTCCGCNNGCCCGCCCTTCGGGCGGACGACGGGACTTTGCGGACACGACCTAGTCGCCCTGGTGGTGATGGAGGCCGTCACCGACGAGGCCGGCCCCGCCGAGGGCCCCCTCCACCAGGAGAACTTCGTCCTGGTGCACGCGCACGACGAGCGTTCCGCACGCGAGCGGGTCGAGCGGCGGGCGCGGGACGCGGAGACCAGCTACCTCAACGACCGGGAGCAGACGGTCGGCTGGCGGCTGAAGGCGGTCGTCGACGTCAGGGAGGCGGAGGACACCGACCTCGCCAAGGACGCCGATCTGTATACCCGGCACTTCCGTGACCGGGCGGCGTACGAACGGGTCGAGCCGCTGCCGTACCGGGGCGACGACCCGGCGCAGGCGCCCAGGACGTCGCATGGGGCTGTGCCGGGCCGGGTACCCGGGGGGACCGACAGGACGTCGGGAGGCACATGATGAGCGAGCAGACTCCGTCCCAGGCCGAGGGTGAACGCGACGACGTCACCGCCGCCTACGATCCGCCGCGCACGACTCCCTCCCAGGCGGAGGGCGAGCGGGACGACGTCGAGGAGGTGACGCAGGCACCGCCGGGCGAGGGTACGCACCGGCGCGAGAGCTTTGCGCGCGCCCGTGACGACGAGGAGCCGGGGGCCCACTCGGGCTTCGAGAGCCAGGCCCGCGAGCGGGTGGTGCCGGGCACGGCGAGTGCCGCGGAAGGGTACGGCCCGTCCGGCGGGACGGCGAGCGGCGACCCGCTGACGGGCGTCGAGGGATCGGCGGACGAGCAGTCCCACTGACGGACGGCACGGACGACACAAACCGCACGGACGGCACGGACCGCCCCGGCGGTCCGGACCGCTGCGCCGACGCCCCGGACCGCAGGCGGACCCGTGCCGTTCCACCGGCCGAGGCACGGAGGTGAGGCGGATGATCTCCGAGACGGTGACGGTGCCCGCCCACGGGGTGGCGCTCGCCGGGGATCTGACCGCGCCGGGCGGCGAGATCCCCGCGGTGGTGCTGTTCGCGCACGGCAGCGGCAGTTCGCGGCACAGTCCACGCAACCGGGCGGTGGCCGGGAAGCTCGGTGAGGCCGGTCTCGGCACGCTGCTGCTCGACCTGCTCAGCGAGCGCGAGGAGCGCGACGACGCCCGGACCGCCCGGCACCGCTTCGACATCGGTCTGCTGGCCCGGCGGCTGGTGGACGCGATCGACTGGCTGGAGCTGCGGCACGGCACCGAGGGCCTTCCGGTGGGGCTGTTCGGGGCGAGTACGGGTGCCGCCGCCGCGCTGGTGGCCGCCGCGGAACGGCCGCGGCGGGTGTACGCGGTGGTCTCCCGGGGCGGGCGGCCGGACCTGGCCGGAGACGTCCTGCCGCGGGTCCGGGCGCCGGTGCTGCTGATCGTGGGCGGTGCGGACGAGACGGTGCTGGAGCTCAACGAGGAGGCCGCCGAGCGCCTGTCGGTGCCGTACCGGATCCATGTCGTGCCGGGTGCGACGCATCTCTTCCCGGAGCCCGGCGCGCTGGAGGAGGTGGCCGCCGCTGCCGGCGACTGGTTCCGGGAACGGCTTGTCCGAGTGCGGTGAGCCGGCTCGGCCCACTGCCATGCGACGTGCTCCCTGTCACCGGAGCTTTCGCGCATATTCAGTTCATGCTTCCCCGTGCACCCGTGCGCCCCCGCAGAAAAAGGATGCCGCCATCCGCGACCGGGTTGGACTGGGCAGTACATGATTCAAGTGCCCGTTCGGTGAAAGATCACCGAAATACGTGCTTCGACTGAGGCGGGTGGTATCCGATGAGCGGTTCCACGAAGGAACCAGAACAGCGATGGACAGTGGAATGTGCCCCGGGCGCATTTCCATTCCTCGGCCACGGTATCGCCTTGTTCCGCCGACCGCTGGCGTTCCTGAATTCTTTACCGGCGCACGGGGATCTGGTGGAGGTGCGGCTCGGACCGCGGCGCGCCTGGGTCGTGTGCCATCCGGAGCTGGCGCACCGGATGCTGCTGGACGCGTCCACCTTCGACAAGGGAGGCACGCTGTACGACAGGCTCCGCTCGCTGATGGGCGACGGCGTCGTCACCTGCCCGCACGAGCGGCACCGCCGGCAGCGCCGGCTCCTCCAGCCCGCCTTCCGGCCCTCCCGCGTCGCCGGCCTCGCGGACCTGATGGGCGAGGAGGCGGCAGCGGTGTCCGCCCGCTGGCGGGCCGGGCAGGAGGTCGACGTCAGCGCGGCCATGATGACGGTCACGGCCCGCGTGATGAGCCGCGTGCTCTTCTCGGACTCCCTCGACGCGGCGACCCACGCCGAGGTGCGGCGCTGTCTGGCCGATGTCGTCCGCGGCCTGTTCCTCCGCACGATCGTGCCGGTCGACGCGGTCTTCCGGATACCCGTCCCCGCCAACCTGCGCTACCGGCGCTCCGTCGGCCGGCTGCACGCGATCGTCGACGCGGCCGTCACCGAACGGCGCGGGGGCGGCGCCCACCGCGACGACCTGCTGGGCACGCTGCTGGCCGCCGCCGCGAGCGACGAGGACGGCGCGGTCACCGACCGCGAGGTCCACGACCAGCTCATCACCCTGCTCCTCACCGGCGTCGAGACCACCGCCCTGTGCCTGGCCTCCGCGTTCGATCTGCTGGCCCGCCATCCGGAGGCGGAGCGCGCGCTGCACGCCGAACTGGACACGGTGCTCGCGGACGGACGGCGGCCCGGCGCGGAGCACCTGCCCCGGCTCGGCCACACCCGCGCCGTCGTCACCGAGACGCTGCGGCACTCCCCGCCGGGCTGGCTCTTCACCCGGGTCACCACCCGTGACACGGAGCTGGCGGGCCGCCGCCTGCCGCGGGGGACGACGGTGCTGTACAGCCCGTACCTGCTGCACCACGACCCCGCGTCCTTCCCGGAGCCCGAGCGGTTCCTCCCCGAGCGCTGGCTGCCGGGGCGGGCCGCCGCACTGCGGAAGCACGCCCTGGTGCCCTTCGCCGCGGGCAGCCGCAAGTGCCTCGGCGACGGCTTCGCGATGACGGAGGCGGTGCTCGCCCTGGCTGCCGTCGCCGCCCGCTGGCGGCTGGCCCACCGGCCCGGACGAGCCCCGCAGTCCCGCCCCGCGGTGACGCTGGGGCCGAGGGCACTGCGCATGACCTGTGTGCCGCGGACGCAGCGGCGGGCCGGCCCCGCGCACCGTACGACGCTCCGTGTACCGGACTCCCGAAGGGCAGGTGGCAACGGTGTCGATGACGCATGAGGACATCACGGTGCCCCGGCAGGGCGGCATTCAGCACTCCAGCCTGAAGGACCTGATCGACGCGCAGCTGTACATGCCCTTTCCGTTCCGGCGGAATCCGCGTGAGGCGGAGGCCGAGGCGGGGATGGGGAAATGGCTGCGGGAGTGCGGGCTGCTGGACGAACCCGGGGTCGCGGAAATGATCGCGGCCACCCGCCCCGCCCAGCTCGCGTCGTACAACAGCCCGGCCGTGGACCCCGGGCTCCTGCAGATCGTGGCCAATCAGATCGCCTACCAATTCGTCTTCGACGACCGGGCGGAGGAGATCGGTCACCGGTGGCCCGACCACCTGCTGCCCATGCTCTGCGAGAGCATCGCCGTCCTGCGGGACGGGGCGGCTCCCACCACCCCCCTCGGCGTGGCACTGGCCGACCTGTACCGCCAGGTGCAGGAGCGGTGCACACCCGAGCAGGCCGCTCGATGGGCGTGGAGGAGCCGGGAGTACGTCCACGGCCTGCTGTACGAGGCGGTGGCGCAGACCACCGCCTCTCCCGTGCGGATCGGTCTGTGCACGTCGATACGCTCGCTCACGGCGGGCATCGAACCGTTCTATCCGTTGTACGAGGCGGCGCAGCGGCGGGAGGTACCCGCTCGGGAGTTGCACCACCCCGTGATGCGGCGGATGACACGGCTGTCGGTGGACGCGGCGGTGTGGACGGCCGACCTGTTCTCCGCGGTGAAGGAGCAGCGGACGGGCGGGGTCATCAATCTGGCCCTCGCCCACCAGTGCCGGCAGCGGTGTTCCCTGCCCGCGGCGGTCACCCTGGCCATCCGCCAGATCAACAGCGCGATCGGTGAGTTCGAAGGGCTCTGGTCGGGGATCAAGGCGGAGCTGAGCCCGGCCGGCTCCGGATACGTGGACGGCATGATCGGCTGGATCAGCGGCTGCTACCACTGGTCCCGCACGACTCCGCGTTACGCGGAGACGGCGGCTGCGCACGCCCTGCCGTGAGACCCGGATGACTGGCCCATCGGTGTCGCCCGAGGGCCAGTCATATCTCATTACCAGGCAGGCGTGCCGTCAAACCGACCGACCCGTTAATTCACCCATCCCTGTCGTCTTACCGCCCTGATGCGGCCGAACGAGTGGTCTTGCGGGCGTACGCTCGGCGCTGCCCGCGACGACCAGCGACAGGAAGCAGTGGGGCACATGGCGTCTGAGTCACGGCAACCGATCACACCCTCCCGACCGTTGTTCGAACGTCATCGGGAACTCCAGGCGCTCGACGCCGCGTTGTCGGAACTCCGCTCCGCCGGCCGCGGGGCACGCTCCGGGCACAGTGGGCTGCTCACCTTCACCGCCCCGGCCGGGATGGGTAAGTCGGCGCTCCTCTCCGAGGCGCGCACCCGCGCGGCGGCGTACGGCTGCACCGTCCTGTCGGGCGGGGGCAGCGAGACGGAGCAGGAGGTGGCGTTCCGGCTGATCCGCCAGTTCGTCCAGCCCGTGCTGGCGACGATGGACAAGGCGGAGCTGCGTGCCTTCCTCGGGAGCTGGTACGACATCGTCGCCTCCGCGCTCGGCCTGGAGGCGCGGAACCTCTCGGCGGTCCCCGACCCGACCGGGGTCCGGGACGGCCTCGACTGGGTGATGACGCAGCTCAGCGTGTTGAAGAAGCCCGTCGTCCTGCTCCTCGACGACCTGCACTGGGCCGACCTCGAGTCGCTGAGCTGGCTGACCTCCTTCGCTCCGCGGGCCGCGGACCTCCCGCTGCTGATCGTCCTCGCCTACCGGCCGGATGACCTGCCGTCCGAGGCGGCCCCCTTCCGCACCCTCGTCGAACGCCATGCGAACCGCCCCTACGCGCTAACCCCGCTCAGCGCCTCCGGCGTGGCGCGGATCGTGCGGGAGGAGGTGGGCGAGGGCGCGGAGGACGCGTTCTGCGAGGAGTGCCGGACCGTCACCGGCGGCAACCCCTTCGAGACCGTCGAACTCGCCGTCCGGCTGGGCGAGGGCAATCTGCGGGGTACCGAGGAGGACCTGCCCGCGATGCGGAACCTCGCCGCCGCGGTCAAAGGACCGGGCATCATCCAGCGGCTGCGCTCGCTGGGCACGGCCACCGTCCGCTTCGCGCACGCGGCGGCCGTGCTGGGGGCGCCGTTCTCCCCCGAACTGGCCGCCGGCCTCGCCGCGGTCGGCGCCGCGCAGGCCGCCCAGTCGATCGAGAAGCTGCGCGCGGCCCGTATCCTGGCCGACGGCGAAGGCCCCGGCGGCACCCTGGACTTCGTGCACCCGCTGATCGCCACGGCGATCTACCGGGACGTCCCCGACGCCCTGCGGGGCGGTATGCACAACGCGGCCGTGGTCGCCATCCGCTCCGCGGGACTCGGCCCCACCGCCGCCGCCCGCCACCTCCTGGAGCTGCCCTGCGAGGGCAAGCCCGAGGCGGTCGACTGGCTGCGGGAGGCCGCCCACGAGTATCTGCGCGCCGGGGCGCCGGAGGCCGCACGCCGACTGCTCAGCCGGGCCCTGCAGGAACCTCCCCTGCCGGAGGACCGGGCCCCACTGCTGCACGAACTCGCCTGCGCCACCTTCCTGATCGACCCCAGGGCGACCGTCGTCCGTCTCCGCGAGGCCCTGACGGAACCCGGGATCGAACCCGGGCTGCGGGCCTCCATCGTGTTCCAGCTCAGTCAGGCCCTCGCCCACACCGACCGCATGGAAGAGGCGGCGACCCTGGCCGCCGCGGAGGCCCGGCAGACCACCGACCCCCGGGTGCGGCTGCGGATGCTGGCCGATCACTTCGTGTGGAGCATGTTCCGCACCGACGAGCCCGACTCCGCGGACCGCTCCCGCAGGCTGACCAAGCTGGCGGGCCGCCTGCCCGGCCGGAGCCCGGAGGAGCGCTGGATCCTGGGGCTCCGGGCCTGGGACACGCTGCTGCGCGGCGAGCCGCGGCAGTCCGTCCTCCGGTACGCCGCGGACGCCCTGCGCGGCGGAATGAGCTGGACCGACGAGAACCGGGGCTTCGAGATCCCCGTCTCCGTGGCCCTGGTGTTCATGTACTGCGACCAGCCGCGCAAGGCCGAGGAGTTGTTCACCGACGGCATGGCCGAGTGCGAGTCCAAAGGCTGGCGCGGCTCCCACCTGGCCGTCGGCAGGACCCTGTTCGGCTACATCCGTTTCCGCCGGGGCGATCTGCCCGAGGCCGAGAACTGGGTGCGTGAGGGCCTGCGCACCGCCGAGCGCGTCGAAGGCGCCGTACCCGCGCAGTGGTTCGCCGTCGGCATCCTCATCCAGACGCTGCTGGCCCGCGGGCGGACCGCCGCCGCCCGCCGGGTCGCGGACGAGCACCGGTACGGCCAGGTGGTGCCGAACGCCGTCATCTACCCGGACCCCCGCACCGTCTACGCCGAACTCCTGCTCGCGGAAGGCCGCGACGCCGAGGCCGCGCGGCTGCTCGGGGAGGTCGGGGAGTGGCTGGACGGGCGGGACTGGCGCAATCCCTCGTGGTGTCCATGGCGGCTGGACCTGTCGGCCGCGCTGGCGCGCACCGCGCCGGAGCGGGCGGTGCGGATCGCCCGGGAGGCGGTGGCGCACGCCCGGGACTTCGGGGCGGCGTCGGTGATCGGGCAGGCGTTGCGGGCCGAGGCCGAGGTGACCGGCGGGCGGGCGGCGCTGGAGCTGTACGCGGAGGCCGTGGAGCACCTGGAGCAGTCGCCGTCCGCGTACGAGCTGGCCCGGGCGCTGGTCGGGCACGGTGCCGCGCTGTGCCGGGACGGCCGGCTGCAGGACGCCGCCGACCGCCTCTACCAGGGTCTGGAGGTCGCCGTCCACTGCGGTGCCGAGGCGCTGGCGGCGCGGGCCAGGCAGGAGCTGTCGACCGCCGGGCTGCGCCCGCTGCCGTTGCGGTACGCGCAGACGGACACCCTCACGGGGCATGAGCGCAGGGCGGCGGAGCTGGCGGCCCAGGGCCATCCGGCGTCGGTGGTCGCGAAGGAGCTGCGCCTCACCGAGCAGGGGGTGCGTCAGCTTCTGTCGGCCGTCTACCGCAAGCTCGGCACCGATCCGGCCGGCCTCGTCGACGCGCTGGGCGCGCTGCCCAGGCAGCGCCCGTGAGGCCGCTGTCACCCGTGTGGCGCAGGGGCGGCGCCGGGGCGATGATGGTCGTGTGGATGGCGCCTGGACCTGCGAGAGCTGCGGCAGGGACGCACCCGAGAGCGCGCAGCAGTGCCGCTGGTGCGGTGCCTGGCTGGCGCCGTACAACACCGGGGAGCCCCCGAAGCGGCCGTGGTGGCGGCTGCCGAGGAGCCTGCCGCAGGTGGCCGAGCACCGGCAGACCCGGCTGGGGCACGCCCCCGGGCGGAGGACCGGGCGGGGGCACCGGGACACGGTGACGATCGACCGTGCTCCGCCGCCCGAGCCGGAACAACAGCCGCCGCTGACACTGGTCTACGCGGGCCGCGGCACCATCGAGGGCGTGGCGCGGAACGTGGAGATGCGCACCGAGTTCACACGGAGTGCGTGGACCACGAGTACGACGGTGGTGTGCAACTTCCGCGCCGAGATCCAGGACCGGCACAGTGGCGAGCAGCTGCGTCTGGTCGCCGTCGAGATGCGCGGCGACTCCTTCGAGGGGACCGTTCACGAGGGCGACTGGGTGCGGGCCACGGGTGAGTTCCAGCGCGGGACGCTGCGGGTGCGGCGGCTGCGGAATCTGACGACGGGTGCGGAAGTGTCGGTGGGGCGCACCAACTGGACCGCGATCAGCGTGATCGTCGTTCTGTTCCTGGTGTACATGGTGTACCTGTTCGGCTTTGTCGGGCGCTGAGGCGGCCGGTCCGGCTGCCCTCGTCCGAGGTGTCCGGCTACCGGCGGGGCGGGAACGGCACCCTGAGGTCGACCAGCCGGAAGTCGCCGCCATCACGCGGCTCGATGTAGGCGAGCGGGGCGTAGTGGTACCGGATGCCGTGCGGGCGGCGGGGCAGGGGGTGCCCGCGGTGGCCGACGGGCCATTCGACGTCGCCGGTGAGGACGCGGGCGGGGATGAGCCAGTAGTCGCCGCGGCGGTAGACGCGGGTCCGTCCCTCGCCGGGCTCGAAGCGGATCTCCACCCCGTCCTCAAGGGGCAGCCACTCGCCCTCGCGGACGGGCAGGCCCATCTCGGCCGCGCCGTCGCCCCAGTCGCTGCCGCCGTGGTCCCATCGGCGCAGCAGCGGGTGGCGGGACGGGACGCGGCCGGCGGCC
>NZ_MUND01000648.1 GCF_002154375.1 Streptomyces glaucescens | reverse complement strand
GTCACGCGCAGGGGGCGGCGGGGCATACAGCGAGCGTAGGCCGGGGGGTGCCGGGCGGCACGCCGTACGCTGGCGGGGAGCGCAACAGAAGGAGTGAACGTGCTGGTCCTGCTGCCGCCCTCGGAGGGAAAGGCCTCCTCCGGCCGGGGCGCCCCGCTGAAGCTGGAGTCGCTGTCGCTGCCCGCCCTGACGGAGGCCCGCGAGACGGTGCTCGGCGAGCTGGTCGAGCTGTGCGTGGGCGACGAGGACAAGGCGCGCGAGGTGCTGGGGCTGAGCGAGGGCCTGCGCGGCGAGGTCGCGAAGAACGCGGAACTGCGGACGGCGGGGGCGCGGCCCGCCGGGGAGATCTACACGGGGGTGCTGTACGACGCCCTGGACCTGGCCACTCTGGATCCGGCCGCGCAGCGGCGCGCGGCGCGGTCGCTGCTGGTGTTCTCGGGGCTGTGGGGCGCGGTCCGGGTGACGGACCGGATCCCGTCGTACCGCTGTTCCATGGGCGTGAAGCTGCCGGGCCTGGGCGCGCTGGGCGCGTACTGGCGTACGCCGATGGCCGCGGCCCTGCCGGAGGCGGCCGGGGACGGGCTGGTGCTGGATCTGCGGTCGGCGGCGTATGCGACGGCGTGGAAGCCGAGGGGCGAGGTGGCCGGGCGGACGGCGACGGTGCGGGTGCTGCACGCGCCGACCCGGAAGGTCGTCAGCCATTTCAACAAGGCGACGAAGGGTCGGATGGTGCGGAGTCTGCTGACCGCCGGGACGGCGCCGTCGGGGCCCGCCGAGCTGGTCGAGGCGCTGCGGGATCTGGGGTACGAGGTGGAGGCGCAGGCTCCGGCGAAGGCGGGGCAGGCGTGGGCGCTGGATGTGCTGGTGGAGGAGATCCACTGAACTGGCCCTCCGGACGCTCGTTGCAGCATGCGCAACAAGCTTTGCGGAGAATGCTTCGGGACCGGCAGGATGAGGGGCATGGTCATGCCCTCCCTTCCGTCTGTCCTCGATCTCGCGCCCGTCGTCCCCGTCGTGGTCGTCGCCGACCCGGCCGACGCCGTACCGCTCGCCCGTGCCCTGGTCGCCGGCGGGCTGCCCGCGATCGAGGTGACCCTGCGGACGCCCGGCGCCCTGGAGGCCGTCCGGGCGATCGCCGGTGAGGTGCCGGAGGCGGTGGTGGGGGCGGGGACCGTCATCACCCCGGGGCAGGTGGCCG
>NZ_MUND01000647.1 GCF_002154375.1 Streptomyces glaucescens | reverse complement strand
CGGCACCGGTGGCCAGGGCCAGCGGGGCGGTGGTGGCCCTGGCCACCGGTGCCGCCTGCTGCGCCGCCTGGTCGGCGGGCGCCGCGGCGCTCCGGCTGGCGCTCGGCGCGCTGGCCGCCGGGATCGCGCTGACCGCGGCGGTCGTCGGCTCGACGACGGGTCTCGTCGCCTGTACGGCGGTGCTGCTGGCCTCGCTCGCGGCCGGCCGGATACGGCACCGGGGACCGGCCCTCGCGGGCCTGGCGCTGACCGCGGTGCTGGCGGTCGGCGGGGCCTGGGCCGTCGCCGGGCAGGTGCTGCCGCCCGGCCCGGCCGCGTTCCTGGAGGGGCCGCTGACCCCGCACCGGATCGGACTGTGGCAGGACGCGCTCGCCCTCGCGCGCGCGGAGGCCGCGCTGGGCGTGGGACCGGGCCGGTTCGGGGAGCTGAGCCAGGCCGTGGCCGCGGCGCCGCCGACCGACGGCAAGCCGCACTCGGCGCCGTTGCAGCAGGCCGCGGAGCAGGGAGCGGTCGGGGTGCTCCTGCTGGCGACGGTGTTCTGCTGGATGCTCCACGCGCTGTGGCGCACGGCGCGCCCGACACCGGTCGCGCTGACCGCGGGCGCGGCACTCACGGCGCTCGCGGCGATCTCCGCGGTCGGCAACGCCCTCAGCTTCACCGCGGTGACGGCGGGCGCCGGCCTCCTCGCGGGGCTGGCCACCGCCCGGCCGTCGGCCGCCTAAGAAGCGTCGTTCACCCCCCTCATCTCCCCCCGGGCACCTCTACCCGCGCTCGGCTTCCCGCGCTCGGGGCCGCCCCGCCGCTCCGCGTCGGCTCCCGACCGGCCGGCGAGGAGGACCTCAGTGCGCCGCGCCGGGCGCGCGCGGGCGCAGACGGTCCCTGATGACCCGTACGGCCGACTCCGCGTCGTCCACGGTGACGGTGAGGGTGTGGCCGTCCCACAGCCGCAGGATCACGCCCTCGCCACGCCGTACGACCACGGCGGTGCCCTTCTCGGGACGCCAGCGGTAGCCCCAGCCGCCCCAGTGACGCGGCGTGACGTGCGGCGCGAAGTCGGCGCCCATCACCTGGGAGAGGGGGATGCGGCGGCGCGGCACGCCGATGTGGCCGCAGCGGATCTCCAGGCACTCCTGGTCCACCCGCAGCGCGACGTGCACGAAGGCCAGCGTGCCGAAGAGGACCAGCAGCCCGGCGGCGATGCACCCGACCACGGCCATCACCAGCGGGGCGATGCCGTTCGTCCACGGGGAGTCGACGGCCAGCTCGATGCCGAGCGCCAGGCACGCGGCGCCGAGGAGCGCCAGCAGCCACTGGACCCGGTTGGTGGCCCGGCCGGTCCATACATCGGGGTGCGGGGAGTGCGCGTCGCGGGGGTGGTCCCTCATGTTCTCGAGGTTACTCAGCTTTCGTTGCGCGGGGAGTCCGTCGCACAGCGTGACTGCTCCGCCCGGCCGCACGTACGCGGCGGGCGGCCCGGGGCTCCCCCGGGCGGCGCCCCTCGTCCGGCGCGGCACGCGTGCGCGTCATGTCACCGCGCGGGACGCGTGCGACGCCGCGTCGCGGAACGGCACCCGGCCGGGGTCACGGCGCCCCGTACGGCATCCGGGTGCCTCATCCGCCGCGCGTGGCCCGGCGTCGTCAGGACGCCGTACGGGACCCGGCGGCGCGGCGGCGTACCGCGCGGGGATCCGCCGGTCAGCGGGCGTCGGCCACCGGGGCCGGCACGGCCGGGGCGAGCAGGCGTCCCTCGGCGTAGGACAGCGCGGGTGCGGGCAGCGGGCCCGGGCGTCCGCTCAGCAGGACCGTCACATCGCCGCGAGCGGCCGTCTCCGGGTCCGGGCGGGCCCCGATCCGGCGCAGCGCCTGCGCGGCGACGGCGCCGGCCGAGCCGTGCAGGGCCAGCGGCGGACGGCCGGGGCGCTGCACGGCGGCGCGGATGCGCTCGGCGACGAGTTCGTAATGGGTGCAGCCCAGGACGACGGTCATGACCTCCGCGGGCGTCAGCTCGGCCGCCGCCGCGACGGCGGCGTCGATCGCCGTCTCGTCCGCGTGCTCCACGGCCTCGGCGAGCCCCCAGCACGGCACCTCGGTGACCGGTACTCCGGCCGCGTGGTCCTGGATGAGTCCACGCTGGTAGGCGCTGCCGGTGGTGGCGGGGGTGGCCCAGATCGCGACGGGTCCGCCGCCGGCCGCGGCGGGCTTGATGGCCGGGACGGTGCCGATCACCGGGATGCCCGGCTCCAGGCGGGCGCGCAGCGTGGGCAGGGCGTGCACGGTGGCGGTGTTGCAGCCGACGATCAGGGCGTCGGGCCGGTGTGCGGCTGCGGCTTCGGCGACGGCCACGGCCCGCTCCGTGAGGTCCTCCGGTGTGCGCGGTCCCCAGGGCATGCCGTCGGGGTCGAGCGAGAGCACCAGATCGGCGTCGGGGCGGAGGCGCCGTACCGCGGCGGTGGCCGCCAGCAGCCCGATTCCTGAGTCCATGAGCGCGATCTTCACCCGGCCACGATAGTCGATGTGCCCGTGACGCCCGCCGTGGTGGGGGACACTGCGCGGGTGAGCGCCCTCGCGTGGACTGCCGCCGGTTCCCTCGTCGCCTGGCTGTGGCTGCTGCTCGGCCAGGGCTTCTTCTGGCGTACGGACGTGAGACTGCCGCCCCGCCGGGATCCCGGCGACTGGCCGTCCGTCTGCGTGGTGGTGCCGGCCCGGGACGAGGCGGCGGTGCTGCCCGTGAGCCTGCCGGCGCTGCTCGGGCAGGACTATCCGGGGCGGGCCGAGGTGTTCCTGGTCGACGACGGCAGCACCGACGGCACCGGCGAGGTGGCGCGGGAGCTGGCGCGGCGGCGGGGCGGGCTGCCGCTGACCGTGGTCACGCCGGGTGAGCCGCCCGCGGGCTGGACCGGCAAGCTCTGGGCGGTACGGCACGGCATCGGGGAGGCACGCGCGCGTGCCCCCGAGTATCTGCTGCTGACGGACGCCGACATCGCGCACGCCCCGGACAGTCTGCGCACGCTGGTGGCCGCCGCGCGCACCGGCGGTTTCGATGTGGTGTCGCAGATGGCCCGGCTGCGGGTGGAGAGCTTCTGGGAGCGGCTGGTCGTGCCCGCCTTCGTCTACTTCTTCGCGCAGCTGTACCCGTTCCGGTGGATCGGCCGCCGGGGCGCGCGGACGGCCGCCGCGGCGGGCGGCTGTGTCCTGCTGCGCGCCCAGGCCGCCGAGCGGGCGCGGATCCCGGACGCCATCCGGCACGCCGTCATCGACGACGTGGCCCTCGCGCGGGCCGTGCGGGACAGCGGCGGCCGGCTCTGGCTGGGGCTGGCCGACCGGGTGGACAGTGTGCGCCCGTACCCGCGGCTGCGCGATCTGTGGGGGATGGTCTCGCGCAGCGCCTATGCCCAGCTGCGGCACAGCCCGTCCCTGTTGCTCGGCACGGTCGCCGGGCTGGCCGTCGTCTATCTGGTGCCGCCCGTTGCCCTGGCCGCCGGGATCCTCGGCGGCGCCACGACGGCGGGCGCGCTCGGTGCCGGGGCGTGGCTGGTGATGGCGGGGACGTACGTGCCGATGCTCCGCTACTACCGGCAGCCCCTGTGGCTCGCTCCCGTGCTGCCGTTCACCGCGTTCCTCTATCTCCTCATGACGGTGGATTCCGCGGTGCAGCACTACCGGGGGCGCGGTGCGGCCTGGAAGGGCCGCACCTACGCACGTCCGGACGCGGTGCCCGACGAGGGCTGATCACTCCCGTCTCGCTCACTTGCGACCGGGTGTCCAGTTCATGCCCCAGCCGTAGGCCTGGTCGACGGTCCGCTGCGGGCTGACCCCGTGCGCGGGGATCAGGTAGCGGGCCTCGCGCTGGACGATCAGGTCGCCGCCGGTGTTGGTGATCAGCGCCAGCGCGCACACCGGGGAGGGGACGGTGCACTCGTCCAGGGAGAAGTCGACGGCGGCGCCGTACTGCGGCTGGAGGGTGACCGTGGCGTTGAGGTCGGCGAAGGAGCGGGCGCCCTCGTAGATGGTGACGAAGACGAGGATGCGCCGGAAGGCGTCCTTGAAGTCGAGGTTGACGGTCAGGTTCTCGCCGGTGGTCACGGCCCCGGTGCGGTCGTCGCCGTCGAGGTGGATGTACGGCGGCCGGTGCAGCGCGCCGAAGGCGTTGCCGAGGGCCTGGACGACGCCCTTGCTGCCGTCGGCGAGTTCGTACAGGGCGCACAGGTCGAGGTCGAGGTCGGAGTGCAGGGCGACGGCCCGGCCGAACTTGGCGCCCCACCCGGAGAACTGCTTGCGCACCTGCCAGTTGAGGTTCACCTTCAGCGCGCCCGAGGTGCCGCCCTGTTTGGTGAGGGACACGGCGGGGGCGGCCTTGGTGAGCGTGACCTTGGTGAGGCGGACGGG
>NZ_MUND01000646.1 GCF_002154375.1 Streptomyces glaucescens | reverse complement strand
CGCCGGCTGCGCGCCGAACTCGACGCCGTCTGCGGGGACCGGCCCCTGCGCTACGACGATCTGGAGCAACTGACGTACGCCCGCCGGGTGTTGCAGGAGGCGATCCGCAAGTACGGGCCCGCGTGGATGGTGACCCGCACCGCCACCCAGGACATGGACCTCGGCGGGCACCGCATTCCCGTCGGCGCCGATGTGGTCTGGAGCCCCTACCTCCACCAGCACGACCCGGCCCACTTCCCCGACGCGGACGCCTTCGACCCGGACCGCTGGACTCCCGAACGCGCCCCGGCCACCCGCGGATCGTTCCTCGCCTTCGGCGACGGCCGCCGCAAGTGCATCGGCGAGAACTTCGCCTGGGCGGAGCTCCAGATCATCCTCGCGACCGTCCTGCGGACGTGGCCGCGCTTCACCCTCGCCTCCCGGCCGCCCCGCCCCCAGGCCGTGGTCACGGTCAAGCCGGACAACCTGGCGCTGACCTTCCACGCGCGGAGCGAGGCCGCCCGGCCCGGCGGCGAGCGCCAGGTGGCCGCCGGCTGAGGCGGGGTGCGCTCACACGGCGCCGATGGTTCGGACGACCCCCGGGCCGGTGCTCCCTCGCCGGTCCGGTGGTGGACCGTCCGGTGCAGCGAGTCCTTCCGCACCTCGGCGGCGATCCTGTCGCCGGGTCCCCGGGAGGCGCCGCCGGGCGGGGACCGCGAGGTGTCCCCGCCCGGCGGGCCGCTCAGATGCCGAAGGCGGAGGCGTAGCGCACGGTGCCGGCCGGCAGCGGGTGCCCGGCGTCGAGGGCGAGGGCCATCAGGGCCTCGTCCGGGACGTCGATGCTCAGCTCGATGCCGTGGGTGGAGGCACGGGTGAAGCCGAACCGGGGGTAGTACGCCGGGTGCCCCAGGACGACGACGTACCGCTCGCCCGCCTCCGTGGCCGCGGCGAGAGCGGCGCGGACGGCGGCCGAGCCGGCTCCGCTGCGCTGCCGCTCGGGCCGTACGGCGCACGGGCCCAGGCACAGGGCCGGGACCTCGCCGATGTGACAGCGGGTCAGCAGCGCGTACCCGGTGGGCCGTCCGCTCTCGTCCGCCGCGACGACGGACAGCCCGTCGATCCACGCGGCCGGGTCGGTGCGCAGCGCGTCGACCAGGTCGGCCTCCAGCGCCGTCGGGAAGGCGGTGAGGAGGATCTCACGGATGGCGGTGGCGTCGCCGGAGGTCTCGGCGCGGGTGATCCAGGTGTTGGTCATGACAGGTACGGATCCGTTCCGTGGAAGGTTCGTGTGAAGTCCTCGCGAGCTCACGCTCCCGGCGAGGAAGGACGGGACGAGGTCAGGCCACGACCCGGGACGTGAGGGTGACCCGGGCGCCGGACACGGTGGCCTCGAACGCGGTCATCAACCTCACCTCCCTGCTTTCCTCGTCCTGATCGACACGAACGGCCCCACGGTACAGAACGTCGCCGCGCCCGCCAAGCGGTTTTCCGCGGTGGCGGGCGCGCGGACGGTCACTCGCCGCCGGGCCGGTCCTGCTCAGGTTGCCGGGCCCGGCGCCGAACCTCCGCCTCCAGCTCGCCCCGTGGGGTGCCCTCCGCCTCCGCGTGCTCGGTGACGGCCATTTGCACCTGGCGGGAGAGGTCGCTCCAGGCCCGCCAGGCCGTCTCCCACTCGGTGTGCTGCTCGGCGGCCCACCGGCCCTCGGTGGGCTTGCCGAAGGCCTTCTGGACGCGCTGCAGCTCGGCCTGCGCCGCGTCGGCCGCGCGCTGCAGTTCCACGAGCTCGTCGATGGTGTGTGCCACGCCGGGATCCTATGGGCGAAAACGGGCACTTCCCGGTCTCGACACGGTCGGCGCGAGAGGCACTCCTGGCGCCCCTCCGCGCGCCGGGCGACGCCTGGGACCTGACTCACTTCCGGCCTGCCCGGGGAAGGGGACGTCCGCCCCGGTGTCCGGGGGTCCCGCCGCGTCCGACTCGCCCCCCGCGTCCGGCGTCCGGCCCGCGACCGGACCCGAACGCCGCGGCAGCGGCCAGGGCAGCCTGCCCGCCGTGAACGCGATGGCCGCGGTTCCGGATGCGTTCCCCGGGACGCGCGATCGGGCAGGACCTGCCAGAGCTGCGACGCGGAGGTCGTCCGCGCGTGCCCGCGGGTGGGGCGCGTGTGCCCGCCGTGCCCCGGCCAGGTTCCACTCACCCCGCCGCCCCAGGGGGATGCCATGATCGCACCATGGACACAGAGATCACCCAGGCCCGCCCCGCCGACCTCCACGCGGTCCTGGCGGAGCACTCCCGTTACTGGGGCGAGCGCGATCTCCGGTCTCTCCACCTCGTCGCCCTGGTGCAGGAGTTCCCCGCCACCTGCTTCGCGGCGCGCGCCGGGGACGGCATCCGCGGATACCTGATCGGCTTCGTCACCCCGGACGCGACCGGCTACGTGCATCTCGTCGCGACCCGGGACGACAGCCGGGGCGTGGGGCTCGGGCGGCGTCTCTACGCGGAGTTCGAGCGGGCCGCGCGGCGGCAGGGCGCACGGCGGATGAAGGCGATCACGTCCGTGGGGAACACCGGTTCCGTCGCCTTCCACCGTGCCCTCGGCTTCGACGCGCGGACCGTGGAGGACTACGACGGTCCCGGCCGCACCATGGTGGTGTTCGGACGGGACCTGCCCGCGGCCGACCGGGACGGCTGACGGCTGACAGCGTCGGCGGGCGGCTGAACGCTGAGTCGCGATTCGCCCGTTGCACTGGGGCGGCGCGGCATTCGAGCCGCAGGTCACGTGCCGTACTGCCGCTGCCCCGTGGCCGCTCCGTCCGCCGCCCACCGTCGGCGGGCGGGACGTACCTGCGCGCCGGTGGCGGGCACGCGGCCCGTCTCCGGCACGCCGCCCGCCGGCGAGGCAGGCACCAGGGCCCGGCCGCGCTCGGTCCCGTCGTCCGCCGGTGGGTCGGGCACGCGAGCCCGGGCCGCGCCGGGTCGGCGGTCAGGCCGACTCGCGCACCACCAGCACCGGCTCGAAGAGCACGCGGGAGCCGTCCTCGGCGGAGTCCAGGAGCCGGTCGACCAGCAGCCGGGCCATCGCCGCGGCCATCTCCTCCACCGGCTGCCGCACCGTCGTGAGTCCGGGCCGGCACTCGGTCGCGGCCCGCGAGTCGTCGAAACCCACCACGGCGACGTCACCGGGCACGGCGACACCCCGCTCCCGCAGGTACTGGCACGCGCCCTGCGCCATCAGGTCGTTGGCGGCGAACACCCCGTCCAGTGCGGGGTGTTCGCGCAGCAGGCGGGCCATCGCCTCCCGGCCGCTCTCGGCCGTGAACCGACCCCTGACCACGGGGACGTCGGCGATCCCCGCCTCGGCCAGCGCCGCGCGGAAGCCGTCGAGGCGTTCCCGGGCGGCCGGGGCGGAGTCGGGCGCGCCGATGGTGGCGAGGCGCCGGCGGCCGCGTGCGAGGAGATGCCCGGCCGCGAGCCGGGCGCCCGCGGCATTGTCGAGGTCGACGTACCCCGCCCGCAGCGGGCCGGGAGGGCGCCCGAAGAGGACGGTGGGAACACCCGCCGCCACCAGCATCCCCGGCAGCGGGTCGTTCGCGTCCAGGGAGACCACCAGGGCGCCGTCGGCGGCGCCCTGCCGCAAGTACTGCACGACCTGCGCTCGGGCCTGCTCCGACTCGGCGAACAGGAGCACCGGCTGGACGGCCCGCTCGCGCAGCAAGCCCAGCGCTCCGTCGACCACGCGCCCGAAGAACGGGTCGGCGAAGACACGCGCGGCGAAGGCCTCGCCCGCCGCGGAGAACACCAGCGCGACCGCGCCCGTGCGGCGGGTCACCAGTGAGCGGGCCGCCTGGTTGGGGGTGTAGCCGGTGCGGGTGATCGCCCGGCGCACCACTTCCTGGATCCGTGGGTCCACGTTGCGCACGCCGTTGACCACGCGCGACACCGTGGCACGCGAGACTCCGGCCTCGCGTGCGACGTCTTCCAGAGTCGGTCCCCTCTTGGTCACTCCCGCACCCTAACGCGCTGTCGTCGAGCGGGTACGCGCAGGTGTCGATCACTCCTCGAACTCCTACGGCGACGGAGGCGAGTTCACGGGTCCGCGCCGACGCCCCCGACCCCGAGCCCGTCCCCGGCGCCACGAAGACCTGCCTCGGCGGCGACTACGCGAACGGCGACGAGCGCCTCGTCGAGGTGTCCTTGCCCGCTCGGCAACGGTGCCTCCGCTGTCACCGCGCCCGAAAGGCCCGGCGTGGGGAAGGTGTACGTGCAGCCGAGGACGGCCGTGGCGACGCCGGAATCGAGACCGGGTCCGTCAAGGCCGTCGCACCGCCCGGCACCGGCACCGACCTCGCCTTCGAGTGGCCCTGCGGCCACTCGGCACGCTTCGGCCTCGTCCGCGCCGACCACGCCGTCCAGGCGCGCATCCCCCCCGAACGCGGCGCCCTGCGGCTGCGGGACACCGCCCGCCGCATCACGCGCGGCGGGCGGCGTCCCCGACGCGTCAGTTGTGGAACGTGATGTAGCCGTTGCCGTCCCGGTCGTTGGCGGCCTTGGTGTACGCGTGGACGTCGGCACGGGCGCCGGAGGGCTTGTACAGGTAGACGGTGTCCTTGTCGTTGTTCCACATGAAGTTGCAGTTCTGGCGGTAGGCGACGTTGTACCGGTCGGACTCGGTGCCCTTGCCGCCGCGCAGCGACACGTAGTCGCCGGGCTCCAGCTTGTGGCTGAGGGTGAAGGTGTACTTGTTGCCCGCGGCGTCCTTGACGACGTACCCCTTGAGGTTGACGGTCGTGGTCCGCGAGTAGTTCTTGATCGTCAGGTACTCGGCCTTGGTGTTGCCGCCGGTGCAGCGGTTGTCGTCCCGGCCCGGGGCGTCGTACTGGATGCCCTTGAGCTTCAGGGCGGAGGAGTACTCGGCGGCCTCGGCCGGAGCGGCGGCGATGGCCGCCAGCAGGCCGGCGGAGACAGCCGCGGTGGATATCGCGTGGCGCTTGCGCATGAGGTGGTTCCCCCCTCGGTGGTGCGAACAGTGCGCGAGGAGCCTACCGAAGGTGAGGGAAATGTATGGACGCCGTGTGTCGATCGTGAAGAACTCTGGCGGGGTGATACTGGCGCGGTGGAACAGGTGCGGGAGATGCGGGACTTGGAGCAGGTCCAGGAGGTCGTCCGGCTGGTCGGACGAGTGCTGGGGTCCGAGGCCGTCGGAGTCTATCCGCACGGGTCCGGGGTGCTCGGCGGTCTCCGGCCGGCCAGTGACCTGGACGTGCTCGTCGTGACCCGGCGGCGGATGAACGGCCCGGAGCGGCGGGCGCTGCTCGACGGGCTGCTGAACGTCTCCGGTCCCGGTGGGCCCGGCGGGCCCCGCCCGGTCGAACTCACCGTCGTCGTCCACTCCGAGGTACGGCCCTGGCGGTTCCCGCCGACCGCCGACTTCCTGTACGGCGAGTGGCTGCGCGAGGAGTTCATGGCGAGCGGGCCGCCGGCGCCCGAGTCGATGCCGGACCTCGCCCTGCTGATCACCATCGCCCTGTCGGGCGGTCACCCGCTCAGCGGCCCGCCGCCGGCGCGGGTCCTGGATCCCGTCCCGCCCGTCGACCTGGCGCGGGCCAGTGTGGCGGGCCTCCCCGATCTGCTCGCCGAGCTGGACCGCGACACCCGCAACGTCGTCCTGACCCTGGCCCGCGTCTGGACGACACTGGCCACCGGCGAGATCAGACCGAAGGACGCCGCCGCCGACTGGGCACTGCCCCGGCTGCGTCCCGCCGTGCGCCCGGTCCTGGAGCACGCCAGGGAGCTGTATCTCACGCGCCACTACTCCGAGGAGACCTGGAGCGGGGAACTGAGGGCCCGGGTACGCCCGTACGCGGACGCGGTGCTCGCCGAGATCGGCCGTCTCGCGCCCGGGTGAGCCGCGGCGGGGCCGGCCGCCATGCCGTACGGCGGGACCGGCCGCCGTGCCGTCATGCCGAGGAAGCGGCTGGCGCCGCCGTCGCCGCGACGGCAGGCCTGGGCACGGCACAGGCGCACGGCGGACGACACCGGCCGGCGGCACGACACGTTGGGGGTAGCCGAGCGCCTCGGCGGCCTCCGCCTCCCGCCGGCAGTGGCCGGCGTGCCGTGGATCGTGTCGCACGAACTGTGGCCGCTGATCGCGCCGTTGCTGCCCGAACCGGTGCCGGAGCAGGTCGAGGGCGGCCTCGGGTACCCGACCGGCAGGCCTTGGGCGGCATCCTGTTCGTGCTGCACACGGGCATCCGGTGGGTTGTCGAGCGGACGATCTCCTGGCTGCACGGCTTCCGCCGCCTGCGCATCCGCTGGGAAAGACGCGACGACATTCACGAGGCCTTCCTCGGCCTCGCCGTCTGTCTGATCACCCGCCGCCACGTCCAGAGGCTCTGCCAGGGCCAGTTATGGAGCGATCTCGCGCGACCTGTCTTCATCCTCCTGGGGCGCCGTGTCGAGAACGGCGTCCAGTATGCGCCGGGAACTCTCCAGTTGGCTGATCGTCTCGGTGATGCGGGCGCGTTCGCGCCGCAACTCCCCGATGAAGGTCGGGCAGCCGGACGGCACCCTCAGTTCGTCCTTGTCACGCACACAGTGCACGACCTTGCCGATGACCGCTGTGGAGAGTCCTGCGGCGAGCATTGCTCGGATGTGGCGCACCATGGCGACGTCTGCCTCCGCGTACGCGCGGTAGCCGTTGTCCAACCGTGCCGGCCGGAGCAGACCCTGCTCCTCGTAGTAGCGCAACAGCCGCCTGCTCACCCCGGTTTCGCGGGCGAGGTCACCGATTCGCATCCGGGGCCTTCTCCTTGACCTTCACATTGATGTGATGCCTTACCGTCCCCAGTATCGCCGATCACGAGATGGAGGGGCCGGATCATGCCGGGTGCAGTGATCATTGGTGCGGGACCGGGGATCGGGCAGGCAGTCGCCCGTCGGTTCGCCAGAGAGGGGATGCCGATCACGCTGATCGCCAGGGGCGGACAGACGCTGCGCGTCGTTGCGGACGGGCTTGCTCCCTATGGCGTCCCGATCATTACGTTGCAGGCCGACAGCACCGACCGGGCCGAGTTGGACGCGGCCCTGGACCGGGCCGTCAGCGAGCACGGCGTACCGGAGGTTGCCGTGTACAACGCCGCGCTCGTCCGCGCGGACGAGCTGGGCGGGTTGTCGGTGCGCGATCATATGGAAGCATGGGCGGTCAACGTGGTCGGCGCGTTGAATGCCGCAGCGCGCCTCGCGCCGGCAATGGCAGCACGGGGGAGCGGAACGTTCCTTGTCACAGGCGGCATGCCCGAACCCAAGCCGGAGTATGTGAGCCTCTCCCTGGGCAAAGCGGGCGTCCGAACCCTGATAGCGCTGCTCGATCAGCAGTACGGCTCCTTCGGAGTCCACGCGGCGAGCGTCACCGTGGATGGCCCGGTCGCCCCCGGCACCGACTTCGACCCCGACGACATCGCCGAGCACTACTGGCACCTGCACACGCAGCCACGCCACCTGTGGGACCACGAGGCACTGCACGCCGGCCGTTCCTGACACCCCGCTGCCGACAAGTACCGGCGAGCAGCCCGTTCCGTCAAACGATCTACTTCACGGACTGGCGCTCACGACCAGCGTGAACCCCCTGAGAGGCCGTCACGCCAGTCCGTGGGCAGCGAGGTCGGGGATCGTTCGTCCGCTCGCCTGTCCGGCGAGGTTGAGGTTGTGCAGGCGGGCGAGGCCGATCATGGGGTAGTGGGCGCCGGCACGCTTGAGGCGGCAGTCGCGGAGGATCTTCCAGGTCTTCATTCGGGCGCATACGTGCTCGACGCGTGCTCGGACCTGTTTGTGGGACCTGTCAGGCAGTTCTTCGCCTTTGCGGTCGGCGGTGACCATGACAAGCCCTGTGCCCGGGTAGCCACCGTCGGCGATCGTCATGGTCGTGCCGACGGCGGCCTTCGCGCCGGACTCTTCCGTCCCGAGCGGGTGAGCGCGAGGGGCACCAGGCAAGGTGGAAGCCTGCCGCCGTTCAGGGGCTGAGATCCCCGTGTTCGGGCCGGCTCACCATGCCGCGTTCCTGCCGGGCGGAGACCTCCGGTGGTTCCGGGACATTGATCTCTTGTCTGACTGGCCCCAGCAAAGCCTCTGGAGGTGGCGGTGGGTGATCAGGCAGACGGCGAGGCCGAGGCAGGCCTCATGAATGTCGTCGCGTCTTTCCCCGCGGATGCGCAGGCGGCGGAAGCCGTGCAGCCAGGAGGTCGTCCGCCCGACAACCCAGCGGAAGGTGCCCAGGCCGGGCCGGTGCCGTGGGGCTGGCCGCGTTCGGCGATCACCGGGCGGATGCCTCGTGCGCGAAGGAGTCGGCGGTACTCGTCGTGGTCATAGCCGCGGTCCGCCAAGAGCATCCCCCCTGACTGGGAGGGATCGGGCCGCGCTCGCGGGGTGTGCCCGACGCCCGCGCTTCGCCGCGGGGACTCTTTTTTGCAGACTCTGCAGATTTGCGTACCATGCAAAACGTGGCAGAGGAGAGTGCACCGCAGGGCGGGCTGCGCGAGCGCAAGAAGAGGGCGACGAGAGCCGCCCTCGTGGAAGCGGCGGTCCGGCTGGCGGCGGAGCACGGGGCGGAGAACATCACCGTCGAAGCGATCAGCGAGACGGCCGGGGTGTCACCCCGCACGTTCTTCAACTACTTCGACTCCCGTGACGACGTCTTCGTCATGATCGGCGCGGAGACCAGCGCCCGGCTGCGCCGCGCGGTCCTCGAAGCCCCCGCGGAACTGTCACCGCTCCAGGCGCTGCGGCACGCCCTGGCGGCGGAGCTGGCGGAGGTCGAGCAGCATCATGAGCTGTGGCGGCTGCACGCCGAGGTGCTGCGCCGGTCGCCCCGGCTGCTCGTGCGCAGCCTCGGCGTGCACGCCGCCGACGAACTCGGCCTGGCGGAAACGCTCGCCGAACGGATGGGCGCCGACGGCCCCGCCGCACCGTCCGCCGGGGAGGAGAGCCGCAGGAGCGCCCTCGGCCTCTACCCGCATCTGCTGGCCGCCGTCTGTGTGACCGCCGTCCGCGTCGCCTTCGAGCACTGGTGCGTGCGGCAGGAGGAACGGACCTTCACGGACGTCTTCCAGGAGACGTTCGACCACCTTGCCGCCGGACTGCCGGCACCGTCCGGGACCGCCGGACGGCCCTGACTCCCGCCTCCCGACCGGACCGGCGCACCTGCGCCGGCCGGCCCCGTATGTCCCCTGTTTCCCGTCCCGGTGCGCCGCGCGCGAACGGCTCCTGCCCCGACGCGCGCGAATCGCCGTCCGACCCGAGAGAGACCTCGTGAACGCAACACCGGCGCCGGAGCAGGCGCCGCCCACCGCCATGTCCGACCGGCAGATACTCCAGGCGATGTCCGGACTGATGGCCGGCATGTTCGTCGCCATCCTGGCGGGCACCGTGGTGTCCAACGCCCTGCCCCGGATCATCGCCGACCTGGGGGCCAGCCAGTCCTCCTACACCTGGGTCGTCACCGCCGAACTGCTCGCCATGACGGCGACCGTGCCGCTGTGGGGCAAGCTGTCCGACCTCTACAACCAGAAGCTGCTGCTCCAGCTCTCGCTGGGCATGTTCGTGGTGGGCTCGCTGCTGGCCGGGTTCTCCCACGAGGTGGGCCTGCTCATCTTCAGCCGGGTGGCCCAGGGCATCGGCGCGGGCGGTCTCACCGCCCTGGCGCAGGTCGTGATGGCCGCCATCATCCCGCCGCGCAGGCTGGGCAAGTACTCCGGCATCTTCGGCGCCGTCTTCGCCGTCGGCACCGTGGCCGGGCCGCTCATCGGCGGCGTCCTGGTGGACACCTCGTGGCTCGGCTGGCGCTGGTGCTTCTTCATCGGCGTGCCGTTCGCGCTGCTGGCCATCGTGCTGCTCCAGCGCACCCTCAAGCTGCCCGCCGTCCGCCGCCGGGAAGTGAAGATCGACTTCCTGGGCGCCTTCCTGATCGTCGCGGGCGTCTGCGCGCTGCTCATCTGGGTCTCGCTGGCGGGCAACCGGTTCGACTGGGCGTCCTGGCAGACCGCCGCCCTGACGGGTGCCGGTGTGGTCCTGCTCGCGATCGCGGTCCGCGTGGAGTCGCGCGCCGCCGAGCCGGTCATCCCGCTGGACATCTTCCGCAACCGCACCATCACGCTGACCACCGTCGCCAGCCTCTTCGTCGGCGTGGCCATGTTCGGCGGCACCGTCTTCCTCTCGCAGTACTTCCAGGTCTCCCTCGGCAAGTCCGCGACCGTCGCGGGCCTGATGAGCCTGCCCATGGTCCTGGGCCTGCTGGTGTCCTCCACGGTCGCCGGACAGATCATCAGCGCGACCGGCCGGTGGAAGGCCTACCTCGTCGCGGGCGCCGCCGTCATGGCCGTGGGCCTCGCCCTGCTCTCGACGATCGGCACCGACACGCACTTCGCGCTGCTGAGCCTCTACATGGCGATCCTCGGCATCGGCGTCGGCATGCTGATGCAGAACCTGGTCCTGGCCGCCCAGAACGACGTCCCCGCCGCCGAACTGGGCGCCGCCACCTCCGTGCTGTCCTTCTTCCGCAGCATGGGCGGCACCATCGGCACCAGCGTGCTCGGCGCGATCCTCGCCAACCGGGTCACGGACGAGATCTCCAAGAGCGTGGCGGAGGCGGGCGCCTCCGGCGGCGGACAGGCCGCCGGACACGGCGTCCCGGACATGACCACGCTGCCGGCGCCGATGCGGGCCGTCGTGGAACACGCCTACGGTGTCGCCACCGCAGATCTCTTCCTCGTGGCCACGCCGTTCGCGCTGCTGGCCCTCGTCGCGGTCCTCTTCGTCAAGGAGAAGCCGCTGAAGACGACCAGCGGCATGGAACGCCTCGCCGAGGAGTCCGCCACCGCCGCGGGCCCGCGAGAGACCGCCGACCAGGCCGGCTGAGGCCGTTCGCGCGCGTTCGGGAAGCGGGGCGTCGGCTGCCCGCACGGCAGCCGACGCCCCGCCGCGGACGGCGCGGCGGACCGCACCCCGCCCGCGGGCACTGGTGATTTACGCGGTCCCGGGCGCCCCCCGGCCGTCGACACTTCACGCACCGTGCCGTCCAGCCGTCTGCGAGGTGTCGATGTCCGCTCTGCTGAGAACGTTCCTGACCAGGTACCGTCCGCGGTTACCGCGGATGCGGCGCGTGGGCGTGCTCTCGGGCGCCCTGCTGCTGTCGGCCGGCGGCGTGGCCGTCGTGCCCGCCGAAGCGGCCGAGGGGCCCACGGTCACCACCCGGTACGGGCAGCTGCGGGGCAAGGCGGGCACCGCCGCCCACGCCTACCTCGGCATCCCGTACGCCGCGCCGCCGGTCGGCTCCCTGCGGTGGAAGCCGCCGTCGCCGCCCGCGCGCTGGTCCGGCGTCCGTGACGCCACCACCCCGGGCAACCCCTGCATGCAGCAGCCGTCGTCCACCCCCTGGGGCAACCTCGCGGGACCCGGTACGCCCAGTGAGGACTGCCTGTACCTCAACGTTCACACCCCCGCCCAGCGCTCCCCGCTCAAGCGGCCGGTGATGGTCTGGATCCACGGCGGCGGCTTCACCGTCGGCTCCGGCTCCTTCTACGACGGCGGCACCCTGGCCGCCGAGGGCGACGTGGTCACCGTCCACCTCAACTACCGCCTCGGGGCGTTCGGTTACTTCGCCCACCCCGGGCTGGCCGAGGAGTCACCGCACGGCCTGTCCGGCAACTACGGCCTGCTCGACCAGCAGGCCGCCCTGCGCTGGGTGCGGGACAACATCGCCGCGTTCGGCGGCGACCCGGGCAACGTGACCGTCTTCGGCGAGTCGGCGGGCGGCGGCAGCGTCTGCCAGCACCTGGTCTCCCCGGCGGCGACCGGCCTCTTCGACCGGGCCATCGCCCAGTCCGGCTGCGGCTTCCCGCTGCCCACCCAGGAGTCGCAGCAGAACAACGGCAAGGCCTGGGCCGACTCCCTCGGCTGCGCCGATGTCGCCTGCCTGCGCGCCAAGCCCGCCGGCGATCTGCTCACCGCATCGGCCCGCCCCACCGCCCGCTGGGTCCCGAACGTCGACGGTGTCGTCATCCCCGCGCAGGTGACCGACGCCCTGGCGAGCGGACGCTTCCACCGGGTCCCGGTCCTGCAGGGCACCACCGCCGACGAGGGCCGGCTCACCGTGGCGACCACCTACGACCTCGCCGGCCGGCGGCTCACCGCCGAGGGCTACCCGGCGGCGGTCCGCGCGCTGTACGGCGCACGGACCGACGAGATCCTGTCCCGCTACCCGCTGTCCGGCCACGGCAGCCCCGCGGAGGCGCTGGGGGCGATCCTCACCGACTCGCAGTTCGCCTGCCCCCAGTCCCGCACCGCCGCCCTCATGGCCGAGCACACCCGGTCCTACCAGTACGAGTTCGCCGACCGGCACTCCATGGACTACCTGAACCTGCCCCTCAGCTTCCCGATCGGGGCACCGCACGGCTCGGAGATCCGGTACGTCTTCGGCGGCGTCACGGGCACCCCCGCGCAGAGCGCCCTGGCGGACACGATGCTCGGCTACTGGACCAGCTTCGCCAGGACCGGTCTGCCGTACGCGGTGAACGCCCCGCGCTGGAGCCCGTACCCGAAGGTCCAGACCCTCGCCCCGGAGGCCATCGCGCCGACGCTCACGTTCCCCCAGGACCACCGGTGCGACCTGTGGAACCGGCCCGCCGCCTGACGGCCTGACCCGAGAACGCGCGGTACCGCCGCCCAGGGAGGGCGGCGGTACCGCGTCGTCATCCGGCGTAGGTCTCGTACTCGGCGACCTGCGGGGTGCCGTTGGAGCTGGTGATCTCAAAAGTGATCTTGCTCAGCGTGGTCCGGGGGACGGCGATGACCCCCGCCTTGCTGCCGGTGGCCAGGACGGCCCCGGTGTCGGCGTTGAGGACCCGCCACGAACCGATGCGGCCCGCGGCGGCCGGGGTCTCACGGATGTTGATCGAGGACACCGTGGTGGGGGAGCCCCACTTGACCGAGACGGAACCGGTCGCGCCGGCCGGCGACCAGTAGGTGCTCATGTTGCCGTCGCGCACATTGCCGAAGCTCGTCCCGTCGGCCTTGCTGGAGCCGTCGGCGCCCGCTCCGATGCTCAGGTTGGTCCCGGCGGGCTGGGTCGGCGTCGGGG
>NZ_MUND01000645.1 GCF_002154375.1 Streptomyces glaucescens | reverse complement strand
GGCCGGGCCGGGGTGACGGCCGCCGCGCAGCCGGCGCAGGACGTCCTCCGGGGGAAGCACCTCCGCCGCCCGGTGCACCCCGTGCGGCAGGCGCCCGTCACAGACCGCCGCGGCGGCGAACGCCCCGACCCGACCGGTCAGTTCGGATCCGTCCGGCCCCCGGACCACGACGGTGCGCCGCACCGGCGTGCCGTCCGGGCCCTGGCCTTCGAGGCACCCCCGCAGCAGGTGGTACGGGGTGCGCCCGGCCGCGTCCAGCGCACTGGCCCGGACCAGCTGCCCGGCCCGCGCCCGCAGCTCCCGCCCAGAAAGGCGGCCGGTCCGGGACCGGTTCAGCACATCGAGCACGGCCGTTCCGTCGAATGCGTTGTACCACCGCGCCTCCGCCAGCCGCAGGGCCCGGGCCCTGCTCACCACCTCCCCGGTCAGGAACGGGCAGGCGACCAGCGGTCTCGGCACCCCGGGCAGCCGGTGGTCCTCCTCGGCCCTCAGTGCCCCGGGCACCACACGGCCCCGCCACACCGCCGCGGGCGTGCCGTAACCGCGCTCCATGCTCAGCAGGTAGTCCACGGCCCCGGTGACGGTGAACACGCCGAGGCTCGCGTGGCACCCGGAGAAGCGGCCGCCCGGCCTCAGCCCCCGCGCCAGGAGTCCGGGCAGCAGCCCGGACAGTCCCGGTGCCAGGCCCGCCGACAGCACGACCGTCCGCCCCGGCACCGGGGCGGGGGTCCCGCCGTCGTCCATGACGTCCACGTAGTCCGCGCCCGCGGCGAGGGCCGCGGTGCGCGCCCGGCCGAGCAGGAGGTAGGCGGGTCCGGAGCAGTTGAGCACCGTACGGCAGCCGCGGCTGAAGCCGGCCAGGCTCGCGTCGTCCTCCGCGTCGACCCGTACGGCCTGCGCGGGAACCGGCAGTTCCGCGGCCAGGGCCCGTGCGGCGCCGAGATCCCGCCCGCCGATCCGCAGCCGGAACCGGCCCTCGGCCGCCAGCGCGCGTGCGGCGCTCGCACCGACCGCTCCGTAGCCTCCGAGGATGCCGATCAGGGGTGCGCTCCGCGCGCCTGCCGAGTGCGTCGGGCTCATCCGCGGACGCCCCGGTGCTCGTCCGCCAGCAGGGCGGCCACCGACGCGGCGTGCGGCGGGCGCACACAGGTGAAGTGGTCTCCGGGAACGTCGACGAGCCGGAGCCGGCCGGTGCACACCCGCTGCCAGTAGGCGCCCATGTCGTGGTGCATGCCCGGGAAGATCTCCGCCTCGCCGAGCTGGCGGATCAGTGTGGCGTCCCCCCGGTAGGGGGCGGCGCGGTGCGAGGCGACGGCCACCAGGCTGTGCCGGACGGCACGGTAGATCCGGGCCAGCCGCTCGGGCGAGCCCAGCCGGGCGTCCTCCTGGGGCACGGCGGCGCCGATGGCGCGCAGCCGCTCCTGCTGGGGCCGCGCGGCCAGGGACTCGAACGCCCGCAGCGCCCCGGCCGCGGCCGGGCCGAGCGCGGCGGCGGCCGGTTCGGTCAGGCTGCCCGGCGGCACCCGGCCGCCGTGCTTCTCCGTCACTGCGGCGACCAGCGCGCGGATCGCCGACTCGTCCCGGGGGTAGCCGAGTCCGACGGGGTCGGCCCGCATCATGCGCGCGAAGATGTACTCGGCGAGCAGGTCGTCCTCGACGAGGTAGGGCACGCGGTAGCTGCTGATGATCGACAGCCGGGTCACCTCGCCGCCGGCCGCGGTGATCCGGTCGGCCAGCTCGGCGGCCAGCAGCCCGCCCATGCAGTAGCCGACGAGATGCACCCTGGTGTGTCCGCGGGCCGACAGCACCTCGGCGTAGCGGTCGGCGAGCCGGCCGATCAGGGTCGTGGGGTCGGTGCCCAGGTAGGAGTCGAGGTCGTCGACGACGAGCCCGGCGACTGGCAGCCGCCGGGCGAGTTCCGCGACCAGGGCCCGGTAGGGGGCGACCGTGCCGGTGCCGTCGTGCACCAGCACCAGGGGCGCGGGCGCGGCGCCGGCCGCCCCCTCGGGTCCCGCGGCCAGCTCGACCAGCGGCGACGCCGAACCGGTCCCTTCCGTGGCGCCGTCCGTCCGGGCCGACCGCAGCCGCGCGGCGAGCGTCGCCACGGTCGGCCGGTTGAGCACACTGCGCAGCAGGTCGTCCCAGGTCATCCCGCCCGCTTGCGGGACGCGCTCACGCATCCGGCCGACCAGCTGGGCGACCAGCAGCGAATCCCCGCCCAGGGCGAAGAAGTCGGCGTCCCGGCCGACGGCCGGCACCCGCAGCACCTCGGACCACAGGGCCGCCAGCGCGCGCTCCAGGTCGTCGGCGGGTGCCGCACCGCCCTCCCGGCGTTCCTCGGCCGCCACCGTGCCCGTCCACTCGGCCAGCTTCCGGCGGTCCACCTTGCCGTTCGCGGTGAGCGGGATCCGGTCGACCACCTGGAGTTCCGCCGGGACCATGTACGCGGGCAGCCGCTCGGTCAGGTGGCGGCGCAGCTCGGCGGGCCGCACGGGTGCGCGGTCGGCCTTGAACCGGGCGGCGAAGACCCCCTGGCCGATCTCCGCGAGCGCGCTGCCCTCCTCGGGCAGGCAGACCGCCGTCTCCGCGCCGGCCCGCTCCAGCAGGTCCAGCCACTGGCTCCGGGTGAAGAAGACCGAGCCGTCCGCCGCGCGTTCGTCGGTGAAGCCGGTGAGCCCGTCGTTGAACTCCATGGAGGTCATGGCGCGGCAGGTGTCGCCGGTCGCCTCGACGAAGACCAGCCAGCCACCCGGCGCCACCAGCTCGCCCAGCCGCCGCAGCGCCTCGTCGGCGTCGACCGCGTTGTGCAGCACGTTCGCGGCGAGCACGACGTCCGCCGAGTTGGGCCGCAGCCCCTGGGCCCGGTAGTCCTCGTTGAGGTCGAACAGCCCGAAACGCACCCAGGGGCAGTCCGCGTACGCCTCCTGCGCCTCGTTGAGGAAGAAATGCGACACATCGGTGAACCGGTAGTCGACGGTCAGGTCCCGCAGTTCCGGGATCAGCGCGGCGCTGGTGCCGCCGACCCCGGCCCCGATCTCCAGCAGGCGCAGCGGCCCGGGCAGGCCGCGGGCCGCGCGGCGGACGATCTCGACGACCGCGGCGTTGTTGTACCGGCTGATCAGGTTGTCCCGGTAGGCGGCCGCCGCCGTCTCCAGCCCTCCTTCGGGGAACAGCAGGTCCTTCAGCGGGAGTTCACCGCCGAGCAGGGCCGCCAGATTCGCCTCGCAGTCACGGTGGAAGCGGATCAGCTCCGCTCCCCAGCCGACGCGCGGCTCGAGGGCGTCGATCCTCGCGTGCACGGCCGCGCGGCTCTCCTCGCTCACCCGCCCCGCACCGCGGTAGACCCCCGTGCCGGGGTCCCGCACCAGCCGGCCGTGCGCCGTCAGGGCGGCGAGCCAGCGCCGTACGAGATGACGGTGGTGCGGGGCCGCGCCGCACGCCGCGACGATCTCCTCCGCGGTGTGCCCCTCCGGCGCGCCGGTGAACAGCCCGCGGTCCCGGAACAGCAGGAGCATCGACAGCAGGGCCGATTCCTCGAGGGCCGCGTGCAGGGCGCGTACGTCCGCGCCCTGCCGCGCCTCGTCGAAGCCCGCCGCGCACTCGGCCCGTCGCCGCGCCGCCTCCCGCAGACCGGGGTCCAGGGCGGGGCGTTCGGTGCGCGCCGTCTGGGCGAAGCCGACGAGCGCCCGGGCCGCCCCCTCGCCGCGCACGACCGCGGCCGCCGCGTGCACGGCGGGATGATCCCTGAGCGCCGCCTCCACCTCGGCGGGTTCGACCCGGTGTCCGTTCAGCTTCACCTGGCCGTCGGCGCGGCCCAGGAACTCGATCTCGCCGTCCGGCGTACGGCGGCCCAGATCGCCGGTGCGGTACAGCCGTTCACCGCTGTGCGGGTGCCTGACGAAGCGCTCCTCGGTGCGCTGCGCGTCGCCCAGATAGCCGAGCGCCAGGCCGGCCCCGCCGATGTAGAGCTCACCCGTCACCCGCTCGGGGCAGTCCCGCAGGAGCGGATCGAGCACCCGGACGGTCTGGTTGGCCAGCGGTCTGCCGTACGGGATGCTGCCCTGCCCGGGGGAGACGGTGGTGACGGGGTGGTGGATCGACCAGATCGCGGCCTCGGTCGCCCCGCCCAGGGCGACCACCCGCAGTCCCGGGACGCGCCGCCGGACCGCGTCCGGCAGGGTCACCGGGATCCAGTCGCCGGACAGCAGCGCGAGCCGCAGCCGGCCGGCGGCGACGGAGGGCTGGGTCCTCAGGTACTCGTGCAGCATCTGCATCTGGGCGGGCACCGAGTTCCAGACGGTCACCCCGAACCGCTCGATCAGATCGGCCCAGTGCGTGGGGTCGCCGCGCCGTGCGGGGTCCGGCAGGACCACGGCACCGCCGGCCGAGAGGGGGCCGAAGACGTCGTAGACGGAGAGGTCGAAGCCCAGCTGGGCGAGTCCGAGGACCCGGTCGCCGGCGCCCACGCCGAAGCGGGAGTTGATGTCGTCGACCGTGTTGCGCGCGGCGGCGTGACTGATCATCACCCCCTTGGGGGCACCCGTGGAGCCGGAGGTGTAGATGACGTACGCCAGGTCGTCGGGGCCGCCCGACGCCCGCGCGGGCACCTCCGCGGCCGGTGCCGTCGCGTCGACGGCGACGGTCCGCGTCCCGTCCGGCAGCCGCAGGCCGGGGGCCAGCCACGACTGGGTGAGCACGGTCCGCACCCCGGCGTCCGCGAGCATGGCGTCGCGGCGCAGGGCCGGCTGGGTGGTGTCGACCGGCAGATACGCGCCGCCCGCCAGCAGCACGCCGAGCACGGCGACGATCTGCTCCCACCCCTTGTCCATGACGATGGCGACGCACTCGCCGGGGGTTGTCCCGGCGTCGCTGAGCGCCGTGGAGACGGCCGCCGCACGACGCAGCAACTCCGCGTAGTCCAGGGTGAGTTCGGGGGTGATGACCGCCGTGCGTCCCGGCGTGCGGCGGGCCTGCGCGACGATTTCGGCGTGCAGCGGCCCGAGGGCGCGCGGCGCCCGCGTGGCGTTGGCCCGGGCCAGCCGCTCCCGCTGGGCCCGCGGCAGCCGCACGGGGTCGGCGGCGTCCCACCCGGCGTCCCCTTCTGCCAGCTCGCGCACCAGCTCGGCGAAGGCGGAGAACATGTCCTCGACGACGCCGTCGGGGAACACCCCCTCGCGCACGTCCCAGTGGGCCTGCAGTCCGCCGCCGTCCTCCATGACCTGGCAGTCGATCCAGACCTGCGGCGTCTGCGAGATGCCGTGCACCAGCTCCCCGCCCGGCAGCAGCGGCCGTGCCTCCTCCCGGCCCGAACCGCTGACCGTGCTGGTGAAGGTGACCGGCATCAGTGCCTCGGCCCGGCCGCGGCGCCGGGCGATCTCGCGCAGCACCTCGACACCGGAGCACAGCCGGTGATCCATGTCGTCCCACAAACGGGCCTGCACCGCACGGGTGCGGTCCATCAGCGTCGCGCCTTCGGCGAGGTCGACCGCGAGCAGGCTGGTGGAGCTGAAGTCCCCGATGACACGGTCGACCTGCTCGTGCAGCGGCAGCCGGTTCTGGAGGGTGAGGCCGAGCGTGAACGCGGGCTTCGCGCTCCACCGTCCCACCACCTCCGCGAACGACTGGAGCAGCGCGCCCGAGGCGGTCACCCCCGCCGCGGCCGCCCGCCGGTTCAGCTCCGTCCACTGGGGCGGGGTGAGCCGCGTGCCATGGCGCCGGAAGCGGGGCGGCGCGGCCGGCGCGTCCGTGCGCAGGGGCAGTTCGGGGGCGGGCGGCAGGGAGTCGATCCGGGCCCACCAGTAGTCCCGGTCCCGCTGGTAGCGCACCCCGTCCCGGGCGCCGCGCGCCGCCAGGACGTAGTCCCGGAAGGTCAGTTCGGGCGCGTCCGCGGCAGCGGTGCCCTCGCACAGCGCGTGCAGCTCGGCGAGCAGCACGCGCATGCTGCTGTAGTCGCAGATCAGCAGGTCGATGGCCAGGTGCAGCAGCAGCGTCCGGTCCGTGCGGGTCGTCCGCACCTCGAACAGCGGCCATTGATCGGTCTGCCGCACCTGGTGCGACATCCGGTCGCGGATCTCCTGGACGGCCCGCCGCTCGTCCGCGGCGGAGAGTCCGGTGAGGTCGTGCCGGCGTACCGCGTAGCGCGGTACGGCGGGCAGCACCCGCTGGTGTCCCTCGGCCGAGATCACCGCCCGCAGCATGGGGTGGCGCCGGATGAGCGTGTTCCAGGCGTCCTCGATGCCGTCCGCGTCGCCGTCGGGCAGCGCGAACTCGAGGTAGCCGTGGCAGGCCACCCCGCCGTAGTCGAAGGCGGCGCTGCGGCCGAGCAGATACGCCGACTGGACGTCGGTCAGCGGGAACGGCTCATGGTCCGCCGCGGGGTCCGGCACGAGGGCGGGGCCGATGTCCCGTTCCCTGAGATGGGCCAGCACCGGTTCCTTGTGCTCCCGCAGCCAGGCGAGCCGCTCCGGGGTCAGCGTGCCCCTGGGGGCCCGGTAGCCCAGCCGGCCGGACTCCTCGTACAGGGTGACACCCAGGGCGGTCAACTGCGCCACGTACTCCTCGACACGCATATCGCCGCGTCCCCCATCTCGTCCCGGAGACCACAAGAGGCCTGCGGCGAAGCAGCTTCGCACGCGAAACCTGGCCAGATTCTGGACGTGCTCTCTATGGAACGTGCCGGCGGAAGCAGGCACCGCGCCAGAGGGCGGGCGGAGGCGGCCCGAGGGGGCATCGCGTCAGCCGCTGGCGAGCCCGGATCGAGCGCGATAAGTTCTCTGCCGACTTGGGCCGTCAGGGTAATCCGGAATTCGACATTCTGTTTATAAGGCCGTCGCGGCCGGGCGTCCCCCGCTGTCGGCGAATGCCGTCCGGCGGCGGCTGCCCGCCCGTTCACACCCTGTCTGACCTGCGCATTCAGTGGTCGGGGCGGCGGTTGACGGACGGCTCCAGTGCGGTCCCCGATAAACGATCACGAGCGATCCGATACGAGGGGGTCGAATTTTCGTACGCGTATGATAAGGTCTGGCGGTCCCAGTTGATGAAGGGGGAGTCGAGTGGGAATCGATGTCTTGGTCTTTGATGACCTGCATTTGTCCCGATCCGCACTCACTGCATTGCTCGAGCAGCGCGAGGAGATCAGGGTCGCCGCATCCGTGGACAGCAATCTCGCCGCTCTGGAGTTCGCCGAGTTACATCGCCCGGACGTGGCGATCATCAGCTTCGAAGGCCGAGACAACGAAACGATCGAGATCGCCGAGAAGATAGCGAGCCTGCCGCATTGCCGGACCCTGCTGCTCGCCACCGCGTGCACCCGCTCGGTCGTCCGCCGGGCATTCACCGGAGACATCGCCGGCATGGTCCGGCGCAGTGCCTCGCCCCGCCGTTTCTTCGAGGCCATTCATTTGGTCCACCAAGGAGAGCGGGTCTTCGACCCCGAGCTGACGGTCGCGGCCGTGGCCAACGGAGACTGCCCGCTGACGACACGACAACTGGCGGTACTGGAACATCTCTCCCGCGGCGACAACGTCGTGGAGATCGCGGGGCAACTGTGCCTCTCCGAAGGAACCGTACGCAACTACCTTTCCTCCATGGTCACGAAGCTCGGCGCGCGCAACCGGATCGATGCGTTGCGCATCGCCCGGGACGCGCACTGGATCTGAGCGGGCGGACGGCCGCGGCCGCCACGCCGGTGGCGGAGATCGGTTGGTACCCGCACCCGTAGGTCCGGCGAACGGGCCCTGCCGAGCTGACTCGTGAGTCACTTGACCGCACCCACGACAGCAGACTACCGGCACACCGAAGCTCCGTCGGGCGAAGGGGACTCGAGAAGGTCCCGCTTCCCCGGCGGAGCTTCTTCGCGTGCCCCCGGCCGCCCCGCTCCGCGCCTGTCCATGCGGCGTTGCGGCCCCGCCGGGGCCGGGGCCCGCCCCGCCGCGGGGCACGCGGCGACCCTCGCCGGGACCGCGCCCAGGGCGCCGGCGACGGCGCCGCGGGCCCGCCCCCGGCGAGACCGCACCCGGCCTGTCAAGCATTAATTTCTCCGGTCCCTCCATGAAAAACACACAGGGACGAATGTGGAGTGAACCTGTCTTGATGTGATCGCCGACTGCTAACGTCGAGAGCGCTTCTGGGGGTCCGGGCAGAGGGGGACTGGCGGATTATTCGTGGTTATTCACAAGTACTTGGAACGAGGGCATGCGCCGGTCGCCGGCGTGGTTATTCCGCCGGGGGAGATGGGTCGTGCCGTATCAAGCCGAAGCTGCCGGTAGTACGTCCTGGGAGAAGGTAGCGGATTCCATCGAGTTCATTCCTGCCGAGTATTCGGTGAAGTCGCAGCCGGAGTCGGTCGCGCGGGAGATGCTCGGGTGTGAGCCGGGGGATGTGGACCGGCTGGTCGGGGCGGGTCTGCCGTTCGAGGAGCGGGCCGGGGAGCGTTATTTCGACGCGAATGACC
>NZ_MUND01000644.1:464-1724 GCF_002154375.1 Streptomyces glaucescens | reverse complement strand
CTCGCCGTAGCCGGTGGTGTCGTGTGCCTCCAGGACGCAGACGAGCCGGTTCTGCTTGCGCTGGGCCACGACGGCCGCGACATCGGCGGTGTCGTTCCTGGTCCAGCGGTCGCCCGTGGCGAGCACCACGCGCACGGAGTTGGCGCCCAGCGCCTTGATGTCCTTCAGGGCCTGCGGCGTCCTGGTGGGGTACCAGGCGCGGCGTGGTTGAGGCCGCGCGGGACGAAGTCCCTGCCGGTCGCGTCCAGAAGCCTTCCGTCGGCGACGCGGAAGCCCGCTGCGGCCTGTGTCCCGGACTCCGTCTGGGCCTGTGCGGTGGGCGGCGCGGCCAGGACCGTGGCGGCCATGGCCAGCAGACCGCGGTGGCCAGTCTTCCTCATGCTGCTCCCGAGGGTGGTGGCTCGTGGGGCCGGTCTCCGGGCAGGCCCGGACGGCACGGCACAGCTCGGCACGGCACGGCCGGTCGTGGTGGGGTTGGGGCCGGTTCGTCCGGTCCGGCCGACGTGGGGCGCCGGCGGACCGAAGGGGGCAGATTTTCCGAGCCGGTTGGTCATCCCGCTGCCCGGGCCTTCGACGGCGGCTCACACCGGGCAGCGGGACGCTGAGTCGCCGACGACGGACATCTGTTGACGTCCTCGCATCGAAAGCGGCGGCGGAAAATCGTCCTTCGATCGGCGGCTGACAGAGAGGCTGGAACGGGACTGCCGGGCGGACAACAGCTTCTGCGAAACCGGTTGAGTTCAGTGGCTGCTTCAGTTGTCGTCCGCCGCTACGGCGGTGGCCCGGAACAGCGTGCCCGTTCCGGAGACGGCGACCTCCTCCCCGGCCCGTACGTAGGCGGACCCGCCCGCCGTGAGCACGACCTCGTCCCCGGCGGCGGTGAGGCGTATCGCGCCCTCGGTGCAGACCAGGATCTGCGGCCGGGACCCGGGCAGGACGCGGACGCCGTCTCCCGCTCCCCGGACGAGACGTGACAGCCGGAAGTCGTCGACGGGCGCCGGGTACACCTCCTCTTCGCCGTCCCCTGCGCGCACCGGGCGCACCACCGGTGTCCGGAGGGCGGCGAAGCGGACGACGCGCAGCAACTCGGGTACGTCCACATGCTTGTTCGTCAGGCCGCAGCGCAGCACATTGTCCGAGGCGGCCATGATCTCCACGCCCAGTCCCCGCAGATAGGCGTGGGGCACGCCCGCCCCGAGGAACAGGGCCTCGCCGGGCGCCAGCCGGACATGCCCGACCAGCAGGGCCGCCGGGACGCCG
>NZ_MUND01000644.1:0-402 GCF_002154375.1 Streptomyces glaucescens | reverse complement strand
TCGCGGCCCGAAGCGACGCACGACGGTGTCGCCCAACTCGCCCCGCGGGTCCTCCTCGATGATCCGGTCCAGCCCTCGAGGACGTCCCTCGCGCTGCACCCGGGAGGGAGCGCCGGGGTGCGCGCCCATCCACAGCTCCGCCTGCGGTGAGCCGTCCGGGGTGGTGCCCATCAGGGCGGGCAGTGCGGTGGGCGAGCCCCAGGGGTAGGGGCGAACGGTGTTGATGAGGCGGTCCATGTGAGGGGATTCCTTTCGAACGGCCGCCTGGTGCCGGGGCGGGCGGCGGGCGGCGGAACCATCGGCCGGTGGTCCGACGCCGATCGGTTGCGAGAACGGTGGGGAGCGGGAGGGGAGCGTGCGTGCGGGGACGGCAGCGGTGCCGTGTACCGGTGGGTCACCTGA
>NZ_MUND01000643.1 GCF_002154375.1 Streptomyces glaucescens | reverse complement strand
CACAGCGGCGGCGCGCCGCCGGTCTGCCGGCGCACCCACTCCCCCACCGCGGTGAACTTGGCGGTGGCGGCGAACTCGTCGGGCAGCAGCTCGTCGTCGCGGGTGTAGCTGGAGCCGTCCACGACCACGAAGTCCGCGCCCGCCTTGTGCCGGTTCCAGTAGGCGAAGGCGTCCAGGACCCGCTGGTCCAGCGCGCCCCACGGACCCTTCACCGCGGTCGAGGCGTGCTCCTGGCGCGGGTCGAGGCTGTCCATGACCAGGTAGGGGCCGCCGACCATGATGTCCTCGTCGACGTCCTTCAGCGCCCTGTGCACCAGGTTGTACATGCGGGTGTAGCCCTCGTGGTCCCAGCGGTGCGCGGCGTCGTTCCAGAAGCCCTTGAACTCGTTCCACACGATGAAGTGCCGTACGTCCGGATACCGCTTCGCGACGGTCGCTGCGAGGGCGGCGAAGTCGCCGTAGTGCTCCGGCTCGGGCGCCGTCTCCAGCGCCTCCTGGCTCCAGTCGGTCTTCCCTGCCTCGCCGCCCTTCATCCAGTCCGGGGCGCAGCACAGGGTGATGACCGGGGTGGCGCCGGACGCGCGCATGAAGTCGACGCGCCTGTCCAGGGCCGCGAAGTCGTAACGCCCCTTCGCCGGCTCGGGGTTGTCGGCGCCCCAGCCCATGATGTGCTGGTTCTGCGGCAGGCGGGCGCCCTTCAGCCGGTCCTCGACGCGGGCGACGGCCCGCGGGCTGCCCTCGTCGGCGCTGAACTGGGTGTGGGTGAAGCCCCAGCCGACAGCCCGCTCCGGCCGTGCGCGCGGGGTGGCGGGCGTGCCGGGCACCTTGTCGCCGTCGCGCGAGGTGCCCTCCGTGTTAGCGCCGCCGCCGGGCGGCGTGCCGGCCAGGGTCACCAGCAGGGCCACGACGGCCGCCGACGCGCCGAGCAGCGCGGTCAGCCGCCACCGCCGTGCCCGCGCATCCCACCCATGTCGTCCCATCGAGGGCAACAGTAACGGCGGGGCCGGGCGCTGCGACAGATGACGCGAAGGCAGCGAAGGGGCGGGTAAGGGGCACTCCGGGACGACAGGCGCGGAGTGCGACACTCCGCGCGCACCACGGAAACCGGGTGCATGAGGGGCCCCCGTGCCCGATCATGGCGGCATGTCCGCGAACCCACACGACGCACTGCCGATCCGGCTCAACGTCGACGACAGCGACTCGCCTTCCGACGTCGTCGACGCGCTGTTCCTCGGCCGCTTCGCGACGGGCGAGCAGCCCTACTCGCACGCCGCGAACATCGACCGCGTCCGCTCCGGGGCCACCCTGCTGCCGCCGGACGCGCGCGTGCTGCGGGTGGCCCGCGACGACGACCGCAGCGCCACCCTCGCCGAGGGCGACGGCTGGACGGTGCTGGTCTCCCGCTGGAACCGGGGTGCCGACGTCACCGTGACGGCGACCAGCGCCGACCTGGCGGCGAAGGTGCTGGGCGAGGCGACCGAGGGCGCGGCCGACGAGCCGGAGCCGCAGCCGGAGAACGTCACGATGGGCTTCTGGTACGTCTCGCCGAGGCGCGGCCCGCACCGCACCACCCGGCAGATCTCCGCGGGCACCTGGGGCGAGGTGCGGCCCAACTACACCGCGCCGGTCGCGGAGGCGATGGACCGGCTGATGAAGACCACCCCGGAGGACATCGCCGGCCGGCTGCTCCTGCTGCACGGCCCGCCCGGCACGGGCAAGACCTCCGCACTGCGCACCCTCGCCCGCTCCTGGCGGGACTGGTGCCAGGTCGACTGCGTGCTGGACCCGGAGCGGCTGTTCAGTGACGTCGGCTATCTCATGGACATCGCGATCGGCGAGGAGGACACGGCCGGCAAGGGCCGCTGGCGGCTGCTCCTCCTGGAGGACTGCGACGAGCTGATCCGCGGCGAGGCCAAGCACACCGCGGGGCAGGCGCTGTCCCGGCTGCTGAACCTCACCGACGGGCTGCTCGGCCAGGGCCGCAACGTACTGGTCGGGGTCACCACCAACGAGGACCTGGAGCGCCTGCACCCCGCCGTCGTCCGGCCCGGCCGCTGCCTGGCCCGTATCGAGGTGGGGCGGCTGACCCGGACGGAGGCGATCGACTGGCTGGGGGCGGAGGTCCCGGGCCGGGAGCAGGCGGTCGGCCGGGACGGGGCGACGCTGGCCGAGCTGTACGCGCTGCGCCGGGGCACCTCCCCGACCGCGCTGCCGGAGCCGCGGGGCGGGTCGGAGGCGGGGCTGTACCTGTGATGCTTTGATGGGGTTATGCCTCTGCATGTCGGCACGTCGGGGTGGCAGTACAAGGACTGGAAGGGCCGGTTGTACCCGTCCGACGTGCCCACACGGCGGTGGCTGGAGGTGTACGCGGAGCACTTCGCCACGGTGGAGATCAACAACGCGTTCTACCGGCTGCCGGCGCGGGAGACCTTCGAAGCCTGGCGGGACCGGGTGCCCGGCGACTTCGTCGTCGCGGTCAAGGCGAGCCGGTATCTGACCCACATCAAGCGGCTGAAGGACCCCGAGGAGCCGGTGGAGCGGCTGATGACCCACGCGGCCGGGCTCGGCGACCGGCTGGGCCCCGTCCTGCTCCAGCTGCCGCCGACCCTGCGCGCCGATCCCGGCCTGCTGGACGCCTGCCTGCGCCGCTTCCCGGCGTCGGCCCGGGTCGCCGTCGAACCGCGGCACGAGTCGTGGTGGACGCCCGAGGTCCGCCGGGTGCTGGAGTCCCGGGGTGCCGCGCTGTGCTGGGCCGACGTCCTCTCCCGCCCGGTCACCCCGCTGTGGCGCACGGCCGACTGGGGTTACGTCCGCTTCCACCAGGGCCGCGCCCAGCCCTGGCCGCGCTACGGCCGGCAGGCCCTGGAGACCTGGCTGCGGCGCATCGCGGGGGCCTTCGACGACGGCCGGGACGTGTACACCTACTTCAACAACGACCCCGGCGGGGCGGCCGTACAGGACGCGATGGCGTTCGCCCGCGCGGCCGCCGCACGAGGCCGTACGGCGACCCGCACACCGCCCGCGCCCACCCCCGCACCCGCCCGGTGACCACGTCCCGCCCGCCGCGCTCTGTGCGATCCCGGCGCCCCAGCCCGGCGGGCGGGACGTGCTCACCGGGCGGGCGCGGGGGCGGGCGCGGGCGGGGTGCGGGTCGCCGCACGGCCTCCTCCGGCGGCCGCGTGGGCG
>NZ_MUND01000642.1 GCF_002154375.1 Streptomyces glaucescens | reverse complement strand
GCAGGTACGCCGCCGGCGGCGGGCCGCGCCCATCCGATGAAGACCACGCCGGCGCCCAGCTCCGGGTGGATCATGTGCTTGTACAGCCGCCGGACGTCGGTGACGTCCACGTCCTTGAGGATGCTGAAGTCCTCGGTGTAGCCGGTGTTCAGCATGACGGTGTCGACGGTCTCCCGGCGGCCGTCCTTGAACACCACGTAGTCCTTGCCGAGCCGCTGGATGCCCGAGGCGTTCACCGTCAGCGTGCCGTCGACGATCCGGTGGACGAACGCGTCGTTCTTCGTCAGGAAGTGGTGGAAGAAGTCCGGGGTGTTCGCGTTCCACGCGGCCACCGCGCGGGCGGCGGCCGTCTTCCCCCGGGTCCTCCTCCGCTTCATCCCGAGGTGCATGATCGGGCCGGCGGCGGCCAGCGGCACCGAGTGCAGCAGATGGGAGGTGTAGGCGTCGTTCGTGAACGGCCGGTCCCCGGGGTACCGCTCGACGATGGGCTGGTAGCGGCGCACGGACAGCGTGCAGCCCGCCGCGACCTGGGCGATCTCGTTCACGACGTCCGCGGCCGTCTCGCCGATGCCCACACACAGGACGCGCTTCCCGCGGAACCGGTCGGCGTTGCGGTAGTGGGCCGAGTGCACGATCTCGCCCGCGAACTCCTCCTGGCCGGGCAGGTCGATGTAGTTCGGGACGCGGTGGGTCCCGGTCGAGATGACCACCGCGTCGAACTGGTGGGCGATCCGGCTCTCGGGGTCGTCCGCCGGCGCGACCTCGACGGTGTAGCCGCCGCTGTCGTTCCGCGACACGCTCAGCACGTCGGTCCGGTACCGGATGGCGGGTTCGAGCCCGAACCTCTCCGCGAAGTCGAGCAGGTACTGCCGGTACTCGCCGGCGGACCAGTAGCGCCGGTCCTGGCCCGCCGGCGGGGGGAAGCTGGAGAAGGTCATCATGTAGTTGGAGATGGTCAGCATCGTGGAGTCGTAGGCACCCGCCTCGTCGGCCCCGACCCCCGCCCGGAACACCCCGCCGAGTTCGGAGCTGTGCTCGAAGCAGGTCACGGAGTGACCTTCGTCCAGAAGTTCCTTGATAGCCACCAGACCCGATGGACCCGCGCCTATGACACAGACACTCTTCCTCATGCTCACCTCTCGACTCCGGGTGTTCTCGCGGACAGCAATGCGGGCAGCAGAATTCGTGCCGGCGGGTCCAGTTCCTCCGCGCGGGTTCCTCCCGCGGGGATGTCAGCGGCCGGCGAAGTGAACCGGCAGGCTCTCGTAGCCGGTGAGGAAGTTCGAGTAGATCGGGCGGGGCGTCCCGCGCAGCTCCATCCGCCCGACGCGTTCCACCAGCGCGCTCAGCAACGCCCGCAGCTCCCCCCGGCCGAGGTAGGCGCCCAGGCAGTAGTGCGGACCGTGACCGAACGACAGATGCCGGTTGGGCGAGCGGGACAGCGTGAACCGGCGCGGCTGGTCGAAGACCGACTCGTCGTTGTTCGCCGAGATGTTCCACAGCGTGACGATGTCGCCGCCGCGCACCTTCTCACCGCCGATCTCGAAGTCCTCGACGGCGGTGCGCGCCAGGTGGATGCCCGGGGTCGCCCAGCGGATCACTTCCTCCACCGCGGACTCGTAGGAGACCTCTCCGGTCCGCAGCGCATGCCATTGATCCGGATTCTCGATGAGCGCGAGGACCGCGCAGATCGCCGATATCCGGGAGGTCTCGTCGCCGCCGAGAATGAGGCTGTAGCAGTTGACGGCGACTTCCTCGACGGTGAGCGGGCGGCCTTCGACCTCCGAGGTCGCGAGCATGCTGATGACGTCGCCGCCCGGCTTGTCCCGCCGTTCCTGCGCCAACTCCATGAAATAGAGCACGATTTCGTTGCGGGCGCCGAGCGCGTCGAGTTCGCTGCTGTCCGCGTGGCCCGACGACAGGGCCATCTTGTTCCACTGCAGCAGGGCGCCGCGGTCGGCGGCCGGAATGGACAGCAGATCACAGATCGTGTTCATCGGGATCTGCTCGGCGACCTCGGCGGCGAAGTCGAAGGTGTCCATCCCGAGTACCGCCGACACCAGTTCGTCGGTACGTTTCCGGACCTTTTCGACGACCTCGCCGAGGACCCGCGGCGTGAACGCGCTGAACATGAGATTGCGCAGGCTGCGGTGGCGCGGGCCGTCGGTGACGGCGAGCATGCTCCCGCCTGCGGAGTCGTCGCCCCGCAGCACGACATCGAGGACGTTTCCCCTGGCCGAACTCAGAGCGCCGTGGTGGTACAGCGACTGCACGTCCGCATATCGGGACACCACCCAGAAACCGGGATTGCGGTCGGTGGGTTCGTGCCAGTAGACGGGACGCCGCGCACGTACGTCGCGCCAGAACTCGTGGATGTCGTTCTCGATGAATGTGGCCGGATCGGTGAGGTCCAGGGAACGAACACTGAGAGCGGGCTGACTCATTGGCTCAGATTGACAGGCTGCCTGTACCCGCTGTCCGGATTCTTGCCGGTTCCTTTCCGCGGGGGAATGGCGCCGTCCGCCGGCGCGGCACCCGATGCGGACGCGCCCGGGGAGTGTCCTGGACGTGATCTCTCCGCAACATCCGGTGGAACGTCCGGCACTACACTGGCAGCGATCTGGGAGCCGCTTCCGTCGCGCGCGCCATCGGTCCGGAACAGTGAAGGAAGCGGAACGCATGCAGTCCCCCAACCGACGGTCTGGCAAGGTGGGCCGCCCGCCCCGGCTGTCCCGCGACGCGATCCTCACCGCCGCCCAGCGCATCCTCGACGAGGAAGGGGCGGAGTGCCTGTCCATGCGGCGCCTCGCCAAGGAACTCTCCAGCACGCCCATGGCCCTGTACCACCACGTGCAGGACAAGGACGAGCTGCTGATGCTCCTGCTCGAAGCGCACGCCCAGGGCTTCCCGCGTCCACAGTTCCCCGAGCAGCCGCGGGAGCGCCTGCTCGCCGGGGCGCAGGTCCTGCACGACATCCTCGCGGACTGCCCCTGGGTGGTGGAGGTGCTCGCCTCCGACAAGTTCGTGAGCCTCTCCGCGATGTGGATCGTGGAGAACATGGTCGACGCGCTGATCGCCTGCGGGCTGAGCCCCGACGACGCCGTCTACGCCTATCGCGTCATCTGGTACTACACCGTCGGCGAACTCACCGTCCGGTTCAACCGCGAGCGCACGCGTGGCGAGACGGCGACGCCGTACCGGCAGCGCGTCATGTCCTCCGTGACCGAGGCGGACTTCCCGCGGCTCGCGGTGATCGGACCCCGCTGGGTCGAGCTGACTGCCGTCGACAACCACCGGCGGGGACTCGAAGCCGTGATCGACGGCCTGCTCGCCCAGAACGCCTGAGCCGGGACGTGGGAGCGCTTCCCGGCCGCGCTCCGCACCGCCCGCGGACCCGGACCGCACCCGCGCGCCCCGGCGGAGCGCACCGCGGTGGGGCCCGGACCCCCTCCGGCACATGCCCCCTCAGTCCCGGAAGCGGGCCCTGAGCGCCTTCTTGTCGATCTTGCCGACCGCGGTCAGCGGCATCCGGGACATCACCTCCAGCCGGTCCGGCAGCTTGTACGGCGCGATCCGGCGGTCCCTCAGCCCGGCGCGCACCTCCCGCAGCGTCGGCGGGCACTCGGGGTCCCGCGGCACCACGCACGCGCAGGTCTGCTCCCCCAGCTGCGGATGCGGCAGGGCGATCAGCGCGGCGGAGGCGATCCGGGGGTCGGCGAGCAGATGCTCCTCGACCTCCTGGGCGGGCACCTTCTCACCGCCCCGGTTGACCACGTCGTTGACGCGTCCCACCACCTCGAAGTAGCCCGCGGCCGTCCGCCGCACCAGGTCCCCGGTGCGGTAGAAGCCGTCCTCGGTGAACTGGGTGCGGTTGCGTTCCCCGGCCCGGAAGTAGCCGCGCACCGTGTACGGGCCGCGGGTGTACAGCTCGCCCTCCTCGCCCGGCCGCGCCTCCGCGCCGTCCTCGCGGATTACCCGGATCTCGTCGGCCGGGGCCAGGGGGCGGCCCTGCGTGTGGAAGACCACGCCCTCCGGGTCGTCCAGCCGCGTGTAGTTGAGCAGCCCCTCCGCCATCCCGTACACCTGCTGCAGGGTGCAGCCGAGCCCTTCGGGCACCTCGCGCGCCGTCGCCGGACTCAGCCGCGCCCCGCCGACCTGGAGGAGCCTCAGGGAGTCCAGATCGTGTTCGGTCCACTCGGCGGCGTCGAGCCACAGCGGGACCAGGGGCGGCACCAGCGAGGTGACCGTCACCCCGGCGCGCTCGATGAGCGGGAAGCACGACTCGGGGGTGGGGGCGGGTGCCGGCACGACGGTGCCGCCGAGGCGCAGCGTGCCCAGCACGCCCGGGCAGGCCAGCGCGAAATTGTGGCCCATGGGCAGCGCGCACAGATACCGGGTGCCGGGACCGAAGCCGCACAGCCGTGCGCTCCGGCGCAGCTGGTAGGTGTAGTCGGCGTGGGTGCGCGGGATCAGCTTCGGCGGCCCGGAGGTGCCCCCGGACAGCAGGAACAGCGCCACGTCCCCGGGGTCCGGCGCCGGGAGAGCCACCGGATCCGCGGACACCTCGGCCAGCGGGGTGAACGGCCCCGCGTCGCCGACCACCAGCACGTGCCGCAGGGTGCGCGTGCCGTCCAGGACCTCCTTGGCGATGGTCCGGTAGTCGCAGTCGAGGACGTGGTCCGCGCAGACGTACGCCACCGCCTCGGAGCTGTTCACCAGGTGGGTGATCTCCGACGTCCGGTGGGCGGGCAGGGCGAACACGGGCAGGGCCGCCAGCCGGAAGAGGGCGAAGCAGAGCACCACCATCTCCACGTCGTTGGGGAGCTGCACCACGACCCGGTCACCGGCGCGGATGCCGAGGCCGCGCAGCCCGGCGGCCAGCCGGTCGGCCGCCTCGTCGAGCCGGCCGTAGGTCAGGGAGCGGTCGCCCGTGACCACGGCCGTCCAGTCCCGCGCCCCCGGGAGGGACAGGGGCAGGTCGCCCAGCAGCTCGTCGTTCCAGTAGCCCTTGGCCCGGTAGGCGCGGGCGAACGACTCGGGCCACGGCACACAGCCTTCAAGCATGGATCATCCCAACTGTCGCTTGCGGAAGGGTTGTCGCGTGCACGGTGCGGGAAGCCGGGCGGGCCGCCGACGGGGCGCGGGCGGGCCCGCCGGCCGTCTCAGGGCAGCGGCGCCCGGGCCGGGGAGCCGGCGGACGGCACGGCCCGCGCCCGCTCCGGCACCTCGGCCCAGCGGACCGGCCGCGCCCGGGCGGGCGCTCGCGGGGCGCGCGGACCGGGCGAGGCGGTGGCCCGCCGGCCCGCCCGGCGGTCACAACGCGCCCACGTCGTACGCCTCGTCGTCCGCCCCGCCCGCCGGGCCCCCGGCGGGCGGGGCCCCGCGCAACCGGTCGACCAGCGCGGCCGTACCGGCCACCGTCGGCGTCCGCAGCACCTCACGCAGGGGCAGTTCGACGCCCCACCGGCGCCGCACGGCGGTCACCAGCCGGGTCGCCAGCAGGCTGTCCCCGCCCAGCAGGAAGAAGTTCGCCTCGCGCGCCACGCCCTCGACGCCCAGCACCTCGGACCACAACGCGGCCATCCCCTCCTCAGTCTCCCCCCGGGGCGGCTCGGCGCCCTCCGCGGGCCGCGCGGCCCGCTCGCCCAGCAGCCGCCGGACCCGGGGCCGGTCGACCTTGCCGTTGCCGCTCAGCGGCAGCGCCGGCAGGGCCACGAAGGCAGCGGGAACCATGTGGGCCGGCAGCCGCTCGGCGAGCCAGGCGCGCAGCGCGTCCGCGTCCACGTGCCCCGCGTCGGCCGGGTACCGGGCGGACACCAGCGTCACTGCGTCCGGCTCCACCCGCACCACCCGGGCGTCGGCGAACCCCCGGCGCGCCAACGCCCGCAGCCACGCCGCGGCGTCGGACGGCCGCCGGGGCGCCGCCCCGCCCGGCAGCGGCAGCGGCGACGGCTCGCTCCTCGCCACGAGCAGGACCGAAGCGCCCGGCCGCGCCAGCAGGGCCAGGGCGGCAGCGGCGGCGTCCGCGTCCGGTATCCGGCTGACGGCGTCGTTGACGATCACCGCGTCGAAGCGGTGCAGATACGCCTCCGGGACGGCCGGCCCGTCCTGCGGCGCCGTCCGCACGGTGTGCGCGGTCCCGGCCAGCCGGTCGCGCGCAGCGGCGAGTCCGGCGGCCGACGGGTCCAGCAGCGTGTACGTCACCGTGCCCGGCTTCAGTTCCTCCAGGATCCGTGCCGCGCCCCGGCCCCCCGGTCCGGCCCACTCCACGACGGCGAGCGGCTCCGGCCGCCGCGCCGCGAGTCCGGCCAGGTGATCCGCGATCCCGGCCAGGCACGCGCGTGCCCCCGGCAGCAGATCACCGAGCCCGTCCGGCGAGAGCGCCGGGTCGTCGGGCGGCACCGTGGGACCGGCCCCGCCCGTCAGCACGGCCGTCAGCAGCGGCACGGCGCGGTCCCAGGCGTCCGCGACCGTCGCCAGGGGAGTGCCCCGCAGCCGCTCCCGGAGCCGTACGATCCGCTGCTCGTCGCGTACGGCCGTCCAGCGCGGGCCGGGCCGGGGCGCGTCCCCGGTGCCCGCCAGCACGTCCCGGGCCAGCAGGTACGGCACCCAGCCCGCCGGCAGCGCGGACCCCGGCACCGGCCGGCCGGCACCGGAGGCTCCGGCGACGCCGAGGCCGTCGAGGACCGTGGCCAGGAACGTCTCGGTGAGGGCGTGCTCCGCCTCCACCGCCGGACAGGCCGCGAGCGCCGTGCCCGAGGGCGCTGTCCCTGCCGGGCATGCCGGGGCGGGGCCGCGGCGTTCGACGACGGCGGCCGTCAGCTCCCCGCGCCGGTCGCCGACGGTCACGGCGACCGCGTGCTCCACCGCCGGGTGCCGGTGCAGAACGGCCTCGATCTCACCCAGCTCGACGCGGAACCCGTTGATCTTCACCTGTTGGTCGGTGCGGCCCAGGAACTCCAGGGTCCCGTCCGGCCGGTACCGGCCGAGGTCTCCGGTCCGGTACCAGCGCTCGCCCCGGTGGCGGACGAAGCGCTCGACGGTCAGCTCCGGGTCCCCGCGGTACCCGAGTGCCACCCCGTCCCCGCCGATCCACAGTTCGCCGGCCACCCAGTCGGGACAGTCCCGCCCCTCCGGATCGACCACCCGGAACCTCTGGTTGCTCAGGGGAGTGCCGTAGGGGATGGACCGCCAGTGGCCGGGTACGTCCGTCACCTCGTGGAAGTTCGACCAGATCGCCGCCTCCGTGGCGCCGCCGAGCCCGACGAGCCGGCACCGTCCGCGGGACGCCTCGCGCAACGCACCGGGCAGGCCGAGGCCGATCCAGTCGCCGGAGAGCAGCGCCAGCCGCAGCGCCGAGGGCAGCGGCTCCCGGTCCGCGGCGGTGAGCAGCATCTCCATCAGCGCGGGCACCGAGTTCCAGACGGACACCTCGTGCCGGCGGCACAGCTCCAGCCAGCGGTGCGCGTCCCGCCGCTCCGCCTCCGCCACCAGGACCAGGGCGCCGCCCGCGGACAGCAGCCCGAACACGTCCCACCCCGACAGGTCGAAGTCCAGGGCGGACACGGCGAGGACCCGGTCCCGGGCGGTCACCGCGAACCGCTCGTTGACGTCCTCGACGGTGTTGACGGCCGCCCGGTGGCTGACCTCCACGCCCTTGGGGGTGCCGGTGGAACCGGAGGTGAAGACGACGTACGCCGTGTCGCCCGGGTCCACGGGGACCGGGGCCGCCAGCGGCTCGGCCCGCAACGCCCGCTCCACCGGCAGGACTTCCACGCCGCAGGCCGCGTCGTGCGGGGGGCCGCCGCCGTCCAGGACCAGTCGCGCACCGCTCAGGGCGAGGATCCGCTCCCGGCGCTTCGCGGGCTGATCGGTCCCGACGGGCACGTACGTCCCCCCGGCGGCCAGCACGCCGAGCACGGCCGCGATCTGGTCCGGGCCCTTCGGCGCCGTGACGACCACCGGGCATCCCCGGCCCACGCCCCGCCGCACGAGGGCCCCGGCGACGCGCAGCGCCCGCTCGGCGAGTTCCCGGTGCGTGATGGTGCGGGTGGTGTCCCGCCCGTCCGGGCCCGGTGCGCTCCACACCAGGGCGGGAGCCTCGCCCCGTGCGGCGGCCCGGGCGAAGAACTCCTCGTGCAGCACCCGCCCGCTGTGCTCGCGGGCCACGGAGTTGACCTCCTCCCGGCGGCGCCGCTGGGCGGCCGGCAGCGGGAGGTCCGGGGCGGTCCGCCAGTCCGCGTCGATCAGCTCGCGCAGCAGCGTGACGAGGGCGGTGAGCATGGCGTCGAGCATCCCGTCGGGAAACAGCTCGTCGACCGCGTCCCACGCCAGCAGCAGCCCGTCGTCACGGGTGCGGTAGACCTGGCAGTCGAGCCACACCTGCGGAGTCTGGGACACCATCCAGGCGAGGTCGCCGAAGAGACCGGCGAAGGCGTCCGGGACCAGCGGGGCGTCCACGTTGCAGGCGAAGACGACCGGGGCGGTCCGGGGCGCCTCGCCGTCGGCGCGGACGAAGTCGCGCAGCACGTCCACGCCGGTGTAGGCGGCGTGCCCGACGTCGTCGTGCAGCCGCTGCTGGACGGCCCGGGCCCGCTCGGCGAAACCCGTGCCCGGCATCAGGTCGACCTCCAGCAGCACCAGACTGGTGAAGTCGGCGACGATCGCGTCGACGTCGGGGTGCGCGGCGGGGGCACGGTCGAACAGCGGCAGGTTCAGCAGGAAGTGCCGTTCACCGCTCCACCGCGCGAGGACCTCGGCGAAGGCCGTGGCGAGCAGCACCGACGGGGTGATGCCCTGCGCCGTTGCCCTGCGGCGCAGCGCGGCCCACTCCCGCGGGGACAGGCTCCCGGTGCGGCGGACGAAGCGGGGGACCGCGATGTCGCCGGGGTCGGCCCTCAGCGGCAGGCCGGGGCCGCCCGGCAGGCCGGGCAGCCGTGCCGTCCAGTAGGCCTCCGCGCGGGCCCGCTCGGCGGCCCGTCCGGCGGCACGGTCGGCGAGGTGGCGCGGGAAGTCGTAGGCCAGGGCGGGCAGGGCCGCGGGATCCTCGTAGAGCGCGGCGAGATCGCCCAGGATCAGACGGATGCTGTGCACGTCGGCGACGAGGAGGTCGATGTCGACGTGGATGCGGTACCCGGCGTCCCCGAGCCGGCTCAGCCGGACGTCCATGACCTCCCCGCGGGCCACGTCGAGACGCCGGTGGGACAACGCCTCGCGGCGCTCCAGCAGCGCCCGCGCGACGACGTCCGGGGCCTGGCCGGTGTGGTCGTGGACCGTCAGGCCCGGCCAGGGCGACGCCGGCAGGACGCGCTGGGTGCCGTCGTCGGCGAAGCGGGCCCGCAGCATCGGATGCCGTCGCAGCAGGGCGCGTACCGCCGTGTCGAGCCGGTCCGCGTCGACGTGCGCGGTGTCGAACTCCAGGTAGGCGTG
>NZ_MUND01000641.1 GCF_002154375.1 Streptomyces glaucescens | reverse complement strand
TCCTCGCTGGCCACCGCCGCGGCGGTGGCCAGCGAGGACACCTCGCGCAGCCGCACCTCCTGGGAGGCCCTGCCCAGCGATCGTCCGGTCAGTTTGGGGAGCAGATCGGCCAGCGCCACACCGAAGGCGGTACGGGCCTGGTCCCGGTCCCCTAGCGTCATGCAGGTCACGCCCCACAGCGCGGCGCACGCCACTCGGGTGCGCACGTCCTGGGTGGAGGCGAGCGCGGTCGTGCGGTACTGGGTGACGGCCTCGACCAGATCGCCCACGGCGTTCCTGCTCAGGCCGCGCGTGCGCAGCAGCTTCCCCAGTTCCCAGCGGGCCAGTTGCTGGTTGGGGCCGGTGTCCGAGGGCTCACCGGCCACCTGTCTGAGGAGGGACTCGGCCGCGTCGAGGTCCGTGTCCCGTGCCGTGCGCAGGCCGCGTTTCCAGAGGGCGACGGCCAGCTTGATCAGCATCACGGGACGGTCGTGCTGGCCGGGCGGTGTGGCCGAGACGGCGTACTCCAGGTGACGCACCGCCTCGTCGAGTTCGGTGACGTCTCCCCAGGCGTCGAACCGCGCGGTGAGGACGGCGGCCAGATTGGTGAGCCGCTGGGCGTGGGCGGGTGACGCGGCGGCGCGGGCGACGGACGGGTGGCGGACGGCCTCGGTGGCCGCTTCCAGGTCGGCGAAGTCGCCGGAGGCGGCGTAGCGGTCGAGGTGGGTCAGGCCCAGGAACGAGTGGGCCGTCGCCCGCTCGTCGTCGGTGAGGGGACCCGTGAGGGCCGCGGTGAGCTGGCTGACCGAGCCGTCGAGGTCGGCGAGTTCGCCTTCCGTCTCGAAGCGCATCCGCAGGGCCTGGCCCAGCTCGATGCGGCGGTGGGTGCGGGCCGGCTCGCCGGTGGCGGGGGCGTCGACGGCCGCCCGCAGCCGGTCGACGATCGTGTCGAGCCGGTCCAGGTCGCCGTCGCGCATGTACTGGAACCACTCGGCCGCCACGCTCCCCTCGGGGTGCCGGGGTGGCGGGGCCGCGGCCTGTGTCCCCATGAGGGCCAGCAGCATCTGCTGACGGGCCGGGTCCTCGGGCGGCAGCGCGGCGATCGCCTCGCGCATCAGATGGAGTCCCGCGGCCCTGGTCCGCTCCGGATCCCCTTCGTCACCGACCACCTCGGCGAGTTCCGTCAAGGCCGAACCGGCGTTGAAGGCGATGTGCGGCGCGGACACGCTTCCGCGTGCCTCCTCCCGTGCCCACAGCAGCAGCGCCGTCGCCTGGAGGACTCCGTCCCGGTCCCGGACCGGCACGCTCCCGAGGCGCAGCGCGCTGCCCACGGCGTGCACGATCTCGTACGGCGGGACGACCGCGGGCGGCTCCTGCGCGAAGTACCCGCGCAGCGGCTGCGGAACGGTCTCGGGGCGCACCGCGTGCACGATCCCGAACAG
>NZ_MUND01000640.1 GCF_002154375.1 Streptomyces glaucescens | reverse complement strand
GTCGTGCGGGAAGTGGTGCTCCCCGGGGGCGTAACCGGGGGCGACGGGCACCTCGTGGGCGCGCCGGGGGTCGAGGAGGACGAGCTGCTGCTCGCGGACGAGGCGGCCGAGCCGCCGGGCCGCGTCCGCCGCCCAGTCGCGGTCGGGAGCGTGGTCGAGGAAGGCGACGGCGGCCTCCGCCTCGTAGGGGTGGGTCGTCTCCAATCGGGTCACCGCGTCCCGGCAGAAGGCGATGGCCCGCTCCATCCAGGGGTGCGTCACGTTGTTCTTCAGCAGCGTCGCGACGACGGGGCCGGTGGCCAGCAGCTCTCCGGTCGGCTCCGTGTGCTCGTCCGGCACCTGGAGCCACGGCGGTCGCGGGTAGGGGCGCAGGGTCGGCAGGGTGACCGGGAGGCCGCCGTCGCGCGCGGTGATGGTGCAGAGCCAGTCGAGCAGCGGCGTGGTGGTCGCCGGGCCCAGGGCGCCCGCCTCGTCGAGCACGGGCAGTGCCGTGCGCAGCGTGGCGGGCTGTGGTTCGGGGCCGCGGATATCGGGTTCCAGGCCGTAGGCGTAGCCGCCGTCCGGGGTGCGGTAGGCGGCGAGGGCCTGGCGGACGCCGTGCGGCGAGTGGCCGGCGAAGAGGGCGGCGAAGCGGCGCTGTTCCAGGACTCGTCCGGTCAGCCAGAGGAAGCGCGCGGCGCGGTCGAGCATGTCGTCGGTGGTCCGTGTGCGTGACATGCGGGGACGGTAGGCGGCATGGCCGCGGGTGGTCTTGAACGGATCGGACGGCTGCGTCAGGGCTGGACCCCGTACGGCTAACTACTGGCGGCATTTGCCTAAAGCATTTAGGGGATCGCATAATGCAGTTAGGTCGGCGGGAGTGACAGGAGGAGGCCCATGACGCGCGCAGGACTGACCACCGAGCGACTGGTCCGGGCGGGCGCCGAGCTGGCCGACGAGGCCGGCTTCGACCAGGTGACCCTCTCGGCGCTCGCCCGGAGGTTCGACGTCAAGGTCGCGAGCCTGTACTCCCACCTGAAGAACTCGCAGGACCTGCGGACCGGCATCGCCCTGCTCGCCCTGGAGGAGCTGGCCGACCGCGCCGCGGACGCGCTGGCCGGGCGGTCCGGCAAGGACGCGCTGACCGCGTTCGCGAACGTCTACCGCGACTACGCCCGGGAACACCCCGGCCGCTACGCCGCGGCCCGGCTGCGCCTGGACCCCGAGACGGCGGCGGCCAGCGCGGGCGTCCGGCACGCCCGGATGACCCGGGCGATCCTGCGCGGCTACGACCTGACGGAACCGGACCAGACCCACGCCGTCCGCATGCTGGGCAGCGTGTTCCACGGCTACGTCAGCCTGGAGCTGAGCGGCGGGTTCAGCCACAGCGAACCCGACTCCGAGGAGACCTGGTCCCGGGTTCTCGACGCCCTGGACGCCCTGCTGCGCAACTGGCCCGCGCGCTGACCCCAACCCCACCGGCGGAGATCATGAACACCCCGTGGACCACCACTCCCCTCACCGCGGAGCTGCTGCGCGGCGCCCTCGACCTGGAGCGCACCGCGCACGGGCTGCTGCCGCACCGGCTGCCCGCCCGGGCCCGCGCGCAGTACACCGATCCGCAGCTCGCCATGGCGGAGTCCCAGCCCTCCGGCGTACGGCTGGTCTTCCGCACCCGCGCCACCGCCGTGCGGCTGGACACCCTGCCCACCAAGCGGGTCTACGTGGGCGCCCCGCCGCGCCCGGACGGGGTCTACGACCTGCTCGTGGACGGCGAGCCGGCGGGGCAGGCCACCGCGGCCGGCGGCAACACCCTGACCATCGACATGACCACCGGTTCCTTCGAGTCCCGGCCCGGCCCGGCCGGCACCGTCCGCTTCGACGGGCTGCCCGGGCGGGCCAAGGTCGTCGAGATCTGGCTGCCGCACAACGAGACCACCGAACTCGTGGCGCTGCGCACCGACGCCCCGGTCGAGCCCGTGCCCGCCGACCCGAGCCGCCCGGTGTGGCTGCACCACGGCAGTTCCATCAGCCACGGTTCCGACGCCGCGAGCCCCACCACCACCTGGCCGGCGCTCGCCGCCTCCCTCGGCGGGGCCGAACTGGTCAATCTGGGCCTGAGCGGCAGTGCCCTGCTCGATCCGTTCACCGCCCGCGCGATGCGGGACACCCCCGCCGACCTGATCAGCGTGAAGATCGGTATCAACCTGGTGAACCTGGACGCGATGCGGCTGCGCGCCTTCACCCCCGCCGTCCACGGGTTCCTCGACACCCTCCGGGACGGGCATCCCACCACCCCGCTACTGGTGATCTCCCCCATCCTGTGCCCCATCCACGAGGACACCCCGGGCCCCGGCGCCCCGGACCTGTCCACGCTCGGCACGGGTCAGCTGCGCTTCCGGGCGACCGGCGACCCGGCGGAGCGCGCCTTCGGCAAGCTCACCGTGGGCGTCATCCGGGACGAACTCGCCCGGATCGTGGAGCGGCGCGCCGCCGAGGACCCGCATCTGCACCACCTGGACGGCCGCGCCCTCTACGGCGAGTCCGACGCCGCCGAACTGCCGCTGCCGGACGGGCTGCACCCGGACGCGGCCACCCATCGCCTGATGGGCGAACGGTTCGCCCGGCTGGTGTTCGGCGACGGCGGGGCCTTCGCCGGCGCCTGACTCCTCCCAGCGGGGCCGCGCGTTTCCTGATTCCGCTCCGCGCGGGGCGGGAACGCGCGGTCCGCCTCTTGACGCGACCTCAATGTCAGGTAGCCTGACATTCATCGATCGCAGCCGGAGGTTCCGCATGACCATCGAGTACGCCACCCCGTACCGGTCCCGCTCGTTCATCCCGCCCGAGCCGGGCAAGCCGTACTTCGTCGAGAAGGGCCTCGGCGACCGCGCTCACCTCTTCGGCGACCTGGTCACCGTCTACGCGGGCGGCGAACAGACGGAGAACACCTTCAACTTCTTCACCGTCGAGGGCCCCAAGGGCAACCTCATCCCGGCCCACTCCCACCCCGACACCCACGAGGTCTTCTACGTCGCTCAGGGCGCCGTGCGCCTGTTCGTCGAGGACCTGGCAGGCGAGCAGCAGGAACGGCTGCTCACCCCGGGCGACTTCGGCTTCGTACCGAAGAACTGCCCGCACTCCTACCGCATGGAGCGCCACCACTCGCTGGTCGTCGGCGTGGCCGCCGGGCCGGGCGGCACGTTCGAGCGGTTCTTCGAGACGCTGGGCACCCCGACCGACGAACTCGGTCTGCCTGCCCGGCCGTTCGTTCCCGAACCGGAGAAGTTCGCCACCGTGCCGCAGCAGTACGACGTGCGGTTCCTGCCCGACCACCAGTGGCACACCGGAGACGGACAGCCATGAGCTACGTCCAGGTACTGCTGGCGGGCGGGCTGGTCGGGGCGCTCTACGGGGCCCTGCGCGTGGCATCGCCCGCCCCTCCCCCGGTCGCCCTGTTCGGGCTGCTGGGGATGGTGGTGGGGCAGTCGGCGCTGGAGGCGGTGCTGTGAACCTCACGCCCGGCGCCGCCCGGACGCCCCGGGCCGCCGCCTTCCTGCGCGCCGCGGCCGTCTCCTTCGCCGCCGGGCTGCTGATGGGCGCCGTCTACCGGGCGCTGGACATCCTCTCCCCCGCCCCGCCGCTGCTCGGCCTGACCGGGCTGCTGGGCATCGTCGCCGGGGAGCGGGCGGCCCGCGCCGCACGCGACCGGTGGCGGCGCCCTGTCCCTGCCGTACGGGACCAGGGTCCCGACCCCGAGAAGGGCTCACCCTCATGAGCACACCCGCTGAACCGTCCCCCGGATTCGTCGACGTCCACGCCCACTTCGTGACCGACTCCTACGTCCGGCAGGCCAGGGCCGCGGGACACGAGTTCCCCGACGGGGTGCCCGCCTGGCCGGGCTGGTCGGCCAAGGCTCATCTGGAGCTGATGGACCGCAGCGGCATCGCCACCGCCGTGCTCTCCGTCTCGTCGCCGGGAGTGCACTTCGGCGACCCGGCCGCCGCCCGCACGCTGGCCCGTGAGATGAACGAGGAGGGGGCGCGGATCGTCGCGGAACACCCCGGCCGCTTCGGGCTGTTCGCCTCCCTGCCGCTGCCGGACGTCGACGGGGCGCTCGCCGAGGTCGCGTACGCCTTCGACGTCCTCGGCGCCGACGGGGTCGTCCTGGAGAGCAACGCCCACGGCGTCTACCTCGGCGACCCACGGCTGGAGCCGGTCTTCGCCGAGCTGAACCGGCGTTCCGCGGTCGTCTTCCTGCACCCCACCTCGCCGGTGTGCTGGGAGCGGTCCGCGCTCGGACGGCCGCGCCCCATGGTGGAGTTCGTCTTCGACACCGCGCGGACCGTCACCGACCTGCTGTTCGCGGGGACACTGAGCCGCTGCCCGGACCTGAAGGTGATCGTGCCGCACTGCGGCGGTGCGCTGCCGGTGCTGGCCGACCGGATCAACGGGTTCATGCGGCTGTTCATGCCCGGCGAGCGGGAGGCCCCGGACGCCGTCGCCCAACTGCGCGGCCTCTACTACGACCTGGCGGGCCCGGCCTTCCCCCGCCAGGTCGTAGTAGAGG
>NZ_MUND01000639.1 GCF_002154375.1 Streptomyces glaucescens | reverse complement strand
GGGCGAGCCGTCGGACCGGCTGCCGCACGGGGTGTGGGCGCCGGACTGATCCGGCCCGGAGGTTCCTGGCCGGGGGTCCCGGGTCAGAGGTTGCCGCGCTTGGCCTGCTCTCGTTCGATCGCCTCGAACAGGGCCTTGAAGTTGCCCTTGCCGAAGCCCATCGAGCCATGGCGCTCGATGATCTCGAAGAACACGGTCGGGCGGTCCTGGACCGGCTTGGTGAAGATCTGCAGCAGGTAGCCGTCCTCGTCGCGGTCGGCGAGGATCTTCAGCTCGCGCAGGGTCTCGATCGGCACCCGGGTGTCGCCGACCCACTCGCCGAGGGTGTCGTAGTAGGAGTCCGGGGTGTCCAGGAACTGCACGCCGGCCGCGCGCATGGTGCGCACGGTGGCCACGATGTCGTTGGTGTTCAGCGCGATGTGCTGGACGCCGGCGCCGCCGTAGAACTCCAGGTACTCGTCGATCTGGGACTTCTTCTTGGCGATGGCGGGCTCGTTGATCGGGAACTTGACCTTGAGCGTGCCGTCGGCCACCACCTTCGACATCAGCGCGCTGTACTCGGTCGCGATGTCGTCGCCCACGAACTCCTTCATGTTCGTGAAGCCCATGACCTTGTTGTAGAAGCCGACCCACTCGTTCATCCGGCCGAGTTCCACGTTGCCGACGCAGTGGTCGATGGCCTGGAAGGTGCGCTGGGCGGGCGGCTCGACGATCGGGTCGGCGGCGACGTACCCGGGCAGGTAGGGGCCGTCGTAGCCGGTGCGCTCGACGAGGGTGTGGCGGGTCTCGCCGTAGGTGGCGATCGCGGCGAGGACGACCGTGCCGTGCTCGTCCTTCACCTCGTACGGCTCGGCGACCGAGCGCGCCCCGTGCTCGATCGCGTAGGCGTAGGCCGCCCGGGCGTCCGGCACCTCGATGGCGAGGTCGATGACGCCGTCGCCGTGCTCGGCCACGTGCTGGGCGAGGAAGTGGCCCCAGTCGGTGGCGGGCTTGATGACGGAGGTGAGGACGAAGCGCGCGGAGCCGTTCTCCAGGACGTAGCTGGCGGTCTCGCGGCTGCCGTTCTCCGGTCCGGAGTAGGCGACCAGCTTCATGCCGAAGGCGGTGGAGTAGTAGTGCGCCGCCTGCTTGGCGTTGCCCACGGCGAAGACGACCGCGTCCATTCCCTTGACCGGGAAGGGGTCGGCCTGCCGGGCGGTGTCGGGAGTGTGGTGTGTGGTCTGCGTCATAGCCGAAGCGTGGCCCCGCTCTGCAAGGTGCGCAATAGTTTGCGTTTCTGCTGGGCAATGTGACCAGTGCAGGGTCCGTTTCTGCGGGCTGTCTGTACAGGATGACCACTGGAGGAGCCGCTGTGGCGATCGATCATCTGGACGGCCGCATCATCGTGCTGCTCGCCCGCGAGCCGCGCATCGGCGTGCTGGAGATGTCCCGGCGCCTCGGCGTCGCGCGCGGCACCGTGCAGGCCCGCCTCGACCGGCTTCAGTCGAACGGAGTCATCCGCGGATTCGGCCCCCAGGTGGATCCCGCGGCCCTCGGATACCCGGTGACCGCGTTCGCCACGCTGGAGATCAGGCAGGGCCAAGGCGCCGACGTGCGGGCCCACTTGGCGACCGTGCCGGAGGTGCTGGAGCTGCACACGACCACCGGCACCAACGACATGCTGTGCCGCCTGGTGGCCCGCTCCAACGCGGATCTCCAGCGGGTGATCGACCGGGTTGTCGGTTTTGATGGCATCGTCCGGGCCTCCACCGCGATCGTCATGGAGAACCCCGTTCCGCTGCGGATCATCCCGCTGGTGGAGCAGGCGGCGCAGGAGGATCCGCGAGCGATGTCGTAGCCGTTGGGGTGAGGCGATGTGAACTTCTGGGAGTACCTGGGCAGTCGCCACCAGCAGCTGCTCGCCGACGCCGGGCAGCACGCCAGCGCCGTCTTCCAGTGCATGGTCGTGGCCACCGTCCTCGGCGTCCTGATCGGTGTCGTCACCTACCGCACCGAGTGGGGCGGCAACCTGGCCACCACCGCCACCTCCACCATCCTCACCATCCCCTCGCTGGCCATGATCGGCCTGCTCGTCCCCATCGTCGGCCTCGGCGTGCCCCCGACGGTCATCGCGCTCACCCTCTACGGGCTGCTGCCGGTCGTGCGGAACTCGATCGTCGGCCTGCGCGGTGTCGACCCCGCGCTGGTGGACGCCGCGACCGGCATCGGCATGTCCCGGCTGTCCCGGCTCGTGCGGGTGGAGCTGCCGCTGGCCTGGCCGCCGATCCTCACCGGCATCCGGGTCTCGACACAGATGCTGATGGGCATCGCCGCCATCGCGGCCTACGCCTCCGGACCCGGCCTCGGCAACGAGATCTTCCGCGGCATCGCCTCCCTGGGCAGCAAGAACGCCCTGAACCAGGTGCTCGCGGGCACCCTCGGGATCATCGTCCTCGCCCTGCTCTTCGATGCCGCGTACGTCCTGATCGGACGGCTGACCATCCCGAGGGGGATCCGTGCCTGAGAACACCGCGGCCGGCGGCGCGACCATCGAGCTGGAGAACCTGACCAAGCGCTACCCCGGCAACCCCGCCCCGTCCGTGGACAACGTCAGCATGGAGATCGGCGCGGGCGAGACGGTGATCTTCGTCGGGCCGTCCGGCTGCGGCAAGTCGACCACTCTGAAGATGATCAACCGGCTGATCGAGCCGACCAGCGGACGGATCCGCATCAACGGCGAGGACGTCACCGACATCGACCCGGTGAAACTGCGCCGCAAGGTCGGCTACGCCATCCAGTCCGCCGGACTCTTCCCGCACATGACCGTCGCCCAGAACATCGGCCTCGTCCCGAAGATGGTCGGCTGGTCCAAGTCCCGCATCCGCGACCGGGTGGAGGAACTGCTCGACCTGGTCGGCCTGGACCCCGGCGAGTTCCACGGCCGCTACCCGCGCCAGCTCTCCGGGGGCCAGCAGCAGCGCGTCGGCGTGGCCCGGGCGCTGGCCGCCGACCCGCCGGTCCTGCTGATGGACGAGCCGTTCGGCGCGGTCGACCCGATCACCCGCGACCACCTCCAGGACGAGCTGATCCGGCTCCAGAACGAGCTGCACAAGACGATCGTGTTCGTCACCCACGACTTCGACGAGGCGATCAAGCTCGGCGACCGGATCGCGGTCCTGCGCGAACGCTCGCACATCGCCCAGTTCGACACCCCCGAGGCGATCCTCACCAACCCGGCGGACGACTTCGTCTCCGGCTTCGTCGGCGCGGGCGCCGCGCTGAAACGCCTCAACCTCACCCGGGTCCGGGACGTGGAGATCACCGACTATCCGACGGTCACCGTCGACGACCCGCTCCAGGACATCTTCGACAAGCTGCGCCGCAGCGGCACCAACGAGATCCTGCTGCTGGACAAGCGGGGCCGCCCCTACAAGTGGCTGCGGCGCGGCGACCTGATGCGCGCCAAGGGCTCCCTGGCCCGCGCGGGCACCCTGGTGCACGACACGGTGACCCGGGAGGCCACCCTGCGCGACGCCCTGGAGGCGGTGCTCACCGACAACGCCGGGCGGGTCGCGGTGACCGGGCGGCGCGGGGAGTACACCGGGGTCGTCGACATGGAGACCTTGATGAACTCCGTGCACGAGCTGCTGGAGGCCGACCGGCTCGACGCGATCGGGCACCAGCACGAACTGGAGGAGGCCCGCGAAGAGCTGACCCACACCGAGCAGGAGGGCCACGAAGGGGAGGCGAAGGCGTGACGACCGCACCCGGCCGCGGGTCCCGGCCCGAAGGCGAGCACGAGGTCAGAGGGCTGCCCTTCCGGGACGACGGCGAAGCCGAGGTGGAGCCCGAGCCGCATCTGCGGCCCGCGCGGCCCCGCCGGATCGGCTGGCGGAAGCTGACCTTCGTCCCGGCCTTCCTGGTGGCGATGCTGCTGGCGACCTGGCTCTGGTTCGACCAGGCCGACCTGGACACCATCTCGGAGAACGCGCTGTCCGGCGGGCAGGTCTCCAAGGCGCTGTGGCAGCACGTCCAGCTGACGGTGATCTCCACCTTCTTCGTGCTGATCATCGCCATCCCGCTGGGTGTCCTGCTGACCAGGAAGGCGTTCCGCAGGGGGACCCCGGTGGCGATGGCGCTGGCCAACATGGGCCAGGCCACCCCCGCGATCGGACTGCTCGCGCTGCTGGTGATCTGGCTCGGCATCGGCCGCCGGTCGGCCCTGATCGGCATCATCGTCTACGCCGTGCTGCCGGTCCTGTCCAACACCATCGCCGGTCTCAAGGCGAACGACCCGACGCTGCTGGAGGCGGCCCGCGGCATCGGCATGTCCCCGCTGGGCGTGCTCACCAAGGTGGAACTGCCGCTCGCCGTCCCGCTGATCCTGGCGGGCGTGCGCACGGCCCTCGTGCTGAACGTGGGGACGGCGACCCTGGCGACCTTCGGTGGCGGCGGCGGACTCGGCGTGCTGATCACCACCGGCATCACCAACCAGCGGATGCCGGTGCTGATCCTGGGCTCCATCCTCACCATCGCCCTCGCCCTGCTGGTGGACTGGCTGGCCTCGCTCGCCGAACTGCTGCTGCGGCCCCGCGGTCTGGAGGCCGGCGCATGAGACGGACCTGCCTGCTGCTCGCCGGGATGCTGGTGGCCGCCGCCGGCTGCGGACTGACCAGCGGCTCCCCCATGGTCGACGACGTACGGCCCGGCTCCATCGGGCAGGGCGAGCCCCTCGAGGGCGCCGATCTCACGGTGACGTCCAAGTCGTTCACGGAGCAGCTCATCCTCGGCGCGATCATGGGCATCGCCTTCCAGGCGGCCGGCGCGGAGGTCCTCGACCGGACGGGCATCCAGGGCTCCATCGGCTCCCGCGAGGCCGTGCGCAGCGGCGACGCGGACGCCGTGTACGAGTACACCGGCACCGCCTGGATCACCTACCTCGGCAACAAGGAGCCCATCCCCGACCCGCGGCAGCAGTGGCGGGCGGTGCGCGACGCCGACCGGGAGAACGGCATGACCTGGCTGGCCCCGTCCGCCCTCAACAACACCTACGCCCTGGCGATGAACCAGGCCAACTTCCGGAAGTACGGCACGAGGACGCTCTCGGACGTGGCCGCGCTGGCGAAGAAGGACCCCGGCGCGGTGACCCTGTGCGTCGAGGGCGAGTTCGCCAACCGGGCGGACGGACTGCCGGGCATGCAGAAGGAGTACGGGATGAACGTGCCGGCCGGCCGGATCACCCAGATGGACACCGGCATCATCTACACCCAGGTGGCCAAGGGCACTTGCACCTACGGCGAGGTGTTCACCACCGACGGGCGGGTCAAGTCCATGAACCTGGTGGTGATGGAGGACGACAGGAAGTTCTTCCCCAACTACAACGCGGCCCCCGTGATCAACACCAGGACGCTGACGGAGTGGCCCGCGATCACGGACATCCTCGACCCGATCACGAGGAAGCTGGACAACGACGTGGCCCAGACCCTCAACGCCAAGGTCGACGTGGACGGCGAGGACCCCCACCAGGTGGCGCTGGACTGGCTGGTCGAGGAGGGGTTCGTGAAGGAGGGCTGACCCGGTTCAGCAGGAGGGGACGGGCTTGCCGGAGTCCAGCGCGACCAGGGACTGCACGGCGCCCTTCAGCGTGGTCACCGGGATCAGCCGCAGCCCTTTGGGCAGCTCCGCCTGCGCGTCCGAGCACTCGGCCTGCGGCACCAGGAAGACGGTCGCGCCGTCGCGCCGCGCGGCCTGCGTCTTCAGGGCGACCCCGCCCACCGCGCCGACCTCGCCGTCGGCGGTGATGGTGCCGGTGCCGGCGATCGTACGGCCGCCGGTGAGGTCGCCGCCGCGGCCGTTGCCGTCCAGCTTGTCGACGATGCCCAGCGAGAACAGCAGGCCGGCGCTGGGCCCGCCCACGTCCTTCAGCTCCAGCTCCACCTCGATGCCGTCGTCGGCGCGGTCCAGGTAGTTCAGCGCGGCGGCGGTCGCCGCGTCCTGCGACTGCCGCATCTGGTCCGCGTTGTGCTTCTCGATCTCCTTGACGTCGTCCCCGCTCGGATAGACGGCGTCCAGCGGCATCACGGCCCGGTCGTCCCGGAACCACCCGTCGACCACGTCGCCCAGCGACACCCTGGTGTCCGGGCTGGTCGCCACGATGGTCGTCATCCGCAGCTCGCCCCGGGTGTCCCGGGTGGGCGCCCCCGAGATGGTGATCACCGGGTTCCCCTTGTCCTTGCCCAGGACGTCCGCCGTCGACCCCGGCTGCGCCACCGAGAACGGCAACGGCGCGAACACCGCCGTGGCGACGAGCCCCGCGACCGGCAGAGCGCAGACAGCGAGGGCCTGGGGACGTGAGAGACGAGAGAGCACGGAGCCAATCTAACCCGCGTGCCGGAGGGCCGGTCGCGCCGCCCGAGCCGGGGCGGCTCCCGCCGCTACCGCAGCGCCTCCGCGACCTCCCGGGCCGCTTCGACGACCCGCGTCCCCACCCGCTCCGGCACCGCGTCGGCGAGCATCACCACACCCACGCTCCCCTCGACCCCGGTGACCCCGAGCAGCGGCGCCGCGGCCCCGCTCGCCCCGGCCTCCAGCTCGCCGTGCGTCAGCGTGTACCCGGGGTCCCCGGACGGCCTGGCCCGCGCGGACAGGATCGCCTTGCCCGCGGCTCCCCGGTCCAGCGGGTGCCGGAACCCGGCCCGGTACGCCACGTGGTAGTCGGTCCACGTCGGCTCCACCACCGCGACGGCCAGCGCCTCCGCCCCGTCGACCAGCGTCAGGTGCGCCGTGGCCCCGATGTCCTCCGCCAGCGACCGCAGCGCCGGCAGCGCCGCCTCCCGCACCAGCGGGTGCACCTGCCGGCCGAGCCCCAGCACGCCCAGCCCCACCCGGGCACGTCCGCCCAGGTCACGTCGTACGAGTGCGTGCTGCTCCAGCGTGGCCAGCAACCGGTACACCACGGTCCGGTTCACGCCCAGTTTGGTGGATAGCTCGGTGACGGTCAGCCCGTGGTCCGTGTCGGCCAGCAGCTTGAGGACCCGCAGTCCCCGGTCGAGCGTCTGAGAGGTCTCCGCGGTCACGACGCCCACTCCTTAAGTGGTGAGGTCGGCAGCCTCTGAAGCGCGTCGCTGACGGGACTCGGCGACGCATCCGCCGCGAGGGGGCTGCCGACCTCACCACTTA
>NZ_MUND01000064.1 GCF_002154375.1 Streptomyces glaucescens | reverse complement strand
TGTTGGTGTACGAGGCGGCGGCCGGGCCCTGGGCCCGCTCCCACGCGGCGAAGAACTTCCGCGTGGTCTCCGCGACCTCGTCGCCGCTCGGCGGGCCGGTCCTCTCGGCCCCCGCGCCGCCGGACCCGCCCCCGTCGCCGTCCAGCGCGGACACGATGTTGAACGCCCCGTACCCGGCGCCGCCGACCATCACGGTGAACACCGCGCCGACGATCGCCCCCTTGACCCCCTTGCGCATGCCGCGCTCCCCTCCCCGTTGCGTGCTTGGCACTGTAGGCGGGGGGTGTGACAGCGGGAACGCATGTTTTTCCATTTGTTAGGTGCAGCTGTCCGAGCAGGTGGTTTCCGGCCGCTCAGACCCACGTGTCCAGCCACATCCGCGACCGCCAGTCGTCTATCGGGATCGCCGTGCCGGTGTGGATGGGCCAGAAGTAGATGAAGTTCCACGCGATCAGCAGCACCAGCACCCCCGCGGCCGTGGCCCCCGCCACCCGGCGGGTCTCGCTGGAGCCGGGCGGGCCGACCAGCGCGCCCAGCAGCATCGCCACCGCCAGGCACAGGAACGGCACGAACACGACGGCGTAGAAGAAGAAGATGGTCCGCTCCTGGTACAGGAACCAGGGCAGGTACCCGGCGGCGACGGCGCAGGCGATCGCGCCCGCGCGCCAGTCCCGGCGGAAGAACCAGCGCCACAGCACGTACAGCAGCGCGAAGCACGCCACCCACCACAGCAGCGGTGTGCCCAGCGCCAGCACCTCGCGCGCGCACTTCTCACCCGCGTCCGCGGGGCAGCCGTCCGTGCCGGGCGCGGGCGACTCGTAGAAGTACGACACCGGGCGCCCGCCGACGATCCAGCTCCACGGGTTCGACTCGTAGGTGTGCGGCGAGGCCAGACCGACATGGAAGTCGTACACCTGGGTCTCGTAGTGCCACAGGCTGCGCCACCAGTCGGGGAACAGCCACGACCAGCTGCTGTCCTTGCCGTCGGTCGCCGCCCAGTTGCGGTAGTAGCCGCCGGTGCCGTCGCTCGGGGAGAGGATCCAGCCGGTCCAGCTCGCGACGTAGGTGGCGACCGCGACCGGCACCGTCGACAGGAACGCCCAGCCCAGATCGCGCCGCAGCACCGTCGCGTACGGACGCCGCGCGCCCGCCACCCGGCGGGAGGCCACGTCCCACAGGACCGTCATCACCCCGAACGCGGCCAGGACGTACAGGCCGCTCCACTTGGTGCCGATGGCCAGCCCCAGCATCAGGCCGGCCAGCAGCCGCCACGGCCGCCACCCCAGGCGGGTGTGCTCCGCCGTCCAGGCGTCCGGGCGGACCCGGCCGTCGGCGTCCGCCAAAAGCGCGGCGGCCAGCTTCTCCCGCGTCCTGTCGCGGTCCACGACCAGGCAGCCGAACGCGGCCACCACGAAGAACATCAGCACCCCGTCGAGCAGCGCCGTGCGGCTCATCACGAAGTGCAGCCCGTCCACCGCCAGCAGCGCACCCGCCAGACAGCCCAGGAAGGTGGAGCGGAACAGCCGGCGGCCGATCCGGCACAGCAGCAGCACCGACAGGGTGCCGAGCAGCGCCGTCATGAACCGCCAGCCGAACGGGTCGAAGCCGAAGACCAGTTCGCCGAGCCCGATGACGTACTTGCCGACCGGGGGATGCACGACGTACGCCGCGTCCGACGGGATCCGGATGCTGCTGCCCAGGTCCAGGACCAGGTTGTTGGCGTTCTTGTCCCAGTTGACCTCGAAACCGCGGTGGACGAGCGCCCAGGCGTCCTTGGCGTAGTACGTCTCGTCGAATATCACCGCGCGCGGGTTGCCCAGGTTCCAGAACCGCAGCACCCCCGCGAACAGCGTCACCAGCAGCGGGCCCAGCCAGCCCGACCAGCGCACCAGCCGGCCGGCGAGCCCGTGCGGCACTCCGAGCGCCGCCCACAGCCGCGGGCTCGGCTCGGCGTACGGCGGCACCAGCCGGTCCCGGACGTCGCCGCGGGGCCCCGCGACATAGCCGAAACGGCGCAGCCGCCGCTGCCATGACGGCCGCTCGCCGGGGGCGGCCTGGTCCTGCCGGAGGTCCGTGGAGGACGCGGTACTGGTCACCGCGCCATCGTAGGGAACGGCGCTGTGCGAGTCCCGTGCACGGCCCCTGCGAGGATGGAACCGTGACAGACACTCCCGGAACCCTGGTCCTCGCCGGCACCCCCATCGGTGACATCTCCGACGCCCCGCCCCGGCTCGCCGAGGAGCTGGCCGGGGCCGATCTGGTCGCCGCGGAGGACACCCGGCGGCTGCGGCGCCTCACCCAGGCGCTGGGCGTCACCCCCAAGGGGCGCGTCGTGTCCTACTTCGAGGGCAACGAGACCGCCCGCACGCCCGAACTCGTCGAGGCGCTGCTCGGCGGCGCGCGCGTGCTGCTCGTCACCGACGCGGGCATGCCGTCGGTGTCCGACCCCGGGTACCGGCTGGTCGCGGCGGCCGTGGAACGGGACATCCGGGTCACCGCCGTCCCCGGGCCGTCCGCCGTGCTCACCGCGCTCGCACTGTCCGGGCTGCCGGTGGACCGCTTCTGCTTCGAGGGATTCCTGCCGCGCAAGGCGGGCGAACGGCTGTCCCGGCTGCGCGAGGTCGCCGACGAGCGGCGCACCCTCGTCTACTTCGAGGCCCCGCACCGGCTCGACGACACCCTCGCCGCGATGGCCGAGGTGTTCGGCGGCGAGCGGCGGGCCGCCGTCTGCCGCGAACTGACCAAGACGTACGAGGAGGTCCGGCGCGGGCCGCTGGCCGAGCTGGCCGAGTGGGCGGCCGAGGGCGTGCGCGGCGAGATCACCGTCGTGGTCGAGGGCGCGCCCGAGCGGGAGGCCGCGGAGCTGAGCGCGGAGGAGCTGGTGCGGCGGGTGCGGGTGCGGGAGGAGGCGGGGGAGCGTCGCAAGGAGGCCATCGCGGCGGTGGCCGTGGAGGCCGGGGTGCCGAAGCGGCTGGTCTTCGACGCGGTGGTCGCCGACAAGCGGTCGGCCACCGGCTGAGCCGTCCGCGCGGCGGGCGTGGCGTCCCGGGCCGTTCCCCGCGCCGCCGGCGGGCCGCCCTCGCGCCGCTGCGGGCGCCGTCCCCCGCCGGGCCGCGCAGTGCCGCACCCCCCTTTCGTAGGATCGGGGCATGTCCACCCACGACGAAGCCCCGCCGCCGCCCCAGCCCCTCCGGGTGCCGGTCGCCGACTCCCACACCCACCTCGACATGCAGTCCGGCACGGTCGACGAGGCCCTGCGCAAGGCCGCGTCCGTGGGCGTGACGACGGTGGTGCAGGTCGGCTGCGACGTACGCGGCTCGCAGTGGGCGGCCGACACCGCCGCCGCGTACGGCAACGTGCACGCGGCCGTCGCGCTGCACCCGAACGAGGCACCGCGCATCGTGCGCGGCGACCCCGACGGCTGGTCCCGGCAGGGTGCCCGGGAGCCGGGCGGACAGGCGGCCCTCGACGCGGCACTGGCCGAGATCGACCGGCTGGCCGCGCTGCCGCAGGTGAAGGGCGTCGGCGAGACCGGCCTGGACTACTTCCGCACCGGGCCGGAGGGCAAGGAGGCGCAGGAGATGTCCTTCCGCGCCCACATCGAGATCGCCAAGCGGCACGGCAAGGCGCTCGTCATCCACGACCGCGAGGCCCACGCGGACGTGCTGCGCATCCTGAAGGAGGAGGGCGCGCCGGAGCGGACGGTGTTCCACTGCTACTCGGGGGACGCCGAGATGGCGGAGATCTGCGCCCGGGCCGGGTACTACATGTCCTTCGCCGGCAACGTCACCTTCAAGAACGCGCAGAACCTGCGGGACGCGGTGGCGGTGGCGCCGCTGGAGCTGCTCCTCGTGGAGACCGACGCGCCCTTCCTGACGCCGGCGCCCTACCGCGGACGGCCCAACGCGCCGTATCTCATTCCGATCACGGTGCGCGCGATGGCCGCCGTGCGCGGGATCGAGGAGGACGCGCTGGCGACGGCCGTCGCGGCGAACACGGCACGTGCCTTCGGCTACTGACACAGCACTCGCCGATGACGCCCGCGGGGCTCACCCCGGACCCCTTCGCTACGCTGTGTAGTTGAGTGACTTTGGAGAGTGACCGGCCCTCCGCTAGGTTCTGGGACCCGATCGGATCCCTTGGGCTCCCTTGAGGACCTCTGGCCCCCTGGAGTGTGTCGGCGTGAGCAGTTCGCAGTACGCGCGGTACGGGTACGGCGCCGAGTACCCGCCCCCCGCCATCGACGCAACCGACGCCTTCGAGCCGCACAGCACGCAGACGCCGGGACACGGGGACACGTACGCACCGGCCCAGGAGCGGACGGGGGCGCCCGCCGTCGAGAACGCGCCCGCGTCCCCGCCGGCTCCGGCCTCCGGACCGGCGGACGCCCCCGCGGCTCACGCCGGAACCGCTCCCGGCGGGAGCCCCGGAGCGGGCCCCGGTGCGATCCGCAGAGGCGCGCGCCGACGCAAGGCGCGGTACGCCCCGCGCTCGGACGGATCCCTGCGCCGCCTGCTCCCGCAGGCGCTGGTCGTGGCCTTCCTCGCGGGCGGCACCGCCGCGTTCGTCGCCGAGGACAAGACGATCGAGCTGAGCGTCGACGGCCGCCCCCGCACCCTGCACACCTTCGCCGACGACGTCACCGAACTCCTCGCCGACGAAGGCGTCCGGGTGGGCGCGCACGACGTGGTCGCCCCCGCCTCCGGCGCCGCGCTCACCAGTGGCGACGAGGTGATCGTGCGCTACGGGCGCCCGGTGCGGCTCACCCTCGACGGACACCGGCGCGAGCTGTGGACGACGGCCCGCACGGTGGACGGGGCGCTCAGACAGCTCGGGGTGCGCGCGGAGGGCGCGTACCTGTCCACCTCGCGCTCCCGGCGCATCGGCCGCGCGGGCCTCGCCCTGGACGTCCGCACCGAGCGGTCCGTCACGATCATGGCCGACGGCCGCGTCCGCACCGTCCGCACCAACGCGGCGACCGTCCGCGAGGCCGTCGAGCAGGCCGGCATCACCCTGCGCGGCCAGGACACCACCTCCGTCCCGCCCGGCAGCTTCCCGCGCGACGGGCAGACCGTCACGGTGCTGCGCATCACCGGCACCCGGGAGGTGCGCGAGGAGCGGATCCCGTTCGCGGTGCGCCGGGTCGACGACCCCACGGTGTTCCGGGGCACCGAGGTGGTGGAACGGGCCGGCCGGCCGGGCCTGCGCCGGGTCACCTACTCCCTGCGCACGGTCAACGGGGTCCGGCAGAAGCCGCGACTGCTGCGCAGCGAGGTGGTGCGCCAGCCGCGGACGCGGGTGGTCAAGGTGGGCACGAAGCCGCGGCCCGACTCGGTGCGCGGCGCGGACCACCTGAACTGGCAGGGGCTCGCGGCCTGCGAGTCGGGCGGCCGGCCGGACGCGGTCGACGCCTCGGGGACGTACGGGGGCCTCTACCAGTTCGACACCCGGACCTGGCACAGCCTCGGCGGCTCCGGCCGCCCCCAGGACGCCCCCGCCGAGGAGCAGACGTTCCGTGCGAAGAAGCTGTACGTCCAGCGCGGGGCGAGCCCGTGGCCGCACTGCGGCTCCCGCCTGTACGACTGACCGGCGGGGCCGCGGGAGCCGGGCGCGCCGTCCCGCGCCCCCGCCGCCCTCCCGCCCGTACGTACTGACCGGCCCGGCCCGGCCGCGGGCCGATCCGGTCTCCGCACCCCCGTACCCTTGTGCCGTGAGCAGCCCCACCCCCGACGCCCTGCTGGGCCCCGCCGACATCCGTGAACTGGCGGCGGCCCTCGGTGTGCGTCCCACCAAGCAGCGCGGTCAGAACTTCGTCATCGACGCGAACACGGTGCGCCGTATCGTCCGCACCGCTCAGGTGCGGCCCGACGACGTGGTCGTCGAGGTCGGGCCGGGGCTCGGCTCGCTCACCCTCGCGCTGCTGGAGGTGGCCGACCGGGTCACGGCGGTGGAGATCGACGACGTGCTCGCGGGCGCGCTGCCCGCGACGATCGCCGCGCGGATGCCGGAGCGCGCCGACCGGTTCGCGCTGGTGCACTCGGACGCGATGCACGTCGCCGAGCTGCCCGGCCCCGCGCCGACCGCGCTGGTCGCGAACCTGCCGTACAACGTCGCCGTGCCCGTGCTGCTGCACATGCTCGACACCTTCCCGACCATCGAGCGCACCCTGGTGATGGTCCAGGCGGAGGTCGCCGACCGGCTGGCCGCGGCGCCCGGCTCGAAGGTGTACGGCGTGCCGTCGGTGAAGGCGAACTGGTACGCCGAGGTCAAGCGGGCCGGCGCGATCGGCCGCAACGTGTTCTGGCCCGCGCCGAACGTCGACAGCGGACTCGTCTCGCTGGTCCGGCGCACCGAGCCGATCAAGACGTCCGCCTCCAGACGGGAGGTCTTCGCGGTCGTCGACGCGGCGTTCGCGCAGCGGCGCAAGACGCTGCGGGCCGCGCTCGCCGGGTGGGCCGGTTCGGCGGCGGCCGCCGAGGCCGCCCTGGTCGCCGCGGGCGTGTCCCCGCAGGCGCGCGGCGAGTCGCTGACCGTCGAGGAGTTCGCCCGCATCGCCGAGCACAAGGAGCACGCGTAAGTGAGCGTCACCGTCCGCGTCCCGGCCAAGGTCAACGTCCAGCTCGCGGTCGGCGCCGCCCGCCCGGACGGCTTCCACGACCTCGCCAACGTCTTCCTTGCGGTCGGCCTGTACGACGAGGTCACCGTCACCCCTTCGTCGGACGGACTGCGCGTCACCTGCGAGGGCCCCGACGCCGCCCAGGTCCCGCTGGACCGCACGAACCTGGCCGCCCGCGCGGCGGAGGCGCTGGCCGCGCGGTACGGCCGTACGCCCGGCGTGCACGTCCACATCGTCAAGGACATCCCCGTCGCGGGCGGCATGGCGGGCGGCAGCGCGGACGGCGCGGGCGCGCTGCTCGCCTGCGACGCGCTGTGGGGCACGAACGCCCCCCGCGGCGAACTGCTGGAGATCTGCGCCGAGCTGGGCAGCGATGTGCCGTTCAGCCTGGTCGGCGGTGCGGCACTGGGCACCGGGCGGGGCGAGAGACTGACGGCCCTGGAGGCCGGCGGCACCTTCCACTGGGTGTTCGCGATGGCCGGGCGGGGCCTGTCCACGCCCGCGGTGTTCCGCGAGTTCGACCGGCTCGCCGAGGGCCGGGACATCCCCGAGCCGGTCGCCTCCCGTGACCTGCTGGACGCCCTCGCCAAGGGCGACGCCGACGCGCTGGCCGCGACCGTCCGCAACGACCTCCAGCCCGCCGCGCTCTCCCTCTTCCCCGAGCTGGCCGACACGCTCTCGGCGGGCCGCGCGGCGGGCGCGCTGACCGGACTCGTCTCGGGGTCGGGGCCGACGACGGCGTTCCTCACGCGGGACGCGGGGTCGGCGGAGAAGGTGGCGGAGGCCCTGCGCGCGTCGGGCACGTGCCGGAGCGTGCGGGTGGCGTCGGGGCCGGTGGCGGGGGCGACGGTGCTCTGAGGGGCTCAGGGCCGCCTGGTGACGGCGGTCAGATCGATGTCGATGTCGTAGGGGACGCCGATTTTGACGTGGTCGTGGTAGATGCCGGTCAGCGCGTAGGTGCCGGTGGCCTCGCCGCGTTCGTACACCTGGACCGCGAGGTGGTCGTCCTGGCCCGCCATCTCGACCAGCCAGAAGTGGGGGATGCCCGCTGCGGCGTACCTCTGCGGTTTGTAGTTGCGGTCGCGGGCTTCGGAGTCCGGTGAGACCACCTCCACGGCGAGCAGCACGTCGGCCGCTTCGAAGTGGGTCTGGCGCAGGCCGGTGACGGCTTCGGCGCGGACCACGGAGATGTCCGGTTCCGGACCGTTGCGCCGGTCCAGCACGACCGTCATCTCCCGTTCGACGCTGAACTCCGGGGGGACGGAGCTGAGCAGGCCGTTGACCAGCAGGTCGATGGCAAGGAAGTGGAAGCGGCGCTGCGGACTCACGAAAACGAGGCTCCCGTCGATCAGCTCGGTGTGACGCGGGAGATCCGGCAGCGTGAACAGGTCGTCCACGGTGTAGCCGTCCTGCGGTGGCACCGGCCACTGGACGCGGTGCTTCACGGACTCGGCGCTCATGGTTCCTCCCATGGACGGGATCCTGCTGCCCGCCCTCCACGGTAGCGGCCGGTTCCCGATCACGTCACCACATAGAGTGACGACCCCCTCGCGCCCCGCACCCCGCCCCCGAGGCCCTACGCTAGAAGGCTGACCGTCCCCCGTGAGCAGGAGAGAAATGGCCGTCAACCTGGTCAATGTCGAGAACGTCAGCAAGGTGTACGGCACTCGTACCCTCCTCGACGGCATCTCCCTGGGCGTCTCGGAAGGGGACCGGATCGGTGTGGTGGGCCGCAACGGCGACGGTAAGACGACGCTGATCCGGATGCTGGCCAAGCTGGAGGAGGCGGACTCCGGGCGGGTCACGCACTCCGGCGGGCTGCGCATGGGCGTGCTCACCCAGCACGACTCCCTCGACCCGGAGGCGACCGTCCGGCACGAGGTCATCCGGGACCTGGCCGACCACGAGTGGGCGGGCAACGCCAAGATCCGCGACGTGCTGACCGGGCTGTTCGGCGGACTGGACCTGCCGGGGTTCCCGCAGGGCCTGGACACCGTCATCGGGCCGCTCTCCGGCGGCGAGCGGCGCCGTATCGCGCTGGCGAAGCTGCTGATCGACGAGCAGGACCTGATCGTCCTCGACGAGCCCACCAACCACCTCGACGTGGAGGGCATCGCCTGGCTGGCGAACCATCTGCGCGAGCGCCGCTCGGCGCTGGTCTGCGTCACCCACGACCGCTGGTTCCTCGACCAGGTCTGCACCCGCATGTGGGACGTGCAGCGCGGTGACGTCCACGACTACGAGGGCGGCTACTCCGACTACGTCTTCGCCCGCGCCGAGCGCGAGCGGATCGCGGCGACGGAGGAGGCCAAGCGGCAGAACCTGGTCCGCAAGGAGCTGGCCTGGCTGCGCCGCGGCGCGCCCGCGCGGACGTCGAAGCCGCGCTTCCGCGTGGAGGCCGCCAACGAGCTGATCGCGGACGTGCCGCCGCCCCGGGACACCAGCGAGCTGATGAAGTTCGCCTCCTCCCGGCTCGGCAAGACCGTCTTCGACCTGGAGGACATCACCGTCCAGGCCGGCCCCAAGGTGCTGCTCAAGCATGTGACCTGGCAGCTCGGCCCCGGCGACCGCATCGGCCTGGTCGGCGTCAACGGCGCCGGCAAGACCACGCTGCTGCGCGCGATGGCCGAGGCCGCGCGGACCGAGGGCGAGGCCCAGCCCGCCGCCGGCCGGATCAACGTGGGCCGGACGGTCAAGCTGGCGTACCTCTCCCAGGAGGTCGCCGAACTCGACCCCGCCTTGCGGGTCCTGGAGGCGGTCCAGCAGGTCCGCGAGCGCGTCGACCTCGGCAAGGGCCGGGAGATGACCGCCGGGCAGCTGTGCGAGACGTTCGGCTTCAACAAGGAGAAGCAGTGGACGCCGGTCGGCGACCTCTCCGGCGGTGAGCGGCGCCGCCTCCAGCTGCTGCGGCTGCTCATGGACGAGCCGAACGTGCTCTTCCTCGACGAGCCCACCAACGACCTCGACATCGAGACCCTCACCCAGCTGGAGGACCTGCTCGACGGCTGGCCCGGCTCGATGATCGTCATCTCGCACGACCGGTTCTTCATCGAGCGCACCACGGACCGTGTGTTCGCGCTGCTCGGTGACGGCACGCTGCGGATGCTGCCGCGCGGGATCGACGAGTACCTGGAGCGGCGCCGGAAGATGGAGGAGTCCGCCGCGGCCGCCGCGCCCGTGGCGCAGAAGCCGGCGACGACGGAGAAGAGCGCCGCCGACCAGCGCGCCGCGAAGAAGGAACTCCAGAAGATCGAGCGGCAGTTGGACAAGATCTCCGAGAAGGAGACCAAACTGCACGCGCAGATCGCCGAGAACGCCACGGACTTCGCGAAGGTGGCCGGACTGGACGCCGAGCTGCGGGACCTCGCGGGGCAGCGCGAGGAGCTGGAGCTGCGCTGGCTGGAACTCGCCGAGGACGCCTGAGCCTCCCGCCGGGGTCCTTCGCACGGCGCGCAACCCCGGCGCGCACGGCGCGCGGTTCGCGTGAAGGGGGCGTGAAGGCGCGTAACGACGGCATCACGGGCCGGTCCTCCCTTGGGAACAGGGGAGGATCCGGCCCGCTGCACTGTCGGTCCCGGGTGATAGAAAGAGCCGTCTGAGAACCGTCTGAAAACGTCTGAGAATCACGGGTGTGGCGGATACGCAGCGCCACCGGGCGCGGCGCCACATCGGTCACAAGGGGGAACCGCAGATGACCCAGCCGCCCAACCAGCCGCCGCAGCCGGGCGGTTTCGGCGCCCC
>NZ_MUND01000638.1 GCF_002154375.1 Streptomyces glaucescens | reverse complement strand
GGCGTCGCGGGGCAGACGGGAATTTGACGACACCCCCCAGGGGCCGGTGGGGGCCTGTGCCGGGCCCTGGCGTGAGTGAAGGCGGCTCACGCCGGGGCGGCGGCCGGTGCCGAGGCCGGCGGTGGCACGGGGGCGGTGTGTGCGGGGGCTGTGGGCGCGGACGTGGTGCGTGCGGGGGCAGCCGGTGCCGAGACGGGCGACGCGACGGCGGCAGGTACCGAGGCGGGCGACGCGAGGGCGGCAGGCGCAGGTGCGGGCGGCGCGAGGGCGATAGCCGCAGGTGCGGTCCGCGCCGGGGCGGCCGGTGGTGCAGTGGGCGGTGCGGGGGCCGTGCCGGTGGGGAAGCGGGCGCGCAGGAGGTCCACGAACGCCTCGGCGACGCCGGTCGGCGGCACGCGGGAGAAGACGCTCAGCGGCCGGATCCACGGCGGGTCGGGCGAGAGCACCACACAGTCCTCGCCGACGGCGCCGCGCACGACGTGCGAGGGCACGGCGCACACGCCGACCCCTGCGGCGGCCATCCGCACCGCCGTGGAGCTGTGCTCGGTCCACACCGCGGTGCGCGGAGCGAAACCGGCCCGGCCGCAGGCCCAGTCGAGGATGCGCTCGCCGTGGACGACGGGCTCCATGGCGCAGCGCACCCAGGGGCGGTCCGCCAGTTCGGGCAGCGTCACCGTCGTACGGCCGGCGAAGCGGTCGTCGAACGGCACCACGAGGACGATCTCCTCCTCGCCGATGGTGAGGGTCGTGCCGGGCCAGTCGGCGGGGGCGGGGCCGACGGCCAGGTCCGCCGCGCCGCGCTCGACGGCCTCCTGGAGGGACGCGGTCTCGGCGTACTCGTGCAGGCGCAGCAGGACGCCCGGGTGGGCGGTGCGCCAGTGCGCGAAGACCTCCGGCAGGACACCGACCGCGAGGGCGTGTACGGCCGCGACGTGCAGTTCGCCGCCTTCGGCGCCGGCGGTGGCGCGGGCCGCGCGGTGCGCCTGTGCGGCACTGCGGACGGCCAGTTCGGCGTGCGGCCGGAAGGCGCGCCCCATGGGCGTCGGACGCACGCCGCGCGGCAGGCGCTCCAGGAGCGCGCCGCCGACGGACCGCTCCAGGGCCTTGATCTGGTGCGAGAGCGCCGGCTGGGAGACGTGCAGCACCTCGGCCGCGCGGGTGAAGGATCCCTCCTCGACGACGGTCAGGAAGTACTCCATCTGACGCAGGCTCATCCGTCCCCGACTCCCGTCCCCCGACGGCTGCTGCCGCATCCGGTGCCATAGACATCGTTCATCGGTTCCACAAGAACATTGCCTTGGACGCATGGCAAGGGCCGGGCGGAGGCTGGGCGCATGAACACAGCGGACGTCATCGTCATCGGCGGCGGCACCGGCGGCTACAGCACCGCCCTGCGCGCCGCGGCCCTCGGTCTCCGGGTCGTGCTCGTCGAGCGCGACAAGGTGGGCGGGACCTGCCTGCACCGCGGCTGCATTCCGAGCAAGGCGATGCTGCACGCCGCCGAACTGGTGGACGGGATCGCGGAAGCGCGCGAGCGGTGGGGCGTGAAGGCGACCGTGGACGCGGTCGACTGGCCGGCGCTGGTCGCCACCCGGGACGACATCGTGGCCCGCAACCACCGGGGCGTGGAAGCGCATCTCGCACACGCGGGCGTGCGGGTCGTGCGAGGCAGCGCGCGCCTCACGGGGCCCCGCTCGGTACGGGTGGCGGGCCCGGACTCGGACCCCGGGGTGCGGGAGTTCATTGCGCGCCGGGGCGTCGTCCTCGCGACCGGCTCACGCCCGCGCACGCTCCCCGCGCTGCCACCGGACGGGCGGCGCGTGGTGACCAGTGACGACGCCCTGTTCGCGCCCGCGCTGCCGGCCTCCGTCCTGGTGCTGGGCGGCGGCGCGATCGGGGTCGAGTACGCGTCGTTCCACCGCTCCATGGGCGCGCGGGTCACCCTGGTGGAGGCGGCCGACCGGATCGTGCCGCTGGAGGACGCCGACGTCTCCCGGCACCTGACGCGCGGTCTGAAGAAGCGCGGCATCGAGGTGCAGACAGGCGCCCGGCTGCTGGACGCCGAGCTGCTGGACGACGGCGTACGCGCGCGGGTGCGCACCGCGCGCGGTGAGGTCCGTGCGGTCGAGGCGGAGCGGCTGCTGGTGGCCGTCGGCCGGGTCCCGGTCACCGAGGACCTGGACCTGGCCGCCGCGGGCGTCACCGCGGACGAGCGGGGGTTCGTCGTCCCGGCGGACTGGAACCGGCTGGAGACGGCCGTGCCGGGGGTGCACGTCGTGGGTGACCTGCTGCCGCCGCCGTCCCTCGGGCTGGCCCACGCCTCCTTCGCGGAGGGCCTGCTGGTGGCGGAGACACTGGCGGGGGCGGCCTCCGCGCCGGTGGACTACGCGGCGGTGCCCCGGGTGACGTACTCGTCACCGCAGACCGCGTCGGTCGGGCTGAGCGAGGCGGAGGCACGCGCGCGGGGACACGAGGTGGACGTGAACACGATGCCGCTGACCGCCGTCGCGAAAGGCATGGTGCACGGGCAGGGCGGCATGGTGAAGGTCGTCGCCGAGGCGGGCGGCGGGCGGGTGCTGGGTGTCCATCTGGTCGGCCCGCACGTGTCCGAGATGATCGCGGAGAGCCAGCTCGTCGTCGGCTGGGACGCGGAACCCGGTGACGTGGCCCGGCATGTGCACGCGCACCCGACGCTGTCGGAGGCGGTCGGTGAAGCGTTTCTGACGCTCGCCGGACGGGGGCTGCACCAGCAGTGAGCGCCGGGGCAGGCGACCCCGCCACACGCCGTGTGCGCAACCGGGCGCCCCCTGAAGCCTCCCCTGGCCTGTCCTTGACACCGCCTCCGGACCGTGCGGTACTGCGGATGCGAGGCCGGACGAACGGGGGTGAGTCACGTGCCGGAGCTGCGCTATCCCACAGTGGCCGAGCTGGTGGCCGCCGCCCACGTGCTGGCCGCCTCGTACCCCGGCTTGTGCACCCTGCGCGAGGTCGGGGTGTCCCGCGCGGGGCGCCCGCTGCACGTGCTGGCCGTGGGCCGTGCGCGCCGCGCGGTGCTGGTCGTCGCGGGCGCCCACGCCAACGAGCCGACCGGCGGCTCCACGCTCCTCGCGCTCGCCGAACGGGTGGTGGCCGAGCAGTCGCTGCGGTCGGGGACGTCGTGGCACTTCCTGCTGTGCGCGGACCCGGACGGGGCGAGCCTGCATGTCACGCCGGCGCCGCGCAGCCTGCTGGACTACCACCACGGGTTCTTCCGGCCCGCGGGCCCGGAGCAGCCGGAGTGGTCGCCCGCCGTGCTGCCCCCGGACCGGCTGCCGCCCGAGACGCGCGCGCTGACCGGGCTGATCGACGAGCTGCGCCCCTACCTCCAGGTGACCCTGCACGGGACGGAGCTGGGCGGCAGCTGGGTACAGCTGACCCGGGACATCCCGGGGCTCGCGGAGCCGTTCGGGAAGTCGGCGGCCGAGTTGCACATCCCGGTCGAGACGGGTGCCTCGGACGCCGCGGGCTGGCCCGCCTCCGGCCCCGGGGTGCACGTGATGCCCGCGCCCGGCGCGGTGGCGTATCCGAGCATGCCGGACGACGCGCGGCACAGCACCTGGTACCACGCGCACCGGTACGGCGGTCTCACCGCGGTCGTCGAGGTGCCGATGTGGGCCAGCGACCTGGTGGACGACCCGGCACCGCATCCGGCGCCGGCCGCGGCGATCCGCCGGCTCGCGGACCGGCTGCTGCGGGACGCGCGCGAGGTGGAGGAGGTGCTCGCGGAGTCGCTGCCGCGGCTGGACGGCCTCGACGGGCCGCTGCTGCGGGCCGCCCGGTGGGCGCTGGAACTGGTGCCGGGGCTGGCCGCGGACTGGATCCACACGCCCCCGGCGGACCACACAAGGGCGTACGTCGGCAGCGTGGACGCGTTCGCCCGTCGGCTGCCGCTGCGGGCCGCGGCGATGCTGCTGCGGGTGCTGCGCGAGGCCGACGACCGCGCGGTGCCGCGGCTGGAGCAGCTCGTGACGATCTGGAGCGAGACCTTCGCGGACCGGTTCCGGGCCCGCTGGGTGCCTCTGGAGCACCAGGTCGAGCACCAGTCCCGGACGGTCGTCGCGGCGGCGCTGCACGCGCGCGAGCGGGCGGCGTGAGGTCTCGTGCCCCAGCCCCGCCGCCACCACGCGCGCGTACCGCGGTCCGTGCACACCGACGGCGGTGAACACCGACGGCGGGCGCACGGACCGCGGGGGCGGGTGCGCACATGCCGCCGCGCGCACCGCCGCCCGCGTCGCCTCCCGTCAGCGATCGAGCGCGAACAGCGCCCCGGTCACCGCCTCCATGGCGCAGGAGTTCGAGAACGTCTCGCGGTAGTCGACCGGCCGCCCCTGCCACATCCCGCGCGCCTGGGCGGTCAGCGGCGCGTACACCATCGGGCAGGAGCCGTCCCGCGTCGCGATCCGGCGGATGTCGCCGTGCGCGGCGTCGAGCTGGGCGCAGGCCTCGGCGGCCCGGCCGTGGCCCAGCGGCGGTTCGCACAGCAGCAGGGTGTCGCGCGTCTCACCGGAGCGGTGACCCGCCGGGCGGAGGGGGCGCAGGCCCGGGCGGAGGACCTCGCCCCGGGTGACGGTGAGGTGGAGCCAGGTCCGCTGACCGGTCTCCCGGACCGGCTCGGCCGCCGCCCGTGCGGGTACCGCTCCGGCGGCGAACACGGCGAACACGGCGAGCAGGGCGGCCGTCGCCGGCAGACAGCGCCGGGCGGTCTTCACTGTGAGGGTGTGCGTCATTCCCGGTGCATCGGCACGACGGGCTCGGAACCCCAGTCCGACTCACCCGAACGGGAGCAGGGGGCGAGTCGCCACGCGGCCCGGTTCGAACGCCGCGAGCACCACGCGGGACTGGTACTCGGCCTGCCGGGCGACCGGGATCCACTCGTCACCGCGGCCGTCCCGGTGCTCGGCGGTCCAGGGGTCGAGGAGGCCGGCCCAGCTCGGGCAGCACGCTGGCGGGGTCGCGCCCGGCGGCGGTGACGAGCTGGTGCGGTCAGTCACGACTCGGCGGGAGCGTCAACACCGCGGACGGTGACCGGATTTGCCAGTGGCTGCGGGCGCGGCGGCCGTGCGGGCGCGTTCGGGCGAACCGCTCAGTGCGCGGCGAGACGGAACCCGACCTGCCCGAAGGACACCTGGTCGCCCTCGCGGACGACGGTGGCGCCGATGACGCGGCGGCCGTTGACGCTGGTGCCGTTGGTGGAGCCGAGGTCCCGGAGGATCCACATGCCGCCCTGGCGGCTCAGTTCGGCGTGACTGCGGGAGACCGTCTCGTGGGTCAGCCTGAGGCCGCTCGCGGGGTCGCGGCCGATCCGCAGGGAGCTGCCGACCGCCGGGTGCGGCAGCAGCAGCTTGGGCAGCCGCTCGGCCTGCCAGGCCCGGCGCAGCCGCGCGGAGAACCCGGAGACCGCCTCGACGGTGCCGAACACCACGCGGGAGAAGCGGCTCTCGGTGGGCAGATCGGCGGTGAGCGCGGCCAGTTCGTCGGCGCGGCGGGCGGCGAGGGCTAGTTCCATCCGGCGGACGAACGTGTCGTGGGACAGACGGCCCATGGCGACGCCGTCTCGCAGGACCTTCAGCGCATGGTCGCGCTCCGCGTCCGAAGGGCGCGGGAGAGAGGTCGGGAACTCGAAGGACGACGTCACGCTGGTGATTGTCGGTCAGTGAACCCCGGGTGTCCAGAAAACGGAGATACGGTCCCCACGCGCGGGTACCTGACGACACCTGCCGTAAAAGGGAAGATTCAAAAGCGGATTGATCTTTTTTGGCGCACCATGGACGGGCTACATCACGGTGAGCAGACGAAGGGGAACCGTCCGTGCAGTTCGAGGTGTGGGCACCGCAGGCCGGCCGAGTGACGCTCCATTGCGAGGGCGTCACGCACGCGATGGAGCGCGATCCGGAACGCGCGGGGTGGTGGATCGCCGAGGCGGAGGCGCGGGACGGCACGCGGTACGGCTTCGCGGTGGACGACGGGCCGGTCCGGCCGGATCCGCGGTCGCGCCGGCAGCCGGACGGTCCGGACGGGCCGAGCGCGGTCGTCGACCACGAGAGGTACGCGTGGCGCACCGAGTGGCCGGGGCGTCCGCTGCCTGGGGCGGTCCTCTACGAGCTGCACGTGGGCACGTACACGCGTGAGGGCACCCTGGACGCGGCGGCCGAACGGCTGGACCATCTCGCCGAACTGGGCGTGACGCACGTCGAGTTGATGCCGCTGTGTCCGTTCCCGGGCCGGCACGGCTGGGGGTACGAGGGGGTCTCGCTGTGGGCGGTGCACGAGCCGTACGGCGGTCCCGAGGGGCTGAAGCGGTTCGTCGACCGCGCCCATGAGCTGGGCCTCGGCGTGGTCCTGGACGTCGTCCACAACCACCTCGGCCCGTCCGGCAACTACCTTCCGGCGTTCGGCCCGTACTTCACCGAGACGCACCACACGCCGTGGGGCGCGGCGGTGAACCTGGACGCACCGGGCTCGGACGAGGTGCGCGCGTATCTGACCGGCAGTGCGCTGGCATGGCTGCGGGACTACCGGATCGACGGCCTGCGGCTGGACGCGGTGCACGCGCTGGTGGACACGCGCGCGTACCACTTCCTGGAGGAGCTGTCGACGGCGGTGGACGGGCTGTCCGCCGACCTCGGTCGGCCGCTGTTCCTGATCGCCGAGTCGGAGCTGAACGATCCGCGGATGATCACCACGCGCGCGGAGGGCGGTTTCGGGCTCCAGGCGCAGTGGAACGACGACTTCCACCACGCCCTGCACACCGCGCTGACCGGGGAGTCGCAGGGCTACTACGCGGACTTCGCGCGCGCTCCCCTGAATGCCCTGGCCAAGACGCTGACCGCGGGGTTCTTCCACGACGGCACCTACTCCAGCTTCCGCGGCCGGCACCACGGGCGCCCGCTCGACCGCACCCGGGTGGCCGCGCACCGGCTGCTCGGCTACAGCCAGACCCATGACCAGATCGGCAACCGGGCCCAGGGCGACCGGCTGTCCGCCGCCCTCTCCCCCGGGCTGCTGGCCTGCGCCGCCGCGCTCACCCTGACCGGGCCGTTCACCCCGATGCTGTTCATGGGCGAGGAGTGGGCGGCGGGCACGCCCTGGCAGTTCTTCACCGACCACACCGATCCCGAGCTGGCGGAGTCGGTACGGCGGGGCAGGCGGCACGAGTTCGCGGCGCACGGGTGGGCCGAGGAGGAGATCCCGGACCCGCAGGACCCGGCGACCCGGGACCGCTCGTGCCTGGACTGGTCGGAGCCCGAACGCGAGCCCCACGCGCGCGTGCTCGCCTGGTACCGCCGCCTCATCGAGCTGCGGCACCAGCAGCCCGACCTCACCGATCCCGATCTCGGCGACATCAAGGTGGCCTACGACGAGCGGGCCCGCTGGCTCGCCTTCCGGCGCGGCGATGTGTGCGTGGTCGTGAACTTCGCCGGGGAACCCGCGACGATCCCCCTGGGCACCCGCCCGGCCCAGGTGCTGGCCGCGTGGGAGCCGGTGGACACCCCGGACACGGAGGGCCGGCTGCGGCTGCCCGGGGAGTCCTGCGTGGTGCTGGCCCAGCCGTGAGCGGGGGGCGCGGGGCCTCCGCTGGGTGAGCGGAGAGACGCGCCGGGCAGCAGCCCGGGCCGGGCACGCGCGGCACCCGGCGGCTGAGCAGGCGGCACGCCGAGCAGGGCACGCGCGGCACCCGGCGGCTGCGCGGGTGCTACGCGATGCCCGGCGACCCGGTGGACACGCGCGGTGCCCCGGCGGACGAGCGGAACGGTGTGGCGCTCGGACGGCCCCACGGCACGTGCGGGACACGGCCGGCTCGTGTGCCGCGCGGGGACGCGTGAACCCGCGCGGTGGGCCAGGCGCTGCGTGTCCGGGAGCGTGCCGCTGGACGTCCGGCCTGTCCGGGAGCGTGCCGCACACCCTGCCGGGTGGGGCGTACGGCGTGCCGGGGCGCGCCGCACGCCTCACCCGGCGGAAGACCCGGCGTGCCTGCCCACGGGCGCGCCGCACGGCCCCGCCCCGGGGAGAGCCCGACGTGCCCCAGGCGCGCCGCACGGCCCCGCCCCGGCCGAAGACCCAGCAGGTCCACAGACCTCTCGCCTGCCTCACCGGAGGCAAGCGCCGCCCGGTGCCCGCCAGGGGGTGTCGTCACACTCCCGTCGTCGTCCGCAGGACGGCTTTGCGGCGTCCGGTGCGTGCTCTCGGCGCGCCGGGCGGAGTCCCTCGTACTGGATGTACTTGGGGCTTCGCCCGGCGCGGCGAGAGTGCGTGCCAGGCGTCGCGGGGCAGACGGGACTTTGCGGACACGGCCTAGGGCAGGAGTGCGCGTCGGTGGCGGAGTCCGGGTCGGCCGTCGACGGTCAGGGAGCCCGCCTCGGTGAACCCGCAGCGCCGCAGTACGG
>NZ_MUND01000637.1 GCF_002154375.1 Streptomyces glaucescens | reverse complement strand
TCGAGGGCCTGGCCGCCGACGGACAGCCCTCGGACGTGCAGCGGGCGCTGGCCCGGTGCGGAGCGGTGCAGTGCGGGTTCTGCGTGCCCGGCATGGCGATGACGGTGCACGACCTGCTGGAGGGCAACCCGGCGCCGACCGAGCTGGAGACCCGGCAGGCGCTGTGCGGCAACCTGTGCCGCTGCTCCGGCTACCGGGCCGTGGTCGACGCCGTCAAGGAGGTCGTCGCCGAGCGCGACGCGCACGCCGCGGGCGACGCGGCCGAACCCGGCGGCGACGAGGCCCGCATCCCGCACCAGGCGGGCCCGGGCGCCGGTGGCGTCAACCCGTCGGCGTTCGAGCCGCGGGAGAAGCCGAACCAGCCGCAGAACCCGCCGTACGACCCGTCGTCGTACGACCCCTCGTACGGATCCGGAACCGGACCCGAACACGGACACGGACAGGGACAGGACGGAGGCCAGGCGTGAGCAACGAAGCCGCCACCGCGACCACCGCCACCGCGGCCGGCGCCGCGGAGGCCGGCCCCGCCCCGGAGCCGATCCCGCACGGCCTCGGCTCCTCCCTGCCCGCCGCCGACGCGCGCGCGAAGACCGAGGGCACCTTCCCGTACGCGGCCGACCTGTGGGCCGAGGGCCTGCTCTGGGCGGCCGTGCTGCGCGCCCCGCACGCGCGCGCGAGGATCACCTCCATCGACACCACGCACGCGCGGGCGATGCCCGGCGTCCGCGCGGTCGTCACCCACGAGGACGTGCCCGGCAGCCCGCTGTACGGCCGGGGCAAGGCCGACCGCCCGGTGTTCGCCTCCGAGGTCGTCCGCCACCACGGCGAGCCCATCGCCGCCGTCGCCGCCGACCACCCGGACACCGCGCGGATGGCCGCCGCGGCCGTCATCGTCGAGTACGAGGTGCTCGACCCGGTGACCGATCCGGAGCAGGCCTTCGAGGCCGAGCCGCTGCACCCCGACGGCAATCTGATCCGGCACATCCCGCTGCGCCACGGCGACCCGGAGGCGGCCGGCGAGGTCGTCGTCGAGGGCCTCTACCGCATCGGCCGCCAGGACCCCGCGCCCATCGGCGCCGAGGCCGGCCTCGCCGTACCGCGCCCGGACGGCGGCGTGGAACTGTACGTGGCCTCCACCGACCCGCACGGCGACCGCGACACGGCCGCCGCCGCCTTCGGCCTGGAGCCCCACCGCGTCAAGGTCGTCGTCACCGGCGTCCCCGGCGCCACCGCCGACCGCGAGGACCAGGGCTTCCAGCTGCCGCTCGGGCTGCTCGCCCTGAAGACCGGCTGCCCGGTGAAACTGACCGCCACGCGGGAGGAGTCCTTCCTGGGCCACGCCCACCGGCACCCCACCCTGCTGCGCTACCGCCACCACGCGGACGCCGAGGGCCGGCTGGTGAAGGTCGAGGCGCAGATCCTGCTGGACGCGGGCGCGTACGCGGACACCTCGGCGGACGCGCTGGCGGCGGCGGTGTCCTTCGCCTGCGGCCCGTACGTCGTCCCCAACGCCTTCATCGAGGGCTGGGCCGTGCGCACCAACAACCCGCCCTCCGGCCATGTGCGCGGCGAGGGCGCGATGCAGGTCTGCGCGGCGTACGAGGCGCAGATGGACAAGCTCGCCAGGAAGCTCGGCATCGAACCGGCCGAGCTGCGGCTGCGCAACGTCATGGCGACCGGCGACGTACTGCCCACCGGTCAGACCGTGACCTGCCCCGCACCGGTGGCCGAACTCCTCCAGGCGGTCCGCGACTTCCCCCTCCCGCCGCTGCCGAAGGACACCCCCGAGGAGGAGTGGCTGCTGCCCGGCGGCCCCGAGGGCGCGGGCGAACCGGGCGCCGTGCGCCGGGGCGTGGGCTACGGCCTGGGCATGGTGCACATGCTCGGCGCGGAGGGCGCCGACGAGGTCTCCACGGCCACGGTCAAGGTCCAGGACGGGGTGGCGACCGTGCTCTGCGCGGCCGTCGAGACCGGCCAGGGCTTCACCACGCTGGCCCGGCAGATCGTCCAGGAGATCCTGGGCGTCGACGAGGTGCACGTGGCGCCGGTCGACACCGACCAGCCGCCCGCCGGGGCGGGCTGCCGGGGCCGACACACCTGGGTGTCGGGCGGCGCGGTGGAACGGGCCGCCAAGATGGTCCGCACCCAGCTGCTGCAGCCGCTGGCCCAGAACTTCGGCATGTCCACCGAGCTGCTGCAGATCGCCGACGGCAAGATCACCTCGTACGACGGGGTCCTGTCGACCACCGTCGCCGAGGCGCTGGACGGCAAGGAGCTGTGGGCGACCGCGCAGTGCCGCCCGCACCCCACCGAGCCGCTGGACGACGCCGGGCAGGGCGACGCCTTCGTGGGCCTCGCCTTCTGCGCGATCCGCGCGGTGGTCGACGTCGACATCGAACTGGGCTCCGTCCGGGTGGTGGAGCTGGCGGTCGCCCAGGACGTCGGCCGGGTGCTGAACCCCGCCCAGCTGGCCGCCCGGATCGAGGCGGGAGTCACCCAGGGCGTCGGCATCGCGCTCACCGAGAACCTGCGCACCGCGCGCGGGGTGATACGGCACCCCGACCTCATCGGCTACGCCCTGCCGACGGCCCTGGACGCGCCGGACATCCGGATCGTGAAGCTGGTCGAGGAGCGGGACGTGGTCGCGCCGTTCGGCGCGAAGGCGGTCAGCGCGGTGCCGGTGGTGGCGTCGCCGGCGGCGATCGCGTCGGCGGTGCGGGCGGCGACGGGCCGCCCGGTGAACCGGCTCCCGATCCGGCCGCAGGCGGCCGTGGTGACGGCGCAGTAAGCCCCGGATACGCCGGATTTGCCCGGTCGCGGGGCGTTGTCAGTGGCGCCGCGTAGTGTTCTTCCCATGAGCACGACCGGCGCCGTCGTCACGGCGATCAGCACCCCGGCCACCGCATCGGGCCTCGCCCTCGACCTGCCCCCGCGGCTGCTGGACCAGGAGTTCGGCCGGGGCCGCGTGGCCCGTTTCGAGGACGTCGACTTCCCCGTGACGCTCACCCACGAACCGACCCGCCGCTTCCTGCGCGAGACGGGCCTGCCCGCGGACGAGGTCCTGTTCTCCCTGGACACGGACCTGCCGCTGCCGACGCTCACCGAGTACTACACGGACGAGGAGTACGCGGGAGGCTTCCCCCTGGACCGGCTCCCGGCCGACGCCGACCGGTTGATACGCCTCGGCCGCCTGATCGGCGACGCGGGCCTGGTGGTCGACGGCGCCTCCGGCGAGATCCTCCGCTGGACCGAACCGGAGGCCCGCCTGGACCCCTTGAACCGGGACGTCTCTGAACTCGTCCTCGCGCTCTGCCTGTTGCGCACCAACGGCGCGGAGGCATGCGGAGGAGCAGAGGCCGTGGCGGGAATCGAACCCGCGTAACCAGATTTGCAGTCTGGCCCCTCAACCACTCGGGCACACGGCCAACGTGTCGACTCGACCGTACGGGCGGGGCGGAGGCGGGCTCAAGGGATCCCGGGGCGCTGCAATGAGACCGCCACACTCCGTTCATGAACGGGGGGCGTAGGACCAACGGCGGAGAAGATCACCATCTCCCGACAGGGGTCAAGTGTCGCCGAGCCCCTTACTCTGGCCGTCATGGCCGCCCCGAACCCACGCGACGCCGACGTCGCGGACGCAGCAGACCCCGTCGACGTACCGCAGCCGCCGGCCGGCGGCGTGCTCGGCCGCCCGTACCGGGCGCTGAGCGTCGGCATCGTCTCCGTCGTCCTGCTGATCGCCTTCGAGGCGACCGCCGTCGGCACCGCGATGCCGGTCGCGGCGCGCGAGCTGGACGGGGTGTCGCTGTACGCGTTCGCGTTCTCCGGCTACTTCACGACCAGCCTGTTCGCGATGGTGCTGGCCGGCCAGTGGTCGGACCGGCGCGGCCCGCTGGCCCCACTGACGTGCGGCATATCCGGCTTCGCGGCGGGACTGCTGCTGTCCGGGACGGCCGGGGCGATGTGGCTGTTCATCCTCGGGCGGGCCGTGCAGGGGCTCGGCGGCGGACTGGTGATCGTCGCGCTGTACGTGATCGTCGGCCGCGCCTACCCGGAGCGGCTGCGGCCCGCGATCATGGCCGCGTTCGCCGCGAGCTGGGTCGTGCCGTCGGTGGTCGGGCCGCTGGCCTCGGGCGCGGTCACCGAGCACCTCGGCTGGCGCTGGGTGTTCCTCGGCATCCCGGTCCTCGTCGTGCTGCCGCTGGCGCTCGCGCTGCCGCAGATCCGGCGCCGGGCGTCCGGCCCGGTCGACGGCTCGGACCGGGACGCCTCCTTCGACGGCCGCCGCATCCGGCTCGCGCTCGGCATCTCCCTGGGCGCCGGACTCCTCCAGTACGCCGCCCAGGACCTGCGCTGGCTGTCCCTGCTGCCCGGCGCCGCCGGCGCCGCGCTGCTGGTCCCGGCGGTGCTCGGGCTGCTGCCGCGCGGCACCTACCGGGCGGCGCGCGGACTGCCCTCGGTGGTGCTGCTGCGGGGCGTCGCGGCGGGCTCGTTCATCGCGGCGGAATCGTTCGTGCCGCTGATGCTGGTCACCCAGCGCGGCCTGTCGCCGACGCTCGCCGGGTTCTCGCTGGCGGCGGGCGGCGCCACCTGGGCGCTGGGTTCCTGGGTGCAGTCACGGCCCCGCCTGGAGCCGTACCGGGAACGGCTGATGACGCTGGGCATGGCGTTGACGGCGGCGGCCATCGCGACCGCGCCGAGCGTGCTGATCGACGCGGTACCGGTGTGGACGGTGGCCGTCGCCTGGGGCTTCGGCTGCTTCGGCATGGGGCTGGTGATCTCCTCCACCAGCGTGCTGCTGCTCCAGCTGTCCACCCCCGAGGAGGCGGGCACCAACTCCGCCGCGCTCCAGATCTCCGACGGCCTGGCGAATGTGATCCTCCTCGCGATCGGCGGCGCCGCCTTCGCCGCGCTGGGCGGCGGTACGGTCGCCCACGCCACCGCCGAGGCGGCCGGCGCGGCCTCCCGTCCGGCCGCTTTCGCCGCCGTCTTCCTGCCCATGGCGCTGGTCGCGCTGGTGGGCGCCTGGGTGACGACGAGGCTGCGGGAACGGTGAGTCACGGTGGGGGTCACCGAGGGTGTTGTGACGTGGGTCCCACCCTCGGGCGCCCCGGCGTCGTCGGCGCGTTGACGGTGCCGGGCCGCCGGTAGGGTGGCCCGGTTGTCATACGTAGCCGAGCCGTCCTACCCCCACCCGGAGACCGTGACTACCACCGCCGCTTCCTCCTCCCACCACCTGTCACCTGCCTTTCCCGGCCGCGCCCCCTGGGGCACCGCCAGCAAGCTGCGTGCCTGGCAGCAGGGGGCGATGGAGAAGTACATCCAGGAGCAGCCGCGTGACTTCCTGGCGGTCGCCACCCCCGGCGCCGGCAAGACGACGTTCGCGCTGACCCTGGCGTCCTGGCTGCTGCACCACCACGTCGTGCAGCAGGTGACCGTGGTCGCCCCCACCGAGCATCTGAAGAAGCAGTGGGCCGAGGCCGCCGCGCGGGTAGGGATCAAGCTGGACCCGGAGTACAGCGCGGGCCCGCTGGGCCGGGAGTACCACGGTGTCGCCGTGACGTACGCCGGTGTCGGTGTGCGGCCCATGCTGCACCGCAACCGGGTCGAGCAGCGCAAGACCCTCGTCATCCTCGACGAGATCCACCACGCCGGTGACAGCAAGTCCTGGGGCGAGGCCTGCCTGGAGGCGTTCGAGCCCGCGACGCGGCGCCTGGCGCTGACCGGTACGCCGTTCCGCTCGGACACCAACCCGATCCCCTTCGTGACGTACGAGGAGGGGGCGGACGGCATCCGGCGGTCCTCGGCCGACTACACGTACGGTTACGGCTCCGCGCTCGCCGACGGCGTCGTCCGCCCCGTCATCTTCCTCTCCTACAGCGGCAACATGCGCTGGCGGACCAAGGCCGGCGACGAGATCGAGGCGCGGCTCGGCGAGCCGATGACCAAGGACGCCATCAGCCAGGCCTGGCGTACGGCGCTGGATCCGCGCGGCGACTGGATGCCGGCCGTGCTGCGCGCCGCCGACCAGCGCCTGACCGAGGTGAGGAAGGCGATCCCCGACGCGGGGGCGCTCGTCATCGCCTCCGACCAGGAGTCGGCCCGCGCCTACGCCAAGCTCATCCGGGACATCACCGGGCACAGGGCGACCCTCGTCCTCTCCGACGACGCGGGCGCGTCCAGCCGGATCGACGAGTTCAGCGACAGCACCGACCGGTGGATGGTCGCCGTCCGCATGGTGTCCGAGGGCGTCGACGTGCCGCGCCTCGCGGTCGGCGTGTACGCGACGACGATCTCGACGCCGCTGTTCTTCGCGCAGGCCGTCGGACGCTTCGTGCGGTCGCGGCGCCGGGGCGAGACCGCGTCGGTGTTCCTGCCGACCGTGCCCGACCTGCTCGGCTTCGCCAACGAGATGGAGCGCGAGCGCGACCACGTCCTCGACAAGCCGAAGAAGGACGGCGAGGAGGACCCGTACGCCGAGGAGGAGAAGCTCCTCCAGGAGGCGGAGAAGCAGCAGGACGAGGACACCGGCGATCAGGACATGCTGCCCTTCGAGGCGCTGGAGTCCGACGCCGTCTTCGACCGGGTCATGTACAACGGCGCCGAGTTCGGCATGCAGGCCCACCCCGGCAGCGAGGAGGAGCAGGACTACCTCGGCATCCCGGGACTCCTCGAACCCGATCAGGTGCAGCTGCTGCTGCAGAAGCGGCAGGCGCGGCAGATCGCGCACAGCAAGAAGAAGCCGGACACCGAGGCGGACCTGCTGGAGCTGCCCGCCGAGCGACGGCCGGTCGTCTCCCACAAGGAGATGATGGAGCTGCGGCGGCAGCTCAACACGATGGTCGGCGCGTATGTCCACCAGAGCGGCAAGCCGCACGGGGTGATCCACACCGAGCTGCGCCGGGTCTGCGGCGGGCCGCCGGCCGCGGAGGCCACGGCC
>NZ_MUND01000636.1 GCF_002154375.1 Streptomyces glaucescens | reverse complement strand
CCGTACTCGGACGTCGCGGTCCACGCGGGCGCGGTGCACGCGCCGGGCGTCGGGGTCGGGGTGGGGGTCGGGTTGGTCGGGTCCGGGGTCGGCGAGGTGCCCGAGCCGGGCTCCACCAGCGTGGTGCCGCGCGCCAGGTCCCCGGCGAGCGCGTAGGTCGTGCCCGCGATGTTCACCGTCCAGTTCCACGGGGTGGACACCGGCAGGTAGTAGTTGAAGGACAGCTCCACGGACGCGCCGGGCGCCAGCGACTGCCAGGCGGGGAGCTTCAGCGAGACCCGGTGGAAGTCGCCCTTCAGGCCGCCCACGTTGTTGCCCGTGTGGTCGCTGCTGATCACCTTGGTGCCGAAGCCGGACTGGTCGGAGGCGTTGGCGGGGGCCGCGGTGGAGTAGTCGAACTGGAACTCCGTGCCGCCGGGCAGGGTCGTCTTCGTGTTGTTGGTGATCTTCACCTTCGGGGTGATCGGGTAGTTGGAGTCGCCGAGCTTGAACTCGCCGAACTCCACACCGATGTTCACCGCCTTGGCGGGCAGCGCCTTGTTGGAGACCTTCGCGCCGTAGGGGGAGGCGGACTTGAACTTCTCGTACATCAGGGAGGTGAGCGTGTCACCCGTCTCGTACTGGCCCTTGGCCGCGTTCCAGTCGTAGTCGCCCGCCAGCTCCCACACCATCGTGCCGCCGATGCCGCGGTCCACGACGTAGTCCGCCTTGGCGGCCACCGACTGCTCGTCCTCGGTGGAGAGGAAGACCTTCTTCTCGGCGTTCCACAGCCACGGCGCCACCAGCGTGGCGTCGTACTTGCGGGCGTAGGTGCCGGTGAGCTTGGTGCCGGCGGGGAAGCCGTACTTGGTCACGTAGTCCCCGACGATGCCCTTCTCCAGGTTCTTGGCGTGCCACATCGGGTTCGAACCGGCCGGGGACTCCTTGCCGTTGTCGTCCTTGTCGTGCCACAGGTTGTCGATGCCGACCGCGCCGTCACCGCACTTGGTCAGGCCGGAGCCGGCCGGGCAGGTGGTGGCCGCCGCCTTGCCCCACAGGCCGTCCGTGCCGCCCTGGACGTTCTTGTGGCCGCGCGTGTAGTAGGGCAGGCCGATGTTGATGCGGCCGGCCGGCATGGACCCGCGGAAGTAGTGGTAGGCCCAGTCGGTGTTGAGGTAGCCGATGCCGCCGTACTGCTGGCTGCCGTAGACGTTCGCCGCGGCCAGCTCGGCGTCCTTGCCGTCGTCGAAGAGGGAGGCGTTCGGGCCGACGTACTCGTTCCAGGCGCCGTGCAGGTCGTACGACATGATGTTGACGTAGTCCAGGTACCTCTGGACCTGGAAGGTCTCCATGCCGCGCAGCAGGTAGCCGGAGGAGGGGGCCGCGACCGACAGCAGGTAGTGCTTGCCGTCCGCCGCGCCCGCGCGGTCCAGCTTCTCCCGCAGGGTCTTCATCAGCGCCGCGTAGCCCTTGACCAGACCGGCCCGGCGGGCGTTGGCGAAGGACCAGTCGAGGGGGTTGCCCGCGTCCTTCATGGTGGTCGGGTACTCGTAGTCGATGTCGACGCCGTTGAAGCCGTACTTCCGGATGAAGGAGACCGCGGAGTCCGCGAAGGTGTCGATGCCGGCCTGGTTGACCGAGCCGTCGGCGTTGGTGGCCATCGAGTAGAAGCCGCCGGAGTTGACGCGCTTGCCGCTGTCGTCGAAGTAGCCGCCGGTCTCCGCCCAGCCGCCCACCGAGATCAGCGTCTTCACGTCCGGGTGCTGCTTCTTGAACTTGTTCAGCAGGTTGAAGTGGCCCTTGTAGGGCAGCGCCGGGTCCATCTCCGCGCCGGCGACCCCGGGCCAGGTCATGCCGGTGGCGGGGTTGGCGGGGCCGTCCGTGCCCACGGAGATCTTGTTGCCGCCGTCGATGTGGGCGAAGGCGTAGTTGAGGTGGGTGACCTTGTCCCAGGGGATGTCGGAGGCCAGATAGGCGGGCGTGCCGTCCTTGCCGGTGCGCCATCCGGTGAAGTAGCCGATCACCCGGCGCTGGTGGTCGGCGCCCATCTTCTCCCGGCCCTCGGTGTCGTAGACCGAGCAGTAGGGGACGTCGACACCGGGGGTCTTGTGGAGGCCGTCGGGGCGACAGGACTCCTGGTCGGCGGCGTGCGAGACGGTCGCCGGGAGGCCGGCGAGCAGCAGGCCCGCGACGGCTCCGGCGGCCGCGAGCAGGGCGGGTCTGGCCCGGTGAGGCGAGGGGGACAGCACAGTCGGTTCCTCTCCACGGAAGTTGCGCAGACAGTAGAGAGGACTAGACCAGTAGGTCAATAGGTATGGACCAATCAAGAGGGGGTGCGCGCCGGGGAGTTGGCACGCTCGGGGAGGGTCCGGGCACACTCTGTGAGCCACCCCACACCGCTCGCCCGTATGGATGCCGATCAGGCGTGGCACACTGGCCCTGTACCAGAAGCAGCGCACTCCGGGGTCGGTGAAAGTCCGAACCGGCGGTTACAGTCCGCGACCCGGTCGCCTCCAGCGACCGGTTGACCAGGTGAAATTCCTGGACCGACGGTTAAAGTCCGGATGGGAGGCAGTGCGCGGCGGGCAGGCATGCGTGCGTGTCGCCGTATCGGCTCGTTCCTTCGGGGACGGGTATCGGAGTCGTCCCCTCGGGGCGGGTCCCGTCGGCGTCGCTCCCGGTGTGCTGGTCCGTACATTCTGTCGTCATCGACAGCCCCGGAGTCCGTGCCCGAAGAGGCAGGAGGACCCGGGAAGTGTTCACCGGAATCGTCGAAGAGCTGGGCGAGGTCACCGCCGTCGAGGACCTCGACGACGCCTGTCGCTTCCGCCTGCGCGGCCCCGTCGTCACCGAGGGCGCGAAACACGGCGACTCCATCGCCGTCAACGGCGTCTGCCTCACGGTCGTCGACCACGAGGGCGACGAGTTCACCGCCGACGTCATGGCCGAGACCCTCAAGCGCTCCAGCCTGGGCGCCCTCTCCGTCGGCTCGCGCGTCAACCTCGAACGGCCCACCGCCGTCGGCGACCGCCTCGGCGGCCACATCGTGCAGGGCCACGTCGACGGCACCGGCACCGTCCTGGAGCGGATCCCCTCCGAGCACTGGGAGATCGTCAAGATCTCCCTCCCCGCCGACCTCGCCCGGTACGTCGTCGAGAAGGGCTCCATCACCGTCGACGGCATCAGCCTCACGGTCGTCGAGGCGGGACCCGAGCACTTCACGGTGAGCCTCATCCCGACCACCCTGGCCCTGACCACGCTCGGCATCAAGCAGCCCGGCGACCCGGTCAACCTCGAGGTGGACGTCATCGCCAAGTACGTCGAGCGGCTGCTCGGCACCCGGGGGGCCGCGCAGTGAACTGGCTCAACTCCGAGGCGTTCACCCTCTTCGGCCAGCGCATCCTCTGGTCGGACATGGTCGGCAACATCTTCGGCCTGGCCGCCCTCGCCCTCGGCTGGCGGCGCTCCCTGTGGACCTGGCCGGTGCAGTTCCTCTCCGGCGTCATCCTCTTCGCGGCCTTCTACGGCCACCTCACCGGCAGCGCCGGCAAGCAGGTCGTCGTGATGGTCGTCGCCCTTTGGGGCTGGTGGCAGTGGAACCGCGGCAAGGGCCGCTCGGACGACGGCCAGATCTCCGTGCGGTTCGCCACCTGGGGCGAGCGCGCCGCGATGCTCGGTGCCGCCGCCCTCGGCACGGTCGCCGTCGCCCTGTTCTTCAAGGCCAACCCCACCCTGTCCTGGGACCCCTGGCCCGACGCCTACATCTTCGTCGGCACCATCGTCGCGATGTACGCCCAGGCGCGCGGCATGGTCGAGTTCTGGTTCGCCTGGCTGCTCGTCGACCTGGTCGGCGTGCCCCTCAACTTCGCCAACGGCTACGCCTTCTCCGGCTTCGTCTACGTCATCTACGGCGCGCTCGTCCTGTGGGGCCTGCGCGACTGGTGGCTGCGCTCCCGCCGGTCGGGGCAGCCCGTCCTGGAAGGAGCCCCGGCATGACCACGGCCCCCCTGCTCCACGGCACCGACGGCGTCGAGGACCTCGCCCTCGACCCGATCGAACAGGCCATCGCCGACATCGCGGCCGGCCGCCCGGTCGTGGTCGTCGACGACGAGGACCGGGAGAACGAGGGCGACCTCGTCATCGCCGCAGAGAAGGCCACCCCCGAGATCGTCGCGTTCATGATGAGCGAGTGCCGCGGCCTGATCTGCGCCCCCATGGAGGGCGACGAACTGGACCGGCTCCAGCTCCCGCAGATGGTCGCGGACAACACCGAGTCGATGAAGACCGCGTTCACCGTCTCCGTCGACGCCTCCGGGGCGCACGGTGTGACCACCGGCATCTCGGCCGCCGACCGGGCCACCACCCTCCAGCTGCTGGCCGCAGGCACCGCCGAGCCGTCCGACTTCGTCCGCCCCGGCCACATCTTCCCGCTGCGCGCCCAGCCCGGCGGCGTCCTCACCCGCAACGGCCACACCGAGGCCGCCGTCGACCTCGCCCGGCTCGCGGGCCTGCGCCCGGCCGGCGCCATCGTGGAGATCGCCGGCGAGGACGGCCAGATGCTGCGGCTGCCCGAGCTGATCCCGTTCGCCCGCAAGCACGGCCTGACGATCATCTCCATCGAGGACCTGATCGCCTACCGCCGCAGCGCCGAACCCACCGTCCGCCGCGAGGCCGAGGTCCACCTGCCGACCCGGCACGGCACCTTCACCGCGTACGGCTACCGCTCCACCGTCGACGGCGTCGAGCACGTCGCCCTCGTCCACGGCGAGATCGGCGACGGCACGGACCTCCTGGTCCGGATGCACTCCGAATGCCTCACCGGCGACGTCTTCCACTCCCTGCGCTGCGACTGCGGCCCCCAGCTGGAGGCCTCCCTGGAGCGCATCCAGGCCGCGGGCCGGGGCGTCGTGGTCTACCTGCGCGGACACGAGGGCCGCGGTATCGGACTGCTGTCCAAGCTGCGCGCCTACGAGCTGCAGGAACGCGGGCGCGACACCCTCGACGCCAACCTGGAACTGGGCCTGCCCGCCGACGCCCGCGACTATGGCGCCGGCGCCCAGATCCTGGCGGACCTCGGCGTGCGCAGCGTCCGCCTGATGACCAACAACCCCGAGAAGTCCGACGCCCTCGCCCGCCACGGCATCCGGGTCGTCGAACGCGAGCCGATGCCCGTCACCGCGGGCGAGCACAACCTCCGCTACCTGCGCACCAAGCGGGACCGGATGGGCCACGACCTGCCCTGGCTGGACGGCCCCGCCGTGCCGGCCTCCGCGGCCACCTGTGGCGACCAGTAGGCGACCGGACAACACACCCGAGAAGGACCGAGGAGAGGCGAGAACGTGAGCGGCAAGGGCGCACCGGAGCTGTCCGTACGCAATGTGGGTGACCTGCGGGTCGCCGTCGTCGCGGCGCAGTGGCACGAGAAGGTGATGGACGGCCTGGTGGACGGCGCCCTGCGCGCCCTGCACGACCTGGGCATCGACGAGCCGACCCTGCTGCGGGTCCCCGGCAGCTGGGAGCTTCCGGTCGTCGCCAAGGTGCTCGCCGGGCGCGGCTACGACGCGATCGTGGCCCTCGGTGTCGTCATCCGCGGCGGCACCCCCCACTTCGACTACGTGTGCCAGGGCGTCACCCAGGGCCTCACCCAGGTCTCCGTCGACACCGGCGTCCCCGTCGGCTTCGGTCTGCTCACCTGTGACAACGAGGAGCAGGCCCTGGACCGGGCCGGCCTGGAGGGCTCCAGCGAGGACAAGGGGCACGAGGCGGTGACCGCGGCGGTCGCCACGGCGGCCACCCTGCGTTCAGTATCCGAACCCTGGCGGTAGGCGGACCGGCACAACGGCTAGGGTGGGACCACCATGTCCAAGAAGACGTTCGAGGAGCTCTTCACCGAGCTCCAGCACAAGGCCGCCCACGGCGATCCCGGCACTTCCCGCACCGCAGAGCTGGTCGAGAAGGGTGTCCATGCCATCGGCAAGAAGGTCGTCGAGGAGGCCGCCGAGGTCTGGATGGCCGCCGAGTACGAGGGCAAGGAGGCGGCCGCCGAGGAGATCTCGCAGCTGCTGTACCACGTCCAGGTGATGATGGTCGCCCGCGGGATCTCCCTGGACGACGTCTACGCCCACCTGTAACCGCCCGCCGTCACCGCCGTAGATACCCCCTTCACACAAAGGAAGCCGACCTCATGCTGCGCATCGCCGTTCCCAACAAGGGTTCACTCTCCGGCCCTGCGGCGGAGATGCTGCATGAGGCCGGCTACCAGCAGCGCCGCGAGTCCAAGGAACTGCGGATCGTCGACCCGGAGAACGAGGTCGAGTTCTTCTACCTCCGCCCCCGCGACATCGCGATCTACGTCTCCTCCGGCCGCCTCGACATCGGCATCACCGGCCGCGACCTGCTGATCGACTCCGGCGCCAACGCCGAGGAGATCCTGCCCCTCGGCTTCGCCCGCTCCACCTTCCGCTTCGCTGCCAAGCCGGGCACCGCCGACGGCGTCGCGGACCTCGAGGGCCGCACGGTCGCCACCTCCTACGAGGGGATCGTCGCCAAGCACCTCGCCGACCACGGCGTCGACGCCTCCGTCGTCCACCTGGACGGCGCCGTCGAGACCGCGATCGAGCTGGGCGTCGCCGAGGTCATCGCCGACGTCGTGGAGACCGGCACCAGCCTGCGCAACGCGGGCCTGGAGGTCTTCGGCGAGCCGATCATGAAGTCCGAGGCGATCGTCGTCCGCCGCACCGGCGCCGACGCCGAGGAACCCAAGGTGCAGCAGTTCCTGCGCCGCCTCCAGGGCGTCCTGGTCGCCCGGACGTACGTGATGATGGACTACGACTGCCGGGTCGAGCAGCTGGAGAAGGCCGTCGCCCTCACCCCGGGCCTGGAGTCGCCGACCATCTCGCCGCTGCACAACGAGGGCTGGGTCGCCGTCCGCGCCATGGTGCCCGCCAAGGACGCCCAGCGGATCATGGACGACCTGTACTCCATCGGGGCGCGGGCCATCCTGACGACGGCCATCCACGCCTGCCGGCTCTGAGAGGGGGCGGCGCACCATGTCGGAACCCGTACCTCTCCCGTCGCTTCCGGTCACCTTCCGGCCCACCCGGACCCGGGCCGTCCTGCTCACCGCCGCCGCCGCGATCTTCGTCACGGTGTCGCTGGTCGCGCTGCTTCTGGAGCGCCTCAGCCCGGCCGAGAAGCTGAGCTTCGTCTTCACTGCCGCCCTGCTGGCCTGGGTGCTGCTGCGGCTGGCGCGCCCCAAGGTCGTCGCCGAGGAGTCCGGCGTGACCGTGGTCAACTTCGGCAGCGTCCGCCGTCTGGAATGGGCGGAGATCGTCCAGGTCAACCTGAGGGTCGGTGACCCCTGGGCGTTCCTCGACCTCAGCGACGGCACCAGCCTGGCCGCCATCGGCATCCAGCCGGGCATCGCCAAGGAGCAGGCCATCGCCCAGGCCCGCACCCTGAGGGACCTGGTGGAGGCCCGCACCGGGGAAACCCAGGGCTGACCCGGGGGCACGTCCGGGGTGCTCACCCTGCCACGCGACCCCGTGTCTTGATTAATCTGTTGGGCGGAGGAGCGATGTCCCGCGCCTCCGCCCCTGTCGTGCCTCCCGGCGCACAGGGGTTCCTGCTACCCGAGGAGTGACCCCCTCCGGCGATGGACGGATCGTCCTGCAGTACCTGCGCCGCCCCCTGCCGACATAGCGCGGACCGCGTGTCCGAGGTCCGCGCCCGTGCGGAGGCGGCGGCATCATGAGCATCCCCCTGCTGCTCCTGGCAGCCGCGTTCCTGCTGATTCTCGCCAACGGATTCTTCGTGGCGGCGGAGTTCGGCCTGGTGACGGTCGAGCGCCCCGAGGCGGAGAAGGCCGCCGCCGAGGGCGACCGACGGGCCGTCCGGGTCGTCGCGTCCCTCAAGGAGCTGTCCTTCCAGCTCTCCGGCACCCAGCTCGGCATCACCATCACCTCCCTGATCGTCGGCATGCTCGCCCAGCCGGCCCTCGCCCAGCTGCTCGACGGGCCGCTCACGGCCGTCGGCGTCCCCGAGGGCGCGGTGTCCGGAGTGGCCGTCGTCGTCGGCATGCTGCTGGCCTCCGCCGTGCAGATGGTCGTCGGCGAACTGGTCCCCAAGAACTGGGCGGTGTCCCGCCCGATGCAGGTCGCGCGGTTCGTCGCCGGCCCGCAGCATGCCTTCGCCCGCCTGTTCCGCCCGGTCATCGCCGGGCTGAACGGCGTCGCCAACCGGCTTGTCCGCGCCCTGGGCTTCGAGCCCGCCGAAGAGCTGGCCTCCGCCCGCACCCCCGGCGAACTCGTCTCCCTCGCCCGGCACTCCGCGCAGGCCGGCGCCCTGGAACAGGACACCGCGGACCTCTTCGTGCGCACCCTGTCCCTCGGCGAGCTGACCGCCCAGCACGTGATGACCCCGCGCGTGAAGGTCAGCGCCCTCCAGTCGTCGGCGACCGCCGAGGACGTGGTCAACCTGACCCGGGCCACCGGCCTGTCCCGCTTCCCCGTCTACCGGGAGCGGATCGACGAGGTCGTCGGCATGGTCCACCTCAAGGACGCCCTCGCGATACCCGCCCACGAGCGGCTGCGCACCCCCGTCTCGCGGATCGCCCGCCCGGCGCTGCTCGTCCCCGAGACCCTGCCCGTCCGGCCGCTGCTGGCCCGGCTGCGCAGCGAGCAGCCGATCGCGGTGGTCGTCGACGAGTACGGCGGCACGGCCGGGGTCGTCACCCTGGAGGACATCGTCGAGGAGATCGTCGGCGAGGTCCGCGACGAGCACGACGGGCACGACACACCGGAACTCGCGCCCGCCCCGCCGGAGGACGGCCGGCCCGCCTGGGACGTCGACGGCAGCTGCCGGGTCGACACCCTGCTCCAAATCGGCCTGGACGTGCCGGAGGGGCCGTACGAGACGGTCGCCGGGCTCGTCGCCGACCTGCTCGGCCGGATCCCGGCCGTCGGCGACCGGGCGGAACTGCCCGGCTGGCGGCTCGCCGTACGCCAGGTCGGCCACTACCGCGCGGAACGCGTCCGCCTGGTGCGCACCGCCCCCGTACCGGAGGCCGCTCGATGAGCCTGCTCCAACTGCTCTTCGCCGCGCTGCTCGTGCTCGCCAACGGCTTCTTCGTCGGCGCCGAGTTCGCGCTGGTCTCGGTCCGCCGCAGCCAGATCGAACCGCTCGGCACCGCCCGCGCCCGCCAGGTGCTGTACGGCCTGGAACGGCTGCCGCAGATGATGGCCGCCGCGCAGTTCGGCATCACCGTCTGCTCGCTGACGCTGGGCGCGGTCGCCGAACCGACGGTCGCGCATCTGCTGGAGCCGTTCTTCGCCTGGATCCATCTGCCGCACGCGATGATCCACCCGCTGGGGTACGTCATCGCGCTGGCCACCGTCGTCTTCTTCCACCTCGTCATCGGCGAGATGGTCCCGAAGAACCTGGCGATGGCCGCCCCGGAGAAGGCCGCGCTGTGGCTCAGCCCCGGCCTGGTCACGTTCGCCCGGCTGTGCCGGCCGATCACCGTGGCCCTCGGCGCGTGCGCCCAGGGCGTGCTGCGGCTCTTCCGGGTCGAGCCCAAGGACGAGGTCGAGGCCGTCTTCACCAGCGAGCAGCTCAACCGGCTGGTGGAGGACTCCGGTCAGGCCGGACTGCTCGACCCCGAGGAGGCCGAACGCCTGGAGGACGCGCTGGAGCTGGGCTCCCGCCCGGTGACGGACGTCCTGCTGAAGCGGGAGTCGCTGGTCACGGTACCCCCGTCGGTCACACCCGGGCAGATCGTCGAGCTGACCGGGCGCACCGGCTACTCCCGCTTCCCCGTGGCCGCGGACGGCGGCGCCTTCATGGGCTATCTCCACGTCAAGGACGTCCTCGACGTGGAGGACTCCGACCGTGCGGTGCCGCAGCACCTGTGGCGGCCGATGACGACACTGCGCCCCGAGCTGCCCCTCGACGACGCCCTCACCGTCATGCGCCGCGCCGCCACCCACCTGGCGCAGGTGGCCGACGCCTCCGGCCGGGTGCTGGGTCTGGTGGCCCTGGAGGACGTCCTGGAACTGCTGGTCGGGGAGGTCCGCGACCCGGCCCACCGGGAGCCCGCGCCGACCGTGTCGGAGCGCCGCTCGGGCGAGGAGGTCCTGACGGCCTGACGACCGGGACACCGAGGGCACCGGCGACGCCCAGGGTTACCCGGGACGCCGTGGACCGGGACACCGAGGGCCCCGGCGACGCCGAGGGACACCCGGGACGCCCAGGCCGCGGGATCCGTCACAACGCAGACGGATCCTGCGGCCCCCGCCCCGACAGCACCTCTCCGTACGCCTGCATCAGGTCCGGCAGCCGCAGGGTCGCCAGGTCGTCGCGGGTCAGCGTGCCCGGATACGCCGACAGCCGCAGATCGCGGTACGCGCAGCTCTTCTCGTACAGCGTGCGCAGGAACCGGCCGTTGCCCAGCTCGTCGATCCAGCCCTGGTCGACCACGTGCCCGGCGATCGACCGCAGCTCCTCCAGCGACTCCTCGTCCCACACGTCGCCGTTCTCCGCGGCCAGCACCTCGCCGATCGCGGTCAGCTCCAGCGGGCGGTACGAGGGGAAGTCGACGCGGGTGGTGAAGCGCGAGGACAGGCCGGGGTTGGCGGCCAGCAGCCGGTCCATGCCCTCCGGGTAGCCCGCGAGGATCACCACCAGGTGATCGCGATTGTCCTCCGCCCGCTTCAGCAGCACCTGCAATGCCTCGTCGCCGTAGGCGTCGCCCTTGCCGTAGCCGGAGTTGGACAGCGAGTACGCCTCGTCGACGAAGAGCACGCCGCCGAGCGCGGAGTCGATCAGTTCGTTGGCCTTCACGGCCGTCTGGCCCAGATACTCGCCGACCAGATCGGCCCGCTGCGCCTCCACCAGGTGGTCGCCGCCGAGCAGGCCGAGCGCGTAGAAGACCCGGCCGAGGATCCGGGCCACGGTGGTCTTGCCGGTGCCGGAGGGGCCGGAGAAGACGAAGTGCCGCTTGGGCGGCTGGACGGGCAGCCCCTGCCCGGCGCGCAGCCGGGCCATGTTCAGCTGCGCGGAGAGGGCCTTGACCTGGCGTTTGACCGGCTCCAGTCCCACCATGCGCTCCAGTTCGGCGAGCGCCTCCTCGAGTAAGTCGGGGTCGGTGGGCCCGGCGGGCAGCGGCTGCACCGGCGGGATCTTCTCGCGCACCGCGGGGTCGATCTCCGACGGCAGCGGCCCGGCGGGCGGCGGGGGCCCGGGGTCGGACAGCTTCAGGTTCCGGTCCTCGAGGCCGTAGAGCGGGTCCAGCCCGTCGGCGCCGTCGAGGCCGTCGGGACCGCAGCCGGCGAGACTGAGCGCGGTGAGGCCGTCGGCGTCGTCGTACCCGTCGCCCTCGGCGATCGCGGCCAGCCGCGCGGAGGTGTCCATGAAGGCGGGGTCGACGCGGTGCACCGCCCGGTACAGGGGGAGGGCCGCGGCCGAGCGGCCGGTGCCCTCGTGCGCCCGCGCCAGCCAGTACCGCAGCTCCTTGCGCTGCGGCTGTTCGCTGCGGCAGCGCATCAGCGCGGCGGAGAGCAGGGGCTCGGCCTGGCCGTACATCTCCAGGCGCACCCGGGCCATGCCGCCGAACAGGCCGGCCTCGATGCCGAGCAGGGGATCGTCGAGCAGCGGGTCGGTGTGCCGGACCAGCTGTTCCCAGTCCTTGACCAGATAGGCCCGGCAGGCGTGCAGGAAGCGCACCTGCGGGTCGGTGTCGACGGGCGGCAGTCCGGCCAGGGCCCGGTCCAGCTCCGGGACGTGGCGGCCGTCCAGCCAGTGCGAGGCGTGGGCGAGCAGCAGGTCGCGGGGGCTCTCCAGCACCGGCTGCACCCACCAGCCCAGCCAGTACCAGGAGTTGAGGGTGCGCCGGTGGCGGGCGCGCTGCTCGCCGAAGCGGTCACGGTGGCGGAACATCCGCAGCAGCGCGGTGGTGGTGTCGACGCGCAGCGCGTGCAGTCCGAGCCAGCCGTCGGCCATGCCCGGGTCCAGCCGCACCGCGGTCCGGAACTCCTCCTCCGCCTGCGGGTAGGCACCCATGGTGTAGGCGTCCACGCCTCGCAGCCAGGCCAGGTCGGCCGGGGCCTCGGGTCCCTGCGCGGCGAAGTCCATCCCGTCCCCCCACAAACCGTGCCCCCGCTGGTCTAACCGCTGTGCAGCGGACCGGAGTTGCGACTGTGGGCATCGTACCCGCGGGCCGGGTGCCGCCGAAGGGTGCCGCAGGGGGCGTTTGGCGAGGTGGGGGCGGACAGGGGCGCACGGCGCATGGTGACCGAGGGTGAGCGGAGAGTGCCGCGCGGCGCCCGGAAGAGGTGTCCGGAGGCAGAACGAAGCCCCCGGTCACGGGGGAACAACCGGGGGCTTCGCGTCTTCGGGCGGCTCCGTTTGGCCGCACATTGAGAACGTAAGTCCTGTACGGCCCCCCGGTCAAGCCGAGTTGGGGGAGTCGGCCGAGTTCGCACGCAAGGGCCTTCACAGGTTCACCACATCGAAGACGGTCCATCACTCAGCGTCACCTGATGGTCCCCGTCGGGCCGTCCCAGAGGTCCCACCAGTACCTCGTATCCCTCTGTCACCTGGCGCACCAGAAGGTCGGCGTACCGGCGAGAGGGGTCGGCGGCGAAATGCCGCCGTTCGGCGGGAACCCACCCGTCCCAGAACTCCCGCTGCTCCTCCCCGTCCCGGGAGCGACCCCGTGCCCAGGACTCCTCGGACGGCAGCTCCATCCACAGCAGGTGCGCCAGATACGGCCGCAGCGCTCGGCGGCCCGCGCCCACGCCCTCCACGAGGACCACCGGCGCCGGCGGCAGCGGCCGGGGCGGCCCGAAGCGGCGGGCCCGCCAGTCGTAGGGCGCGTACCGGGCGGTGGTGCCCTCCCGCAGCGGCTCGATCACCTGGTCCAGCAGCCGGCCGGTCCAGTCGAACAGTTCCTCGTGGCTGGCGATGTCGTCCAGATGCAGCACCGGCGCCCCGCCGAGCGCGGCGGCCAGCTCCGCGGCGAAGGTGGACTTCCCGGAGCCCGCGTGCCCGTCGACGGCGACGAGGCGGACCGGACCGCAGGACGGGGAGAGGCGGCGGAGCGTACGGGCGAGGCCGTTCAGGGGGTGGGACACGTGCCCATCATGCCGCGCGGCGCCCCCGTCAGCGGTCTCGACCAATGTTGGTGGGCGCGGCATGCCCCGAAGTGCTGGCAGGGCGGTCCGCTCGCGTCCATAGTGGCGCACACACGACCGCACACAGCCGTGCAAGGATCTGCCCGTCTCGCACCCCTGGGAGTCAAGCGCCCATGAGCAGAGCCGAACAGCCGTCCCGCAGAACCGTCCTGGCCGCCGCGGTCGCCGCCGCGGTCACCGGCGGCGCGGGGACGGCCCTGGCCGACAGCGCGACGATCGCCGGCGGGGCCGGCGCCGCGGCTTCGGCCCGCACCATCGACAACCGCGCCTGGACGACGTACACCGACTGGCGCTCCGGCAGCGCGAAGGGCGCCCGGGCCGTCGCGGGCGCCCGGCCCGGCCTGGTGATCGCCTCGCCCGTCGGCACCCTCGACTACCCGGACCCGCACACCGGCAGGACCTCCCGCTGGGAGTACGCCACCTGGACCTCGCCCGTCCACCGGCTCGCCGTCCCCGCCACCGAGGTGATCCCGTCCTGGAACGCGCACACCCCGGACGGCACCTGGCTCCAGATCGAACTCAAGGGCACCTACTCCGACGGCACCGACACCCCCTGGTACGTCATGGGCCGCTGGGCGGCCGGCGACGGGGACATCCGGCGGACCTCGGTCGACGACCAGGGCGACGGCAGGAGCAGCGTCTGGACGGACACCTTCGCCGTCGACGACCCGGCCTCCGGGCTGCGCCTGAAGTCCTACCGGCTGCGCCTGACCCTGTACCGGCGGCCGGGCACCCGGCTCACCCCGACCGTGTGGCGGACCGGCGCCATGGGCTCCGACGTGCCGGACCGCTTCACCGTCCCCGCCTCCGTGCCCGGTCTCGCCCAGGAGCTGGCCGTTCCGCGCTACTCCCAGGAGATCCACGTCGGCCAGTACCCCGAGTACGACAACGGCGGCGAGGCCTGGTGCAGCCCCACCTCCTCGCAGATGATCATCGAGTACTGGGGCGGCCGGCTCACCGAGGAGCAGCTGTCCTGGGTCGACCCGGACTACGCCGACCCGCAGGTCTGCCACGCCGCCCGGTACACCTACGACCACCAGTACGCGGGCTGCGGCAACTGGCCCTTCAACGCCGCCTACGCCGCCACCTTCAAGGGCCTGCAGGGCGTGGTCACCCGGCTCGGTTCCCTGACCGACCTGGAGACCCTGATCGCCGCCGGCATCCCGGCCATCACGTCCCAGTCCTTCCGCAAGGAGGAGCTGACCGGCGCGGGCTACGGCACCGCCGGCCATCTGATGACCGTGATCGGCTTCACCGCCGAGGGCGACGTGATCGCCAACGACCCGGCCTCCCCGAGCAACGACGCGGTGCGCCGGGTCTACAGGCGCCGTGAGTTCGAGAACATCTGGCTCAGGACCAAGCGGTACAACGCCTCCGGAAAGGTCGTCTCCGGCACCGGCGGCGTCTGCTACCTCTACTTCCCGGCCCGGCCGACCCCGCGGCAGCGGGCGGCGCTCGCGGCCGTCGGGGTGCGCTGAGCCTCCGCGCGCGGCCGGGGCTGTGAGCAAGGTCTCGGCCGCAAACGGCGCGGGCGGTGGCAAGGTGGACAGACCGGTGCGGATCGCTCCCCGGCTCCCGGGGGCGGCCCCGCACGTCCACCGCACGCACGAGACCAGTGAGAAGCACATGACCGCCACCTCGCTCACCGCCGCCCGCGTCCGCACCGGCGGCCCCAAGGACGACGGCCCGAAGATCGTCGAGCACGCCATGGGCTGGGTCCTCGTGGCCGTCGTCGCGATGCTCGTCACCCAGCTCGGCCTGCTCTGAGCCGCCCGGCGAGCGGGTGAGCCGTACCACCGCACCGCTGTGACCTGACGCATATCCGACCGGCCCGACCTGCCATACTGCGGATGTCCCGCCGCCCCTTGGAACCAGGGTCGAAAGTGAAGATCAGTGAACAGCGCGACGCCGCTCGTCCCCGGCCGCGCGGAACCGAGCGCTCCCACGCGCGCCGCGCCGAACTCATCGCCATCGGGCGGAAGTTGTTCGCCGACACGTCCTACGACGCGCTGTCGATGGACGACATCGCCCGCCAGGCCCACGTCGCCAAGGGACTGATCTACTACTACTTCCGGTCCAAGCGCGGCTACTACCTGGCGATCGTCCAGGACTCCGTCGCCGACCTGGTCACCTTCGCGTCGAAGGGCCTCGGACTGCCCGCGCGCGACCGGGTGGAGCGCACCGTCGACGGCTATCTGAGCTACGCCGAGCACAACCAGGCCGCGTACCGCACCATCGTCAGCGGCGGCGTCGGCTTCGACACCGAGGTGCAGGCCATCCGGGACGGGGTGCGCGAGGCGATCGTCGCGACCATCGCCGAAGGGGCGTACGGCCGCCGGGAGATCACCCCGCTGGCGCGGATGGGGCTGCTCGGCTGGGTGTGCGGCGTCGAGGGGGCCACCCTGGACTGGATCGACCGCCCCGGCCTGTCCCGCGATGTCATGCGGGAACTGCTGGTGAGGACGCTCGGCGGCGCCATGCGGGCCATCGAGGAACTGGACCCCGCCCACCC
>NZ_MUND01000635.1 GCF_002154375.1 Streptomyces glaucescens | reverse complement strand
GACTGGCTGGCCGCGCACGGTCTGCCCGAGGGGCGGGTGTACATGCGGCGCGACGACGACCGCAGGCCCGCCCGCTTCACCAAGCTGGCCATCCTGCGCCGCCTCGCCCGGACCCGGGAGATCCGGGTGCTCGTGGACGATGACGAACTGGTGTGCGAGGAAGCCGGGCGGGCCGGGTTCACCGTCCTCCAGGCGCGCTGGGCTACTCCCTCCGGCGAGCTGAAGGCCGCCCAGGAGAAGGAGGGGCGGACCTGACGGGCCCCGGGTGCGCCGGTCCGAGTGCTCGCGTCACTCCGCGTCCTCCAGCCGGAAGCCCACCTTCAGCCCGACCTGGTAGTGCGCGATCTGCCCGTTCTCGATCTGCCCCCGCACCTGGGTCACCTCGAACCAGTCGAGGTTGCGCAGGGTCTGTGAGGCGCGGGTGATGCCGTTGCGGACGGCCTGGTCCACGCCCTCGGGGGAGGTGCCGACGATCTCGGTGACCCGGTAGGTGTGGTTCGACATGGGTGCTCCTCTCCGCCGTGACCGCTGTGTCACGCGTCACTCCACCGTGCCCCACACCGCGGCGGACCGCGAGGCGTCCGCCTTCCGTCCCGGATCCCTTGACCTCCGCATTGGTCCATACCAAAATCCCACACACCCGTACGAGCCTTCCGCTCGTCCCCCCACGTCGGGCTTCCCTCGCCCTGTCCCCGCACAGAGCCCTGTCCCCAGACAGAACAGGACCCCTCGTGAGACGTCGCCGCCTGCTCGCCCTCTCCTGCGCCCTGACCGCCTCGCTCGTCACCGGCTGCGGGCTGGTGCCGGGCGACACCGGCCAGGAGCGGAGCACCGTCGTCGTCTGGCTGATGAAGGACAGCGCCTCCGAGGAGTTCCTGGACCGCTTCACCGAGGAGTTCGAACGCACCCACTCCGGCCTCGACCTGGACATCCGCATCCAGGAGTGGACCGGCATCGGCGAGAAGGTGCACGCCGCACTGGAGTCCGACGCCGCGGACGCCCCCGACGTGATCGAGGTCGGCAACACGCAGGTCCCGCAGTACATCGAGGGCGGCGGGCTGCTCGACCTCACTCTGGAGTCGATGCGGGACTGGGGCATGCGCGACTGGCTGCCCGGCCTCGCCGAGCCCGGACAGCAGCTGTCGGCGCAGTACGGCATCCCCTGGTACGCCGCCAACCGCGTCGTCGTCTACCGCAAGGACCTCTTCGAGCGGGCCGGGATCGCCGCCCCGCCCAGGACCCGCGACGAGTGGCTGGAGGCCACCGGGAAGCTGAACTCCGGTGGCGACCAGGGCATCTACCTCGCCGGTCAGGACTGGTACACGCTCGCCGGGTTCATCTGGGACGAGGGCGGCGACCTGGCCGAGGAGAGCGGCGGCAGCTGGCGCGGCTCCCTCGACACCCCGGCCGCCCTGCGCGGCATGGACTTCTACCGCCGCCTCCAGGCGCTCGGCTCGGGCCCGGTCGACGCGGACGAGGAACACCCGCCGCAGGCCGGGGTGTTCGCCGAGGGGCGGGTGGCGCAGATCGTCGCGGTGCCGGGGCTCGCCCGGGCGATCGTGCAGCGCAACCCCGGCCTGGAGGGCAAGCTGGGCTTCTTCCCCGTGCCCGGCAAGAGCCCCGACCGGCCCGGCGCCGTCTTCACCGGCGGCTCGGACCTCGTCGTACCGAAGAACACCGACGTCCGCGACGGCGCGGTCGCCGTCGTGGAGGCCCTCGCCGGGGCCAAGTGGAACACCGAGCTGGCCCGCACCATGAACTACGTGCCCAACAAGACGACCTTGGCCGGGAAGGTCGCGGACGAGGAGGGCGTCGCCGCCATGGCCGCCGGCGCGGCGCAGGGGCGGGCGACGCCCGCCACGCCCGACTGGGCGAACGTCGAGGCGGACAACCCCATCAAGGAGTACATGACGAAGGTGCTCACCGGCGCCGACCCGGCCACCGAGGCCCGCCGTGCCTCACGCCGGATCACCGAGGCGCTGACGGCACCGGCGGGCTGACCGGTGCCCCGGTCCGCCCGTCGCCTACCGCGCGACGCTCAGCGACAGCGCGAAACGGTCCTCGCCGTCCGTCCACCAGTGCGCCAGCTCCAGCCCGGCGGCGGCCAGTTCGGCGCGGATCCCCTCCTTGCGGAACTTCGCCGACACCTCGGTGCGCAGCTCCTCGCCCGCCGCGAACTCGACTCCCAGGCCCAGCGCCGGGATCTTCGCCGTCTGCGCGTGCCGGGAGCGCAGCCGCATCTCGATCCACTCGCGCTCGGGATCCCACAGCGCCACATGCGCGAAGGCGCCGGGGTCGAAGTCGGCGCCCAGCTCGCGGTTGACGACGGACAGCACGTTCCGGTTGAACGCGGCCGTCACCCCCGCGGCGTCGTCGTACGCCCGGACCAGCACCTCCTCGTCCTTGACCAGGTCGGTGCCGAGCAGCAGCGCGTCGCCCGGGGCGAGCAGGGCACGCGCCGCGGACAGGAAGTCGGCCCGCTCGGCGGGCAGCAGATTGCCGATCGTGCCCCCGAGGAACGCCAGCAGCCGGGGCCCCGGCGTGTCCGGCAGTTCCAGGCGGGCGGTGAAGTCGGCGATCAGCGCGTGCACGGCCAGGCCGGGCCGCTCCGCGACGAGCGCCTCCCCGGCCTGGGTGAGGGCGCTCTCGCTCACGTCGACCGGCACGTAGACCCGCAGGCCGGGGAACGCGTCGAGGAGGTGCCGGGTCTTGTCGGAGGAGCCGGAGCCCAGTTCCACCAGGGTGCGGGCGCCGGTCGCGGCGGCGATGTCGGCGGCACGGGCGATGAGGATCTCCCGCTCCGCGCGCGTCGGGTAGTACTCGGGCAGTTCGGTGATCCGCTCGAACAGCTCGCTGCCGTGCGCGTCGTAGAACCACTTCGGCGGCAGCGTCTTGGGCGTGGCGGTCAGACCGTGCAGGACGTCCGCGCGCAGGGCGGCGTCCGTGGCGTCCTCGGGGAGGGTGCGGGTGAGACGGAAAGGGCTCACGTGTGGGGCTCCTTGAGCGGTGCGGGATCCGGGGAGCGGCTCGGCTCCTTGAGCGGGGCGAGGCGCACTTCGGCGGGGCTCGCGGTGACCAGGGTGCGGTCCGGGACCTCGGTCCAGCGGGGGTCGTCGTCGTAGGGCTCGGACGCCACGACCGTGCCGCCGCCCGGCCGGGCCAGGTACCA
>NZ_MUND01000634.1 GCF_002154375.1 Streptomyces glaucescens | reverse complement strand
CGGCGCGCCGGGCGGAAGTCCGCGTACTTGGGCGTACTCGGGCTTTCGTCCGGTGCGGCGAGAGCACGTGCCGGGCGTCGCAGGGCAGACGGGAGTCTGACGACACCTCCTAGAGGGTGTCTCGTCCGATCAGGCCGGACGGGCGAGCGGGAGCCGCTGACCGGGTGGGCCGGCGCACACCAGTACGGGCGGTTCCTCGTCCGGTGCGCCGGGCACGCTCACCTCCCGGGCCCCCTTCCGGCGCCTGCCGTGCGGGACATGCGGGTCGTTCCGGGAAGTGCCGGGAGTGCCGGATTCGTACGGCAGACTTGGGGCGCGAGGAACGAGGCGAAGGATGGGTATGCCGATTTCACCTGCCACCGCGACGCACAGCACGTCGAACGGCACCACGGACGCGATCTTGCTGGAACTGGTCGACGAGAACGGCGTCACGATCGGCACCGCGGAGAAGCTGGCCGCCCATCAGCCGCCCGGGCAGCTGCACCGGGCGTTCTCGGTCTTCCTCTTCGACGAGCGCGGCCGGCTGCTCCTCCAGCAGCGGGCGCTCGGCAAGTACCACTCCCCCGGTGTGTGGTCGAACACCTGCTGCGGCCATCCGTACCCCGGTGAGGCGCCCTTCGCGGCGGCGGCCCGGCGCACCCACGAGGAGCTGGGCGTCTCGCCGTCGCTGCTCGCGGAGGCCGGGACGGTCCGCTACAACCACCCGGACCCGGCCTCGGGCCTGGTCGAGCAGGAGTACAACCACCTCTTCGTGGGCCTGGTGCAGTCACCGCTCGTCCCGGACCGGGAGGAGGTCGGCGCCACCGCGTTCGTGACCTCGGCCGAGCTGGCGGAGCGGCATGCCAGGGAGCCGTTCTCGGCGTGGTTCATGACGGTCCTGGACGCGGCCCGTCCGGCGATCAGGGAGCTGACCGGCCCGTCCGCGGGCTGGTAGCGGTCCCGGCCGGGATCTAGACCGGGCGTGCGGGGGCGAGCGGCAGGGCGGCCCAGATGACCTTGCCGCCCGTCGTCGTGTGCTCGACGTCGCACACCCCGCCCGCCTCGCGGGTGATCTCCCGCACCAGGAGCAGTCCGCGCCCGCCGGTCTGCGCGTGGTCGGCCTCCAGGGCGGTGGGGCGGTAGGGGTGGTTGTCCTCCACCGAGAGGCGCACCCACTCGGCGCCCACGGCGATCTCCACGGCGAGCATCGGCGACAGCAGCGCCGCGTGCCGGACGGCGTTCGTGACCAGCTCGGACACGATCAGCAGCAGGGCGTGCGCCACGTCGTCGGAGACGGGTACGCCCTGTCGACGCAGCAGGTCCCGGACGGCGTGCCGGGCCTGCGGGACCGAGGCGTCGACGGCGGGGGCGGTGAACCTCCAGACGCCCTCGTACGGCAGCGGATCGGGCGTCTTCTCCTCAAGAGGTGCCTCTGCGCCGCCTGCCATCGTCCGGTCGCCACCCTCGCGCTCGATTGTCACCACATGCCGAATGGTGACAACGCGCCTGCCGACGCCGAGGAGCTGAACACAAGTCAGCGACTATCGAGCGCTTTTGACCGTTGGCGTATGACACGGTCAGTTGTGGGACTACTCCTGCCCCACTCGTGCCGACTTTGCGAACTATTCGGGTTGTACGGGTTTGTCGCTGCCGCCCGGCCGGCCGGAGACGCCGTCCGAGACCATCCGCGACGACCAGGACCACACCGAGCGCCGTGAGCCGGCCGAAGCCCCGGTTCAGCCGGGCGGCCCCGCCTTCGTCGCTCCGGTCATCAGAGCCTCCTCGTCGTCCCGGCGGCTGCCCAAGGGGGGTCTCGTCGATCGTACGTACGCCCTCGGCGGCTAGCATCCCGCGCATGGAGCCCCAGCTGCTGCACCACGTCGCCGACTCGGTCGCCACCGTCGTCATCCACCACCCGGCCAAACGCAACGCGATGACCGCCGCGATGTGGGAGGCGCTGCCGCCGCTGCTGACGGACCTGGCCGCCGACCCGGAGGTCCGCGCGCTGGTGCTCACCGGCGCGGGCGGCACCTTCTGCGCGGGCGCCGACATCTCCACCCTCCAGGGGTCCCCGGAACGGGCGCAGGCGCTGGCCGTGGCCGCCGAGGAGGCGCTGGCCGCGTTCCCGAAGCCGACGCTCGCGGCGGTCCGGGGGCACTGCGTGGGCGGCGGGTCGCAGCTCGCGGCCGCCTGCGATCTGCGGTTCGCGGAGCGGGGCGCGCTGTTCGGGGTGACCCCGGCGAAGCTCGGCATCGTCTACCCGGCGTCCTCCACCCGGCGGCTGGTGTCGCTGGTCGGTCCGGCCGCCGCGAAGTACCTGCTGTTCTCGGGCGAGCTGATCGAGGCGGAGCGGGCGCTGCGGACGGGACTGGTGGACGAGGTACTGCCGGAGGGTGAACTCGCCGGGCGGGTCGCCGAGTTCACCCGAGTCCTCGCCGCCCGTTCGCAGCTGACGCAGGCGGCGGCGAAGGAGTTCGCGAACGGCCGGACCGACCGGGACGGCCACTGGGCGGCGCGGGCGCGGGAGAGCGCCGACACCGCGGAGGGCGTCACGGCGTTCCTGGAACGCCGCCCGCCCCGCTTCACGTGGACTACGTCAGGATGAACCTGCTCTTGGAGCGGAACTCCTCGACGAGGTGCGCCGGGGCCTTGTCGGGCGACCCGGCGTCGTAGGGCGGCTGCGGGTCGTACTCGGTGAGCAGCTGCACGGCCTGGGCGTGTTCGTCGCCCGCGATCCGGCCCAGCAGGGCGAGGCCCATGTCGATGCCGGAGGAGACCCCGGCGGCGGTGACGTACTTGCCGTCGAAGACGACCCGCTCGCCGGTGGGCTCGGCGCCGAGTCCCGCGAGGAAGTCCAGGGCCAGCCAGTGGGAGGTGGCCCGGCGTCCGGTCAGCAGCCCGGCGGCGGCCAGCAGCAGCGAGCCGGTGCACACCGAGGTCGTCCAGGTGCTGGTCGCGTCGGCGGCCCGCAGCCAGTCCAGCAGAGCCCGGTTCTCCATCTGCGGGGTCTGCCCGGGGCCGCCGGGGACGACCACGATGTCCGGGCTCGGCACCTCGGCGAGGGTCTTGTCGGCGGTGAGGGCGAGGGTGCCGGTGTCGGTGCGGACGGGGCCGGTCCGCTCGGCGACGAACACGGTCTCGGCGCCGGGCAGGCGGCCGAGGGTCTCGTACGGTCCGACGGCGTCCAGGGCGGTGAAGCGGTCGTAGAGGACGACGGCGATCTGCATCGGGGTCCCTTCGGTGGTGGAGACGGGGGGTCAGGGGGTGTGCGCGGGGCGGAACCGCCGGCGGTACTCCGCCGGGGCCGCTCCCAGCGCGCGGACGAAGGCGCGGCGCATCGCCTCGGGGGTGCCGTAGCCGCTGGCGCGGGAGACCTCCTCGACGCCGTCGGCGGTGTCCTCGAGGAGACGGCGGGCGTGTTCCAGGCGGACCCGGTCGACGTAGCGGCCGGGTGTCATGCCGGTCTCCGCGCGGAAGGCGCGGGCGAAGTGGCGCGGGGAGAGCCGCGCGCGGGCGGCCAGCGCCTCCACGCTCAGGTCGGCGGCCGGATGCTCGGAGATCCACTGCTGGACGTCGCGCAGCGGCTCGCGCCGGGCGGTCTGGGCGGCGAGCTGGGCGCTGAACTGGGCCTGGTTGCCCGGCCGGCGCAGGAAGACCACCAGGTGGCGGGCGACGGTGAGGGCGGTGTCCCGGCCCAGGTCCTCCTCGACCAGCGCGAGCGCGAGGTCGATGCCGGAGGTGACGCCGGCGGAGGTGGCCACGTTGCCGTCCCGGACGTAGATCGGCTCGGGGTCCACCTCGACGGCCGGGTGATTGCGGGCGAGGGTGTCGCAGTACGCCCAGTGGGTGGTGGCGCGCCGCCCGTCCAGCAGGCCCGCCGCGGCGAGCAGCACCGCCCCCGTGCACACCGACACCAGCCGCTCGGCGCGCGGCCCGTGCCGGCGCACCCAGTCGACCAGCCGGGGGTCCGGGTGCCGGGTGCCCCGCCCGCCGGGGACCACCAGGGTGTGCGGATCGGCGGTGCCGGCGAGGGCCCCGTCGGGCATCAGGGTCAGCCCGCTGGAGGTGCGCACGGGGGCGCCGTCCAGGGAGGCCGTTCGGACCCGGTAGGAGCCCGGGACGTGCTGCTCGGCGCCCGTGAAGACCTCCACGGGGCCGGTGACATCGAGGCTCTGCACCTCGTCGAAGACCACGACGAGCACGGTTCGCTGCGGCATGCGTCGATTCTTCGGGGCGCGGGAGATGGCCGCAATGACGAGCAGCCCACCTTTCCTGCCATGTGTGCCGCGGCTTCGGCGAGGTACCCGAGAGGTGCGCGAACGTTCGAATCAGAGCGATTCGAAGCGACTCGAAGCGACGAAGGAGAGATTCACGTGTTCCGTGCCATTGCGGACGTACTGCGGCAGATCGGTGGCGCCATCGCCACGGTCGTGACCCTGCCCTTCCGGGCGCTGGCCCGGCTGTTCGGCGGAGCCTCCTCCTCCGGCCGGAGTGCCCGACGGGCATGACCGCCTGCCGCGCCCATGACCTGCCCTGATCCCCGGTTGTCGGTGCCACCTGCCACAATTGCCGCGCAACCCGAAGCGGAGAAGGCGGTACGGCATCGTGACGACACCGGGGTCCCTCGGAGCAGGGTCCATCGAAGGCAGGATCGCCGAGGAGCTCGGCGTACGGGAGCGGCAGGTGAAGGCTGCCGTGGAGCTGCTGGACGGCGGTTCGACGGTGCCCTTCATCGCCCGCTACCGCAAGGAAGCGACCGAGATGCTCGACGACGCGCAGCTGCGCACGATCGAGGAGCGGCTGCGCTATCTGCGGGAGCTGGAGGAGCGGCGCACCGCGATCCTGGAGTCGGTGCGCGAGCAGGGCAAGCTCACCGAGGAGCTGGAGGCCCGCATCCGGGGCGCGGAGACCAAGGCGCGCCTGGAGGACATCTACCTGCCGTACAAGCCCAAGCGGCGCACCAAGGCGCAGATCGCCCGTGAGGCCGGTCTGGAGCCGCTGGCCGACGGGCTGCTCGGCGACCCGGCCGTCGAACCGCTGGCCGCCGCCGTCGCGTTCGTCGACGCCGACAAGGGGGTCGCCGATCCGCAGGCCGCGCTGGACGGCGCGCGCGCCATCCTCACCGAGCGGTTCTCGGAGGACGCCGACCTGATCGGCGAGCTGCGCGAGCGCATGTGGGTGCGCGGGCGGCTGGTGGCCAAGGTGCGGGAGGGCAAGGAGGAGGCGGGCGCGAAGTTCTCCGACTACTTCGACTTCGCCGAGCCCTTCACCGAGCTGCCCTCGCACCGCGTCCTGGCGATGCTGCGCGGTGAGAAGGAGGAGGTCCTCGACCTCGTCCTGGAACCGGAGGAGCCGGCCGACGGCCCGTCGTCGTACGAGGGGATCGTCGCCCACCGCTTCGGCATCGCCGACCGGGGCCGCCCCGGCGACAAGTGGCTGACGGACACGGTCCGCTGGGCCTGGCGCACCCGCATCCTCGTCCACCTCGGCATCGATCTGCGGCTGCGGCTGCGCACGGCCGCCGAGGACGAGGCCGTCAGGGTGTTCGCGGCGAACCTGCGCGACCTGCTGCTCGCCGCCCCCGCGGGCACGCGGGCGACGCTTGGCCTCGACCCCGGCTTCCGGACCGGCGTGAAGGTGGCCGTGGTCGACGCGACCGGCAAGGTCGTCGCCACGGACGTGATCCACCCGCACGTCCCGGCCAACAGGTGGGACGAGGCGATCGCCAGACTGGCCCGGCTCGCCGAGCAGCACGCGGTCGAGCTGATCGCCATCGGCAACGGCACCGCGTCCCGGGAGACCGACAAGCTCGCCGGGGAACTCATCGCCAGGCACCCCGAGTTGAAGCTCACCAAGGTGATGGTGTCCGAGGCGGGCGCGTCGGTGTACTCGGCATCCGCGTTCGCCTCGCAGGAGCTGCCCGACATGGACGTGTCGCTGCGCGGCGCCGTGTCGATCGCGCGCCGCCTCCAGGACCCGCTGGCCGAGCTGGTGAAGATCGACCCGAAGTCGATCGGCGTCGGCCAGTACCAGCACGACCTGTCCGAGGTGAAGCTGTCGCGCTCGCTGGACGCGGTGGTCGAGGACTGTGTGAACGGCGTCGGCGTGGACGTGAACACGGCCTCCGCGCCGCTGCTCGCGCGGGTCTCCGGCATCTCGTCCGGGCTGGCGGAGAACATCGTGGCCCACCGCGACGCCAACGGCCCCTTCACCTCCCGCGCGCAGCTGAAGAAGGTGCCGCGGCTCGGCCCCAAGGCGTACGAGCAGTGCGCGGGCTTCCTGCGGATCCGGGGCGGCGACGACCCGCTGGACGCCTCCAGCGTGCACCCCGAGGCGTACCCCGTGGTGCGGCGCATGGTGAAGACCACGGGCCAGGAGGTGGCCGCGCTGGTCGGCAACACCGGCGTGCTGCGCTCGCTCAGGCCGCAGGACTTCGTGGACGAGACGTTCGGTCTGCCCACCGTCACCGACATCCTGAAGGAACTGGAGAAGCCGGGCCGTGACCCGCGGCCCGCGTTCAGGACGGCCTCCTTCAAGGAGGGCGTGGAGAAGATCTCCGATCTGGAGCCGGGCATGGTGCTGGAGGGCGTGGTCACCAACGTGGCCGCGTTCGGCGCGTTCGTCGACGTCGGTGTCCACCAGGACGGGCTGGTCCATGTGTCCGCGATGTCGAAGACGTTCGTCAAGGACCCGCGCGACGTGGTCAAGCCGGGTGACATCGTCAAGGTGAAGGTGCTCGACGTCGACATCCCGCGCAAGCGGATCTCGCTCACGCTGCGCCTGGACGACGAGGCCGCCGCGCAGGGCGGGCAGCCGTCCGGCGAGCGCCGTCAGCAGCGCGGCGGCCGGCCGCCGCAGCAGCGGCAGGGCGGGCGCGCGGGCGGCGGGGCCGGGCGCGCGGGCGGCGGCGGTCGCCAGGCCCCGGCGCCGGCCGACGGCGCGATGGCGGACGCCCTGCGCCGCGCGGGCCTGCTCGACCCGAAGAAGGGCGGCAGGCGCTGAACCCCCGCGGGGCCGGGCCCCGGCACTGCCGTGCCGGGTCCCGGGCCCGCTCCCGTCCTAGGGTGACGTCATGACCATTGCACGGGTACTGACCTGGGAGGTCACGGCGAGCCGGGGCTACGAGACCGCCTGGGCCGAGCTGACCGAGGGCGCGCTGCAAGCCCGCGGCCGGGCGGTCGGCACCGTCCCGGAGCCGTACTGGCTCACGTACGAGCTGGACTCCGCGGACGGCTTCGTCACCCGGCGGCTGACGGTGGCCGTCGAGACCGCCGACCGCACCCGCACCCTCGATCTGCGGCACGACGGTCACGGTCGCTGGACCGCCGACGGCCGGCCGCTGCCGGAGGCCGACGGCGCCCTCGACTGCGACCTCGGCCTGTGTCCGCTGACCAACACCCTGCCGGTGCTGCGCCACGGGCTGCACCGGGCGGGCGGGGAGCGGGAGTTCCTGATGGCGTGGGTGTCGGTGCCGGACCTGGCGGTTCGGCCGTCGCGGCAGACGTACACCCCGCTCGGCGGCGGGCGGGTCCGCTACTCCTCGGGGACCTTCGGCAGCGACGTCCTGTTCGACGCGGACGGCTTCGTGGCCGACTACCCGGAGCTGGCGACGCGGCTCGGCTGAGGTGTCGCGCCGGATGCAGCAGCATCGGCGGCCGCCCGGACGGCGGCGAGGTGGAGCTGGGGCCTGCTGCCCGGTTCCGCCCCTCTCGGCATGCCGGTTCCCCTGCTGCCCGCCGTGGTCCGACACCGGGCGCTGCGCGGCGCCTTCCCCACCAGCCGCCCCGCGTGTCCGACCGGCGGCACGCGGGGCCCAGGCCGCCCGCTTTACGGGGGCGGACAGCCGGTGCGGGAGCCGCTGGGGTCGTCGGTGAGGGTGATGCGGGCGGTGATGCGTTTGCCGACCGGCTCCCGACGGGCTTCGAAGCTCTGGGCGACGGCCATGACGATCTCCAGGCCGTGCTGGCCGACGCGGCCGGCGTCCGCGGCCCGGGCGATGGGCAGGACCGGGTCGGAGTCCCACACCTCCACCTCGACCGTCGCGCCGGTGATCCGCAGATTCAGCAGGATCGGGCCCGGCGCGTACTTGCGGGCGTTGGTGACCAGCTCGCTGACCACCAGCTGGGTCAGGTCCAGGGCGCGCTGCGAGACGTGCAGGCCGTGGTCGGTCTGCATCTGGGTGAGAAAGCCGGCGGCCAGCTGACGGGCCTTGGCGATCACGGTGCCGTCCCCGTCCAAGGCCACCCGCAGAGGGCGCCCGTGCGGCACGGCGCCGTCCTCGCCCACGCGCACCGATCCCATAGCAACCGCCTTCACTCCCCCGTCCATACCCCGTGCGTACCCCCGCAAGGACGGGCAACGCCTCATGTCCCTCGGCCGGCTCTGCCACACCAGGGCATCACCCGGGGCATGCGGGGCAGCATTCCGGGCGGGGGTCTCGATGTGCCAGTATCACCGGCATGGCAGAGGAGCAGATGGCGGACACCGAACGAGCCGGGCAATCGGGCCGGCTGTCGGCCGTGGTCACCGCCACCGACGGCATCCGCGTGGTGACTGCGGCCGGAGAGATCGACCACCACACCGCAGACACACTCCGTCACGCTCTGGACGCCACCGACGAGTCCTGTCCCCGGGTCGTGGTCGACATGCGGCAGGTGACGTTCATGGACTCCAGCGGCATCAAC
>NZ_MUND01000633.1 GCF_002154375.1 Streptomyces glaucescens | reverse complement strand
CGCCTGCTCTCCGCCGGCAGCCCCGCCGTCCTGCCCCGCCACCAGACCCTGCGCGCCGCCGTCGACTGGAGCCACGACCTCTGCACACCGCACGAGCAACTGGTGTGGGCCCGCGCCTGCGTCCTCGCCGGCAGCTTCGACCTGGAGACCGCCGAGGCCGTGTGCGCCGACGGCGAGCAGGTACGGCCCCACGACGTCCTGGCAGCCGTCGCCGGACTCGTCGACAAGAGCGTGCTGTGCCGGGAACCCGGCCCCGACGGCCTCCGCTATCGCCTCCTCGACACCCTGCGCCACTACGGCCTGGAGAAACTCCGCGAACTCCCCGGCGAGGAGAACGCCGCCCGCCGCCGCCAGCGCGACTGGATGCAGGAACGCGCCGCCGCCTGCGAGCGCACCTGGTTCGGCCCCGGCCAGCGCGAGACCGTCGCCCGGCTCCGCGCCGACCAGGACAACCTGCGAGCCGCCCTCGACTACAGCCTCACCGCCCCGGGCGAAGCCCTCGCCGGCCTCCGCCTGGCCGGCACCCTCTGGTTCTACTGGCACGCCTGCGGCGCACCCCGCGAAGGCCGCCACTGGCTCGACCGCGCCCTGTGGATC
>NZ_MUND01000632.1 GCF_002154375.1 Streptomyces glaucescens | reverse complement strand
AAACACGCCCGGACGGCGGCCAGGGCCGCCGTCCGGGCGTGTTTGAGGGATGCGAGCATGCCTCACCTCCGTGCGGGGAGCGCTGTGGGGGGACCGGAGTGGACGGTTGGGGTGGACGGGTGGAGTGGCCGGACCGTTCGTGGGTCTGGTCCGGACCAGCTCTTGAGAGCGCTCTCAGATTCGCGCCACGTCGCGCTCATGTCAATGACTGCGACGCGGCCGGAACCGATCGGTGAGGTGAGCCGGCGTCAGCGGGACTGTCGGAACGTGCGGCTCAGCAGATCCAGCATCGCCGCCCGGTGCCGCCGGTCGCCCTCCTCGTCGTACGCGGAGGTGTCGCCCTGGGTGTACCCGTGCTGCGTGCCCGGATAGACCTCGCAGCGGTGCCGGACCCCCGCCTCGGACAGCGCCTTCTCCAGCCGCTCCAGCTCCTTTGCGGAGTCGTTCTCGGCCTGCCCGAAATACACCTCCGCGGTGATGCGGTCGGCCAGCAGATGCGGGCTGTCCGGCAGGTCCGTCGCGAGCCGCGCCCCGTGGAACCCGGCCACCGCGGCGACCCGGTCCGGATGGGTGCCCGCCGTGTACAGCGCGAGCTGGGCACCCATGCAGTAGCCGACCAGCGCGACCGGGCCGTCCGCCGCCGCCGGGCAGTCGGCGAGATACCCCAGGTACGCGTCCGCGTCCCGCATCGCCAGGTCGGGGGTGAGGGCGAGCACCAGCGGGGCGAGGCGCCGGAACAGCTCCGGCCGCGCCTCGTCGCCGATGAACTCCGGCAGCTCCACCACCGGGGCGCGCCCGTTGCGGTAGAGCACGTTGGGCAGCAGCACCGTGTACCCGGCGGCGGCCAGCCGGTCGGCCATCGACCGCAGCCCGGGGCGCGGTCCGAAGGCGTCCATGAAGAGCAGCACCGCCGGGTGCGGACCGCCGTCCTCCGGGTGGACGAGGTAGGCGTCGGCGACGCCGTCCTCGGTGCGGATCTCCACGGCGGTTCCCTGTACGGCGGTCATGGCGGCGCGGTCACCTCGCTGTGCTGGGCGGTCAAGTCGGGCCGGGCGGCCGGGCTCGGGCCATGGTGGCACGCGCGACGCCGGCCGCCGGGCCGCCCCACGGGGGCTACTCGAACCGCGTGGTGTCTCCCGCGCCCCGCCGGACGATCTCCACGTCGCCGCCGGAGAAGTCGATGACCGTCGTCGGCTCGGTGCCGCAGTCACCGGAGTCCACCACCGCGTCCACCACGTGGTCGAGGCGGTCCTTGATCTCCCAGCCCTGGGTCATCGGCTCGTCCTCGTCGGGCAGCAGCAGGGTGCTCGACAGCAGGGGTTCGCCGAGTTCGGCGAGGAGGGCCTGGGTGACCACGTGGTCGGGGATGCGCACCCCGACCGTCTTCTTCTTCGGGTGCATCAGGGCGCGCGGCACCTCCTTCGTCGCCGGGAGGATGAAGGTGTAACTGCCGGGCGTGGACGCCCTGATGGCCCGGAAGACGTCCTTGTCCACCCGGACGAACTGGCCGAGCTGTGCGAAGTCCTCGCACACCAGGGTGAAGTGGTGCCGGTCGTCCAGCCGGCGGATGGAGCGGATCCGGTCGACCCCGTCCCGGCTGCCGAGCCGGCATCCCAGCGCGTAGCAGGAGTCCGTCGGGTACGCGATGAGCGCACCGGACCGGACGCCGTCGGCGATCTGCGCGATGGTGCGCGCCTGCGGGTTGTCGGGGTGCACGTCGTAGTACTTCGCCATCCGTCGAGCTTATGCCGTCGGAACGCTCCCTACCGCTCGGCCCCACCCGGCCGGCCCTCGCCGCTCGCCGGAGCCACGCCCCAGCCGACCGGGGCTTTGACATGGGTATGGCTGTATACCTATTCTGGGTGTCATGTCCGACACCGGCGCACCCGCGCAGCGCACCGCTCGCGTGGCCTCCGAGCTCGCGGCCTGCCTGCCCGCGCTGTACCGGGCTCTGGACCGGCGGATCGGCAGGGAGTTCCCCCACCCCAAGCCGCCGGAGGGCCAGCTGATGCTGCTGCGTTTCGTCGCGCAGCAGGAGGGCTGCACCGTGCGTGAGGCCGCCGAGGCCCTGCTGATGAAGCCGAACAACGTCAGTGCGCTGGTCTCGCAGATGACCGAGCGGCAGCTGCTGGAGCGCCGGCAGGACCACGACGACAAGCGCGTCGCCCACCTGCACCTCACCGAGACCTCCCGGCGCCGGCTCGCCGAGGTCCGTGAGCTGGAGGAGGCCCACCTCGGTGAGGCTCTGGGCGCCCTCACCGACGGCGAGAGGGACGCCCTCGGCGCCGCCACGGACGCCCTGGCGTCGCTGGCCCGCCACCTCCACTCCGCGCCCGCCGGGACCCGCTGACGCCCGCCGCTCCCCCCAGGACCGAGGACCCCTGGGGCCGCCGGACGTGAGGTAACGTCCCCCCTCACGAGCGAGGGCAGGACGAGGAACGAGGAGAAGCCGACATGGCCGGCCGGGCACACGGGGCCGTCATGGGCGCCGCGCACCACACCGCCACTGCGACCTGGGCGGAAGAACTCCTGGACCAACTGCGGCCGAACGGGCGGGACCCGCGCCGGGTCGTCGCCTGGCTCGCCGCGGCCGTCGCCGCCGACGTCTGCCTGGCCGAGTCCGACGGCACCCCACTGGCCGGCCGCCCGGTCCCCGCGGACCCGGCGCTCACCGCGGACATCGCGACCGGCCGGATCGCCGCCGCCGCGCTGGAGGACCACGGCCGCCATCTCCGCCTGCTACCCGTCACGTTGCCGCAGCGCGCGCGGGTGGCCGTGCTCACCGTGGCACGCGCCGCGCCCTTCGACCGGCGCGCGGCCGACATCGTCACCCACACCGCCGGCGTCCTGGAACTGCTGCTGCGCGCCCACGAGACCGCCGCCGCCGGACACCGGCTCGAACAGGCCGCGTCCGACCTGCGGCTGGCGATCCTGCAACTGCTCATGGTCGAGGACACCGTCTCCGCCCGCCGGGTCGCCGCCGGGCTGTGGCCCGGACTCCTCGACACCGAGACGGCCTGCGTGTACGTCGCCGAATGCCGGCCCGAGCAGCGCGACCGGCTCGCCGAGGCCTGCCTCGACGCCACGGGGGAACGGGCCCTGGTGGTGCGCTGCCCCGCCATGGACGGCCACGTCATCGTCGTCGTACCGGGCGAGACGGCCGCGGACGAGCTGCGGTCGCTGGTCGACGGCAGGCCCGGCACATTCCTCGGCGGCAGCACCCGGCAGAGCCTCGCCCGGACGGCGACCGCCTACGGGCAGGCGGTCAGCGCCCTGGCCGTCGCCCGCTTCCGGTCCGACCGGGCCGCGCTGTACGCCGAACGCACCCGCCCGGAACGCCTGATGGACCCGGTCCCCCTGCGCGACTGGACCCGCACCGTGCTGCGCCCCCTGGACGGCCTCGCCCACCACGTCCGCGCCGAACTCCTCGCCACCACCCGGCTGGGCCTGGAGTTCACCGCCGTGAACACGGCGAAGGTGCTCGGTGTCAGCCGCAACACCGTCCGGGCCCGCATGGACCGCGTGGAGGGACTGCTGGGCGCCGACTTCTCCGACCTGGCCGGGCGCGCCGCCGTCCACCTGGCCCTCAACACCCAGGCCGGGCTCGGCGGCACCGTCCACGACCCCGCCGCCGCGGGCCGCACCGGCCTGGGCGACCTGCTGTCCGGGCCGGCGGTGCGGACCTGGGCGCACGCCCTGCTCGCCCGCCTGGACGCCGACGGACGCGACCTGCGCGGCACCCTGCGCGCCTGGATCGCCGCCGGCGGCAACGCCGAACGCGCCGCCCGGCGGCTGGGCGTCCACGCGCAGACCGTCCGCGAACACGTCCGCGCCGCCGAACCCGTCCTGGAGCGCCAGCTGCTCGCCGCGGGCAGCGACCTGTACGAGGTCGTCCTCGCCCATCTGGCGCTCGGCGACCTCCCCGAACCCGCCCTGCGCACGGCAGACCGGAACAATAAGGACTCGGCTGTGCACGGGTGAGTCCTCCGCGCACCGGAGCTGGCATCGACGCGGTTTCCCAGCCACGCGCCCGGGACGTAGGTTCGCTACCGCCGGGAAGGCGCGACCGGAGCGGGGGACCGGTCGCGCCTCCACGCGGCGACACCGCTCAGCCGTGCGGCAGGATCACCGCACGGCCGCCGATCTTCCCCGAGTGCAGCCGCTCGTAGGCCAGCGGGGCGTCGTCCAGCGAGAACGTCTCGGTGTGCACCGACACCGCGCCCGCCCGGGCCAGCGCCAGCACCTCCACCAGCTCCGCCCGGCTGCCCCAGTACGGGGCGCTCACCGACACCTCGAAGGGCAGCAGCCCGAAGCCGACGGGCAGCGCCCCGCCGCCGATGCCGACGATCGTGACATCGCCCTCGACGGCCGCGAGCGCCCCGGCGGTCCGTACGGTCGGCTCGGCCCCGACGAAGTCGAACACCGCCTCGGCGCCGACACCCCCGGTGATCTCGCGCACCGCGTCCGCCGCCCGCTCGTCCGAGCGCACCGCCTCATGCGCGCCCACCTCGCGGGCCAGCCGCAGCTTGTCGTCGCTCACGTCCAGCGCGACCACCCGGGCCGGGGTCAGCGCCCGCAGCAGCTGGATCGCGACATGGCCCAGGCCGCCCGCGCCGATGACCACCGCGGTCGAGCCCGGCAGCAGCTTCGGCAGGGACCGCTTCACGGCGTGGTACGGCGTCAGCCCCGCGTCCGTCAGTGATACCGCCGCCACCGGGTCCAGCCCCTCCAGCGGCACCAGATGCCGGGCGTCGTCGACCAGCAGGTACTCCGCCATCGCGCCCGGTGCACCCAGCCCCGGCGGGTGGATGCCCAGCTCGGCGGCGCGCAGACAGTAGTTCTCCTTGCCCTCGGCGCACTTGGCGCAGGTGCCGCAGCCCCACGGCCCGTAGACCGCGAACGCCTCACCCTCGCGGATCCCGGCCACACCGGCGCCGAGCGCGGCGGCCGTGCCGACGCCCTCATGGCCGAGGGTGAGCGGCAGGGCGTACGGGAAGCCCTCGGCGGGCCAGCTCATCACCGCGATGTCGGAGTGGCACACACCGGCGGCGGTCACCTTCAACAGAACCTGGCCCGGGCCCGGTCCGGGATCGGGGACCGCCACCACCTCGGGTGCGGCGCCGACGGTGCGGTACTGAAGTGCCTTCATGGCCGTACTCCTTGCTCACTGTGCGGCGGTGCACTGGGCGGCCGCGTCCGCGGCCTCCCCGGACAGGGCGTCGTAGGCCCGCTCCACCAGTGCGGCGAGGTCCGCTGATCCCCGGTCGTCGTCCCCGGCGCCGCGCGCCCACAGGCGCAGCGCGGCGGTGAGGACACCGGCGGCGGCCTCGGCGACGACCGCGGGACGCGGATCCCGGAGGCCGTCGGTGCCGAGCCGGCCGGCGAGGATCCGGACCGACTCGTCCTGGGCGTCGACCCGGATGCGCGCATAGGCGGCGAACAGCGCGGGCTCCGCGTCCACCAGCGCCAGCAGCCGCCGCATCCGGGGCCGCGGATGCCAGGCCGGGGCCTCGGGGTCGGCGAGCCACTCCCGTACCGCCCGGCGGTAGGCGAGCAGCGGCGGTTCGCCGGGCGGGCGGGCGCGGAGGCGGGCGTTGATGAGGACGCCGTCGAGCCGGGCGAAGTCCAGGGCCGCGTCCTCCTTGCCGGTGAAGTGCCGGCTGAAGGTGCGGCGGGTGACGTCGGCGCGCTCGGCGATCGCCTCCACCGTGGCCGCCGCCAGGCCGCGCTCCAGGATCAGCTCCAGGGCGGCCGTGGCCAGCGCCGACCGGGTCCGCCGCGCCCCGCGGTGCCGGCGGTCCTCGGTCGCGGACCGCGTCGCCTCCACGTCTTCGAGGGTACGCCCGCGCGTGTCCCGAGGGGACACATGTCCCGACGGGACAGACGGCTGGCGGTGGCCTGCCGACCCGGATGCCGCTGGTGTGGCCCTGCGAACGACGGGTACCCGGCCCGCAGCTCCGAGAGCTACGAGACATCGACCGCACAGAAGGAGGAGGCCCGAGTGACCAGCAGCACGGAGACCGGCGGTGTGACCGGCACGGCGGACAAGGACTACAACCTCATCTGGTACGTGGAGGCGTGCCTCGGCAACGCGCTGCGTCTCGAGCAGTACATCCAGGACGCTGAGCGCCAGAAGGACACCGAGGTCGCGGAGCTGTTCCGCAAGGCCCAGGCGGACAGCCGCAAGGGTGCCGAGCTGGGCAAGGAACTGCTGCGAGCCCGGCTCAGCGGCGGCTGAGGGCACTCACCCCGCACGGCCCGGCCCCCGGGACAGCCCGGGGGCCGGGCCGTTGCCGTGCGGCAGGGGCCGGCCCCGTCAAACCCTTGGCGGCCGGCTCACGGCAGGGGCTGTTCCGCCCAGATCACCTTGCCGGACGGGAGATAGCGGGTGCCCCAGCGTTCGGCCAGCTGGGCGACGAGGAACAGACCACGCCCGCCCTCGTCCGTCATCGCGGCGTAGCGCAGGTGCGGGGCCGTACTGCTGCTGTCGAAGACCTCGCAGATCAGGGTGCGGTCGCGCAGCACCCGTACCCGGATCGGGGTGCCGCCGTACCGGATCGCGTTGGTGACCAGTTCGCTGAGGATCAGCTCCGTGGTGAACGCCAGGTCCTCCAGGCCCCAGTCGGCCAGCCGCCGGGTGACCGAGGAACGCACCTCCGCCACCGCCGCCGGATCGGGCGGCACGTCCCAGGCGGCGACCCGGTCGGGGCCCAGCGCCCGGCAGCGGGCCACGAGCAGGGCGATGTCGTCGCTCGGCCGGGCCGACAGCCGCGCGTCCACGACCGCCCGGCAGGTGTCCTCCGGCGACGGACCGGCGTGCTCCAGCGCCTCGCGCAGCAGATCGAGTCCGACGTCGATGTCCCGGACCCGGTCCTCCACCAGCCCGTCGGTGTACAGCACCAGCCGGCTGCCCTCCGCCAGCTCCAGGTCGGCCGTCTCGAACGGCAGCCCGCCCAGGCCCAGCGGGGGACCGGCGGGCACCTCGGGAAACTCCACCACACCGTCCTGGCGGACCAGGGCGGGCGGCGGATGCCCGGCGCGGGCGATCGCGCAGTGCCGGGACACCGGGTCGTAGATGGCGTACAGGCAGGTCGCGCCCGTGACCGGGGCGCTGCCGTCCTCCTCGGCCTCGTGCTGGTCGATCCGGGCCACCATCTCGTCGAGCAGCGTCAGCAGCTCGTCGGGCGCCAGGTCCAGCGCCGAGAAGTTGTGCACGGCCGTCCGCAGCCGGCCCATGGTGGCCGCCGCGTGCAGCCCGTGCCCGACGACGTCGCCGACCACCAGGGCGACCCGGGCCCCGGACAGCGGCAGTACGTCGAACCAGTCCCCGCCCACCCCGGCCTGCGCCGGCAGATACCGGTAGGCGACGTCCAGCGCGTTCTGCTCGGGCAGGCTGCGCGGCAGGAGACTGCGCTGGAGGGTGACCGCCATGGTGTGCTCGCGGGTGTAGCGGCGGGCGTTGTCGATGGAGACGGCGGCCCGCGCCACCAGTTCCTCGGCGAGCGCCAGGTCCTCCGCGTCGAACGGCTCGGGCTTGCGGGAACGCCAGAAGTTGGCCAGCCCCAGGACCAGCGATCCGGCCCGCAGCGGTGCGGTGATCAGCGAGTGGATGCCGTACTCCAGCACCTGCGCGGTGCGTTCCAGGTCCTGCGCCTGCCAGCCGGGGGCCGCGTTCAGCCGGGGTTCCAGGATGGCCTGCCCGGTGCGGAGGCTGCGCGCCTGCGGTGAGGAGCCCACGAACCGGATCCGCCGGCCCACCGGGTACAGCGGCGGATCCTGGCGGATCCCGCCGAAGGCGGTGCGGCGCAGCTCCAGCCCGGCCTCCGGCTGCTCCCCGGCGAGCACCGCGTCGAACAGGTCCACGGTGACGAAGTCCGCGAACCGGGCCACCGCCAGCTCCGTCAGCTCCTCCGCCGTCCGGGTCACATCGAGGCTGGTGCCGATGCCGACGCCGGCCGCGTACAGCATGTCGAGGCGTTCCCGTGCCACCTCAGCCCGGCCGGACAGGGCGCGCAGTTCGGTGGAGTCGCGCAGGGTCGCCACACTGCCCGCCGGGCCGCCCGCCACGTCCGTGGGCCGCTGGTTGATGGCCAGCAGCCGGTCCTTGACCAGCCGGACCTCGTCCGTGGCGACCCGGCGGGAGGCCAGCAGCTCCGCGGTGGCCGGGTCGAGGCCCAGCTCCCGCACGTGCCGGCCCTCGGCGTCCTCGGGCAGGTCCAGCAGCCGCCGTGCCTCGTCGTTGGCGAGCAGCAGCGCGCCCTCGCCGTCGATGATGAGCACGCCCTCGCGGACGGCGTGCAGCACCGCGTCGTGGTGCTCGTACATCCGGGTCATCTCGCGCGGGCCCAGCCCGTGCGTCTGCCGCAGCAGCCGCCGGCTCACCAGCGCGGTGCCCGCCGTGGCCACCGCGAGCCCCACCGCCGCGGCGACCAGCACCAGCGGCAGCTGCCGGTCCGCGGCGCCGCCCACGTGCTCGGTGGTGACCCCCGCCGAGACCAGGCCGACCACGGTGCCGTCGGGCTCCTGGACCGGCACCACGGCCTGCACCAGCCGCCCGATCGTCCCGTCGATCTCCTCGGTCACCGGCTCACCGGCCAGCGCGGGCTCGATGTTCCCGACGAACTTCTTGCCGATGCGGTCGGGCAGCGGGTGGGTGTAGCGGATGCCGTCCGGGTTCATCACGACGATGAAGTCGACGCCCGTCGCCTCGCGTGCCGCCTCCGCGCGCGGCTGGAGCACCGCCGTGGGATCCGGGGCGGAGAGCGCCTCCAGGGTGCCCGGCGCCGCGGCGAAGGTCTCGGCGACGGCGAGGGACCGGTTGCGGGCCTCCTGCGTGCTGTCGTAGCGGGCCTGGAGCACCAGCGCCACCACCGCGGCGGCGACCAGCACCAGCACGACGACGACCTGGAGCACGAAGACCTGCCCGGCGACACTGCGTCCGCTCAGCACCAGGCGCAGTCCGCCCGCGGGGCCCGGCCGGCCGGNNGGCCCCGGACCGCTGTCCGGCAGCGCCCGTGACACACGCCGGACGCGCGCGGTGTCGGGCGGTCCGGTGGACCGAGCCCGGGATCGACCCAAATGTCGGACCATGTGCCCTGTCTACACTCCCCGGCCCCGGGAGGCGAGGGACGTCACCCGGGGCTGTCGTACGGTCGGGTTCATCCGGTGTGCCGGAGGTGATGCCATGGCCGGGTCCGGTGGGTGGGCTGGGAGTGGTGCCGTGGTCGTGCCCGGTGGGTGGGC
>NZ_MUND01000631.1 GCF_002154375.1 Streptomyces glaucescens | reverse complement strand
GTACCCGCCCGCCCCCGGTGACGCGTCCTCCGCTTCCTCCGGCGCCGCCAGGAGACCGTCGAGGCGGCCGGCCTCGGACGGGTCCAGGCAGCGCTCGGCCAGTCCCATCACCCCGCTGAAACTCCACGGGTAACTCCCGGCGTCGCGAGCGATGTTGAGCGCGTCGACCACCGCCCGCCCCAGCGGCGCCGCCCACGGCACCGCGCACACACCGAGCAGCTGGAACGCCTCCGACAGTCCGTGCGCCGCGATGAACCCGGCCACCCACGCGGCCCGTTCCCCGGCGCCCAGCGTGCCCAGCAGCTTGGCCCGCTCGGCCAGCGACACCGCCCCCGGCCCGCCCGCCTCCGGTGACGACGGCGGGCCGAGCAGCGCCCGCGCCCACTCCGCGTCCCGCTGCCGCACCGCCGCCCGGCACCAGGCCGCGTGCAACTCGCTCCGCCAGTCGTCGGCCACCGGAAGGGCCAGGATCTCGCGCGGCGTACGGCCGCCCAGCCGGGCCGGCCAGGCCGCGAGCGGCGCCGCCTCCGCCAGCTGACCGAACCACCAGGACCGCTCGCCGCGCCCCGCCGGGGCCTTGGCGATCACACCGTCGCGTTCCATGCCCGCGTCGCACTCGTGCGGCGCCTCGACGACGAGTCGCGGGCCGTCCCCGGTGTGGTCGACGGCGACGCAGGCCGCCGCCCGGACCGCCATCCGCCCGGCCAGCGCCGAACCCGGCAGCGCCGACAGCAGCTCGGCCGCCGTCGCCCGGACGTTGCGGCTCCGGTCGGCGAGCGCCTGCTCCAGGAAGGGCTCGTCGTCCGGACCGAGCCCGGTGCGCAGCGAGTCCAGGAACATCAGCCGGTCCTCGGCGCGCTCCGTCGGCCAGGTGCCCGCCAGCAGCTCGCGGGCGGCGGCCGGATCCTGTGCGCGGATCGCCGTGAGCAGGGCGACCCGTTCCGCGAACAGGCCTTCCCGCCACAGCTCCCGGACCCGGTCCGTGTCCCCCGGCCGGGGCAGCGCGGCGTCGCCGCCCGGCGTGGAGCGCAGCGCGAACCGCCAGTCCGGGTTGAGCCGGGCGAGCCACAGCGCGCGCGGACCCGCGAACACCAGTGCGGCGGGCCGCAGATCGGTCCGGCCCCGGGCCGCGTCCAGCAGCGCGGGCAGCGCCTGCGGGGGCGCCGCGAAGCCATGGGCGTTGGCCATCGCCAGCCACTGCGGCAGCAGCTCCATCAGATCCGGCGCGGCGCCTCTGCGCCCGCCGCCCGCCGTGCCGGACCGGTCGGCCAGCAGCACCGCGAGCCTGCGGGCCGCCGCTGCGGGCAGCGCCGGCCGCGGATCCTCGGGCGCCGGGTCCGGTCGCCGCGCCGCCCGCGCGGGGCGCAGCCCCGCCCGGCGCCGTACGGTCTCCGCCGCCGCCGCGTCCAGCAGTGCTGCCGGTGCCCGAGGGCCCGGCGGGATGCCGGGCGGGGTACGCCGGTCCGTGCCGAGCAGCGCTGCGGTGACGAGCTCCTCCCAGGCGCCCGGGGCGGGCGTCTGCGCAGGAGCGTAAGTCCTGGTCACGAGGTTCCTTTCCTCCGAGCGCGTGCCGGAGCGGTCGAGAGGTCATCGGTGGCGGGTGTCCCGCGGGGCGGGTCGGATGCGCGTCCGGCGCGGGAGCCGCGGCCTCGATGTGTCTCCCGCGCCGAACGGGGAGCCGAGAGAGCCGAGGGAGAGCGAGAGGCGGGGGAGACGGCCGCCGCCGGGGTCAGTGCAGCGGCACCACCTCGCCCTCCCCCCGCGGCCAGGCCGTCAGCGGAGTGAAGCCCTGGTGGCCGCACTCGCCGAAGACCGTGAGGGGGGCACCGCCCGAGAGCGCGACCAGGCGCCACAGCCCCGGCCGGGAACGAGCCGCGGGGGTCAGCGGCAGCGCCATGTCCTCGTCGGCGTCCGCCAGCTGCCAGAAGTCGCCGTCGGGAGTGGGCACCACCCGGCCCAGCGTCACCGGGACCGCGTCCAGCCACGGGTCGTCCCGCAGCGCTTCGCCGTAACGGGCCGCCGCCTGACTCGTCGTCACCCCGGCGGGCCGTGCCGACGTGGGCCGGGGAGGCGCGAACCGCTCGCCGAGAGCCACTCGCAGCCGCCCGGCGCCCGGGTAGGCGGACACCTCCGCATCCAGGGCCAGTCCGACCGGCAGGGCCAGGTCCGGGGCGCGGCCTCCGGCGCCGTACGACAGGAGGAGCGCGGTGCGGCGCGTCTCCGTGCCGTACAGCCAGATCCGGCGGGTCGTCAGCCGCGGGTCCGCCAGGTCGTACTGGGCGAGGACCAGCCAGTGGTCGCGCACGGGCGGGCCGTCCGCCGAAGAGGGCAGGCCGACCCGGGAACGGACCGTCGCCGCCAGGCCGTCCGGCAGTCGCTCACGGCGCAGCCAGCCCTGGTCGAGCAGGTGCAGCAGCGCGCACTCCTCCAGCAGGCGCACCGGCCAGCCGGGGCCGGACGCGGGGATCGCGCCCAGCTCCCGGACCCGTGAGGCGAGGCCCGGGGCCTGCGCGTCGATCATGCGGGCGGCCGTCTCCTCCCACAGGCCGTACCCCGCCTGTTCGGCCGTGGCCAGGCCGGCGCCCAGCAGATCGGCCAGGCGCTGCTCCAGCTCCGTCGCGCCCGCGGTGATCCGCGCTGCCCGGCGCTCCGCCCGGCGGCGCGCCGCCTCCGGGTCGGCCGGACCGGGCGCGGAGCCCCCCTCCTCGGCCGTCCCGTGCCGCGCCGCGCGCTCCCCCCTCTCCGCCAGCCATTCCCCCACCCAGTCCGGCACCCGGTCCGGCGCCGCCGGAACCTCCCCGCCGGACCACAGCAGGAGCAGTCCCAGCGCGTGCTTGCACGGGAACCCACGGCTCGGGCAGCTGCACCCGAACGCGGGGCCGGACGCGTCCGTGACGTCCACGACCGTCCGATACGGCTCGCTGCCGCTGCCCTTGCACAGTCCCCACACCGCCCCCTCGTCCGTCCCCGTCCCGGACCACGGCCCGGCCACCCCGAGTCTGCCGCCCGCTGAGCGTGACGCGGCGTCAGGTGCCAGTGCCAGCACCTGGTCCGCCGTCCAGCGCACCCCCTGCTGAGTCATGTCTCCGACGGTAGATCCCCCCACTGACAATCGACCCGGCGAGCATCGCCGGAGGCACGTTCGCGCAGGTCGGAACGGATTGTCAGTGGGGTGGTGCACGGTTGGTCACAGACCGAACCGGCTCAGCTGGAGGGGGACTTCGCCATGTCCGTGTCCAAGGAACCGACATCCGTGCGACCGACCGCGAGCGAGCCGCTGCGCCCGCACGCCGAGGACGCCTTCGCGGACGAGCTCGCGGCGCTGGCGGCACAGGACGACCGTCCGCGCCCGGCCCGCTGGAAGCTGTCACCGTGGGCCGTCGCGACCTATCTGCTCGGCGGCACCCTGCCGGACGGCACGGTGATCACTCCGAAGTACGTGGGGCCGCGCCGCCTCGTCGAGGTCGCCGTCACCACCCTCGCCACCGACCGCGCCCTGCTCCTGCTCGGCGTGCCCGGCACCGCCAAGACCTGGGTCTCCGAGCACCTGGCCGCGGCGGTCAGCGGCGACTCCACGCTGCTGGTGCAGGGCACGGCCGGCACACCCGAGGAGGCGATCCGCTACGGGTGGAACTACGCGCAGCTGCTCGCCCACGGACCGAGCCGCGACGCGCTGGTGCCCAGCCCCGTCATGCGGGCCATGGCCGAGGGGATGACCGCCCGTGTCGAGGAACTGACCCGGATCCCGGCCGACGTGCAGGACACCCTCATCACCATCCTGTCCGAGAAGACACTGCCGGTACCGGAGCTGGGCCAGGAGGTGCAGGCCGTCCGCGGCTTCAACCTGATCGCCACGGCCAACGACCGCGACCGCGGGGTCAACGACCTCTCCAGCGCGCTGCGCCGCCGGTTCAACACGGTGGTGCTGCCGTTGCCGGAGACCGTCGAGGCCGAGGTCGACATCGTCTCGCGGCGCGTCGACCAGATCGGCCGGTCCCTCGACCTGCCCGCCGCGCCGGACGGGATCGACGAGATCCGCCGCGTGGTGACCGTCTTCCGGGAACTGCGCGACGGGGTCACCGCGGACGGCCGGACGAAGGTCAAGTCGCCGAGCGGCACGCTGTCCACCGCCGAGGCGATCTCCGTCGTCACCAACGGCCTTGCGCTGGCCGCCCACTTCGGCGACGGCGTGCTGCGGCCGGGCGATGTCGCCGCGGGCCTTCTCGGCGCCGTGGTCCGCGATCCGGCGGCGGACCGGGTGGTCTGGCAGGAGTACCTGGAGGCGGTGGTCCGCGAACGCGACGGCTGGACCGATTTCTACCGGGCGTGCCGGGAGGTGAGCGCGTGATCGGCAAGCGGAACGCCAACGGCAGTCGCAACGCCAACGGCAACGGCAATCACAACGCCCAGGCCGGCGGCAGCGGCAACGGCAGCGGCAACGGCAACGACAGCGGATGGAACGTGGTGGGCGGGGACCCGGGTGACGGGGTGGTCGGGTGCGTGGTGTCCGACGACGACCTGGGGTGGCCGCGGCGGCCAGGGGGACGGGATGAACGACGCCGAGAAGGCCGAGCGGGCGGTCCGGGCCGGAGGAGCCGGGGCGGCTGGGGTGGTTGAGGCTCCCAGGGCTGAGAGGGCAGCCGGGGCAGCCGGAGCGGCCCGCGCCGGGGAGCCGCTGCTGCTCGGCGTACGGCACCACGGGCCCGGGTCGGCGCGGGCCGTGCGGGCGGCGCTGGAGGCCGCGCTGCCCCGAGTGGTGCTGATCGAGGGCCCACCCGAGGCCGACCCGCTGATCCCGCTGGCCGCCGACGAGGAGATGCGGCCCCCGGTCGCCCTCCTCGCCCACGCCGTGGACGAACCCGGACGGTCGGCCTTCTGGCCGCTCGCCGAGTTCTCCCCGGAGTGGGTGGCGCTCCGCTGGGCCCTGGACCACGACGTGCCCGCCCGCTTCATCGACCTGCCGGCCACGCACACGCTGGCGTGGAGCGGGGCGGCGGCCGGATGCGGGGACGAGGCCGCGGAGGAGCCGGTGCCCGGAGCCGGCGGGGAGGAGCCGCCGCCCCGAGCCGACGTGCGGGTCGATCCGCTCGCCGTGCTCGCCGGGACCGCCGGATACGACGACCCGGAGCGCTGGTGGGAGGACGTGGTCGAGCACCGGGGCGCCGGCGCCGGGGACCCGTTCGCGTCGTTCGCCGCGCTGGAGGAGGCCATGGGATCGCTGCGGGAGGTGTACGGCGGCGGAGGCCAGGACCGGGACCTCGTGCGGGAGGCGTACATGCGGCTCCAGGTGCGCGCCGCACAGCGGGAGTTCGGTGGCGGGGTGGCCGTGGTCTGCGGTGCCTGGCATGTCCCGGCGCTGCGGCGGAAGGCCACCGTCGCCGCCGACCGGGCGATGCTGAAGGGGCTGCCCAAGGTCAGGACGGACGTCACGTGGGTGCCGTGGACCTACCGCCGGCTCGCGAGAGCCGGCGGGTACGGGGCGGGCGTCGACTCGCCGGGCTGGTACGGGCATCTGTTCGCCGCGCCGGACCGGCCCGTCGAACGGTGGCTGACCAAGGTGGCCGGGCTGCTGCGGGACGAGGGCCGGACGGTCTCCCCGGCGCACGTCATCGAGGCGGTCCGGCTGGCGGACACGCTCGCCGCGCTGCGCGGGCGCCCGCTGCCCGGACTCGGCGAGACGACCGACGCCGTACGGGCGGTGATGTGCGACGGCTCGGACGTGTCGCTGGCCCTGGTGCACGACCGGCTGGTGGTGGGGGATGCCCTGGGCGAGGTGCCGCCCTCGGCGCCCGCGGTGCCGTTGCAGCGCGACCTCACCCGGCTCCAGCGCCGGCTGCGGCTCAAACCGGAAGCACCCGAGCGCGAGCTGGAGCTGGACCTGCGCAAGGAGACCGACGCCGGGCGCAGCAGGCTGCTGCACCGGCTGCGGCTGCTGGACGTGCCCTGGGGCGAGCCGGCCGTCTCGCGCGGCAGCACGGGTACGTTCCGGGAGACCTGGCGGCTGCGCTGGGAGCCGGAGCTGGCCGTGCGGGTCGCCGAGGCGGGCGGCTGGGGGACGACGGTGCTCGGCGCGGCGGGCGCGAAGGCGGAGGCCGACGCCGTCGCCGCGCGGAGTCTCGCAGAGGTCACCGCGCTGGCCGAACACTGCCTGCTCGCCGGACTGCCGGACGCCCTGCCGACGGTGATGCGGATCCTCGCCGACCGCGCGGCGCTCGACACCGACGTCGGCCACCTCGCGCAGGCGCTCCCGGCCCTGGTCCGCTCCCTGCGCTACGGCGATGTGCGCGGCACGGACACCGGAGCGCTGGCCGAGGTCGCCGCGGGCCTCGCCGAGAGGGTCTTCGTCGGCCTGCCCCCGGCCTGCACCGCGCTCGACGCCGACGCGGCGGAGGAGATGCGGCACCATCTCGACGCGGTGCACCGGGCGGTCGGGCTGCTCGGCGGGACACCGGCCCCCGCTCACGGTGGGCTGCGCGGGCGCTGGCAGGCCGTGCTCGGTGTGCTGTCCGCGCGGGACAGCGTGCCCGGGGTCATCCGGGGCCGCTCGGCGCGACTGCTGCTGGACGACGGAGCGCTGGACCAGGAGGAGGCGGCCCGGCTCATGGGACTGGCGCTGTCGCCGGGGACGCCGCCGGGTGACGCGGCGGCGTGGATCGAGGGCTTCGTCGGGGGCGGCGCCGGCGGAATGCTGCTGGTGCACGACGAGCGGCTGCTCGGTCTGGTCGACGGCTGGCTGACCCGGGTTCCGGCGGAGACGTTCACGGATGTGCTGCCGCTGCTGCGGCGCACCTTCTCGGCGTACGAGCCGGGCGTGCGCAGAACCCTCGGCGAGCTGGTCCGGCGCGGGCCCGGGGCACGGGGGAGCGTCGCCGGGACGGGTGCCGGGCTGCCCGGCTTCGCCCCGGACCCCGACACCGAGCGAGCGGACGCCGTGCTGCCGGTGGTGCGGCTGCTGCTGGGACTGGACGGGGACGGCGGACCGGCCGGCTTCGAGGACAACAGACCTGTGGGGGTGGGCACATGACGACCGGGACGGGGGCCACCGGGCTGCCGAGGGGGACGTCCGATCAGGCGGGCGCGGCCGGTCCGGCGGGTGCAGGCGGCCCGGCGGGTGCGGTCGATCCGGAGGCCGCCGCCCGCGAGCGGTTGCGGCGCTGGCGGCTGGTGCTCGGCGGCGACGCGGCCGACGGCACCGGACACGCGCTCACCGGGCGGGACGCCGCGATGGACGGCGCGCTGGCCGCGCTGTACGGGAAGCGCGACAAGCCGGCCGCCGGGAAGGAGCGGGCGGCGGGGCTCGGCGCTTCGGCGCCGGCCGTGGCGCGCTGGCTCGGGGACATCCGGAGGTACTTCCCGTCCTCCGTCGTCCAGGTGATGCAGCGGGACGCCATCGACCGGCTCGGACTGTCCACGCTGCTGCTGGAGCCGGAGATGCTGGAGGCGGTGCAGGCCGATGTGCACCTCGTCGGCACCCTGCTCTCGCTGAACAAGGCGATGCCCGAGACGACCAAGGAGACCGCACGGGCGGTCGTGCGCAAGGTCGTCGAGGACCTGGAGAAGCGGCTCGCCACCCGCACCCGGGCCACCCTGGCCGGCGCGCTCGACCGCAGCGCCCGGGTCCACCGGCCGCGCCACCACGACATCGACTGGAACCGCACGATCGCGGCCAACCTCAAGCACTATCTGCCGGAGCACCGGACGGTCGTGCCCGAGCGGCTGATCGGGTACGGGCGGGCGTCGCGGTCCGTGAAGAAGGACGTCGTCCTGTGCGTCGACCAGTCGGGCTCGATGGCGGCGTCCGTCGTCCACGCCTCGGTGTTCGGGGCGGTGCTGGCGTCCATGCGGTCGGTCAGCACCCGGTTCGTCGTCTTCGACACGGCGGTCGTCGACCTCACCGACCGGCTCGACGACCCGGTGGACGTGCTGTTCGGCACCCAGCTGGGCGGCGGCACGGACATCAACCGGGCGCTTGCGTACTGCCAGTCGCGGATCACCCGCCCCACGGAGACGGTGGTGGTGCTGATCAGCGACCTCTACGAAGGGGGGATACGGGACGAGATGCTGAAACGGGTCGCGGCGATGAAGGCGTCGGGGGTGCAGTTCGTGACGCTGCTCGCGCTGTCCGACGAGGGTGCGCCCGCCTACGACCGGGACCACGCGGCGGCGCTCGCGGCGCTCGGCACACCGGCCTTCGCCTGTACGCCCGATCTGTTCCCGGAGGTGATGGCGGCGGCGATCGAGAAGCGTCCGCTGCCGATACCGGACACGGCGTGACGTCCGGGAACCCCGGTAGGAGACCGGCCCGAAAGGGGACATGAGTACCCATCGGTCACAGGGGGCTTGCGCAACCTCCCGAGTCGCGTGCAAGGATCGACGCCGCTCACCCCCATGACATCGCCCAGTCCCCTCGCACGGAGGAACCTCCACCTCTTGACTTGGTCAGCAGCCCTGCCCGGTGCCGCTGCGCGCGTCCTGCGCGCGCAGCGGCACCGGGCA